>NZ_QSQT01000021.1:225-77484 GCF_003437535.1 Phocaeicola plebeius
ATGCGCGCGTAAGGAAACGTAAGGAAAAAGGAATTGTTCTAACGGAAATGAAGAGATTTTCCAGCACATATTCAGCTTTCAAAAAAACGCAAGTACATTTGATTTAAAACACAAGTGCGTTTCACTTCAAACGCAAGGACGTTTTAGTTCAAACGCAAGTGCGTTTTGGATGGAACGCACTTACGTCTTTTCAGGCATGAAAAATAACAGTTTTTAGGGCTCATTTTCAGGGGAATTTAAGCTCTCCCTTCCGTACCTCTAATTTCTTTTTCTTCCACTTTCTCCTTTATTGCAAAAGAAAAGAGTATATTTGCCTGATACACGAAAAATCATTCATTAAAATCACGACCATGAACATAGAACCTCACAACTTGATAGACCCGCTGCGCGAGAAGCTCCCGCACCTAATTCGCCACGAAAAGCAGTACCGGATGATCCATCGCCAGCTGATGAAAAAATGGTTTCAATATTTTGTGCTGTTCTTTATCATCGGTTCCATTTGCTCTATCATATACAGCTCTTTCGAGGAATCAGCTCCCTACCATAATATCCTGTATGCATTCAACTACCTGGCCTCCTTTATATTCACCATCGAATATGGATTACGCATCGTGGCTGCTCCCGTGCAGTATGCCAGTTGCAACCATGCCTGGAAAGCACGTCTGCGCTACCTGTTCTCCTTTTATGGACTTATCGACTTCGTGGCAATTATCCCGTTCATGGTGATTTATGTGTACAAGGAAACCCCGCACGTACATCTCGTAGTGCTGGCCTACGTACTGATTATCTTCAAGCTGATACGCTATTCACGTTCCTTCCAGATGATTGGCACCGTACTCCGAACCGTCAGAGAAGAACTTGTTACGGCCTATACTGCCTGTGGCATCATGTTAGGTTTCTCTGGCATTCTGATGTACTACATCGAACGCTACGCACAACCGGAAGCCTTTGAAAATATCGGCGACGGATTCTGGTGGGCAATCGTAGCCTTCACTACCGTGGGTTACGGCGACATTTACCCAATTACTCCGTTGGGACGGTTGTTGAGCAGCATCATCAGCCTGATTGGCATCGCCATGATTGCCATTCCTACAGGTATCATCAGCTCGGCCTTCATGAGCATGCTGATAGAAAAAAAGCAAAAAGAAAAAAACAATTCATCAATGTAATTTATGGAACAAGAAATCCAACTTAATGCACACAACAAGCAGGAGTATCCTCCTATGCACACCTGCGAACACATCATCAACCGCACCATGGTCAATTTTTTCGGATGCGGACGGGCTGTATCTGCCCATATCGAACGGAAGAAAAGCAAACTCGATTTTGCGCTTTCACAAGCACCTTCGGAAGACGATATTGCACGCATTGAAACGACTGTCAACGAAGTAATCGCACGCCATCTTCCTGTCACTACGGAATTTATCACACAGGAAGAAGCTACCGGACGCTTTGACATGAAACGGCTGCCTGAAGGAGCTTCCGAGACGGTTCGTGTGGTACACGTAGGCGACTACGACGAGTGCTTGTGCATCGGGCAACATGTAGAGAATACATCAGAAATCGGCACCTTCAAGATCATCAGTCACGACTTTAACGACGGTATCTTCCGGATGCGTTTCAAACTGGTTTAATACACGTACATTATGGGAAAGAAAAAGAGAAGTTCATCCACCGGCTCCCTGAAAAGCTTCATACTCCTGCTGCTGATTCTGGGTGGCGGTGCCTATTTCTATCAGAACCAGCAGAATCTGCCGGAAGCTAAGGAACTGACAAAGGAGCTTTCGCACACATTGGAGAAGGCACAGGAGGAAGTGGCACAACGCCTGCCAGAAAAGCCGCAGGACGAGGCGGAGTCACAACCCTCGGCCAACCGCATCAGCAGCAAACTGGAAATTCCCGTCATGCTGACCAAGCGGGAAGAAATCAAGTTGCAGCGAACGGGATATACCGTTTCATACAATAATTTCTACAAAACCCCCAACTGGGTAGCCTGGGAACTGACACAGCAGGAAACCAAAGGAAGTGAAGAGCGAAAGAACCGCTTCGCACCCGACCCGGATTTGCCCGAACCCCGTGTGGAGCATGCCGATTATACGCACTCCGGATACGACCGGGGACACATGGCTCCGGCGGCCGACATGAAATGGAGCAAAAAGGCCATGGAAGAATCGTTCTACATGAGCAACATCTGTCCGCAGAATCAGAAACTGAACCGGGACGACTGGGGAGATTTGGAAGAATTATGCCGCAGCTGGGCCCGGAAATATGGCACGGTACACATTACCTGCGGACCTATCTATGACAAGAAACAACCCAAGCGCATCGGAGAGCATCAGGTGGCCGTGCCCGACCGTTTCTTCAAGGTGGTGCTGATTTACAACCGGAAAAGTCCCATCGCCATGGGCTTTCTGTTCGACAACAAGGCACATCATCAGGCACTGGATAAATACATGGTATCGGTTGACTCCGTGGAAAAAGTAACGGGGATGGATTTCTTCTCCAAGCTCCCCGACAACGTGGAAAACCGAATAGAGGCCGATATTCCGGCACTGCCTTCAGGAAGGTGAAAGCAGGCCGGAACTTCGGTTCACTCCTGTTGTTCCTCGTTTTTGTATTCTTCAATACAAAAACGATTTATCGTGCAATGCAAAGAATCAAAGTTCGTGCGGTAAGCTATGACCTTTATTGCCATCCCGTCATTGGCTTCTAACAGATATTCATGGGTACCGCTTGCATTCATCCGGTACCACATACCATTCTGCCCGTAAAGTATCCGCAAGGTATTTTCCGACGTATACTCCCAGCTGATACGATAAAGCCCCGTCTCTCCTTTATGAAAGGAGAAAGTACACGAGTTTTCATCGTACTCCAGATAATCCAATGAGGTGATTTCATCTTTATAAAAGTTCAAGACAGCGGCCTCACCAAGGGTATCATATTCGAGCCGGATGTAATTCTCCGGCTCACATTTATATTTGAACGTTTCTCCCAAGTGAATCTTGGGAAGCGGAGTATATGCACCCACCTCTTCTTTATTGCATGCCAACATACATGCGAGTCCTCCCACGCATGCAGCAATTATCATCATCTTCTTCATATCAACCTATATGTTAGTTGTTTCCCCCTCCCAATGCATGATAAAGGGTAATGACACTTTTTATCTCAGCATTCCGGTCGGCCACGAGCGACAGCCGCGCTGCCAGTAATGACTGACGGGCAGTCAGCACTTCCAGGTAGTTCGTCATACCGTGTTCCATCAGCAGTTCCGTATCACGCAACGCATCTTTCAGATGCTCCACCTGCTCACGGTCGAGCACCGTTTTCTGACGGGCCGTCTGCCACTGGCTCAAGGCATTGTTCACCTCTGCACCGGCATCCAACAAGGTCTGCTGGAACTGCAGCAAAGCTTCTTCCTGCTGTGCCTTACTGATTTTCAGATTTGCCATAAGCTGCCCCCGCTGAAAAAGAGGTTGCACCAGAGAGCCTACCGCCTGAAGCAGCCAGGCACCCGGATTAGTTACAAGGGCTCCCCCACTGTTGGTCCATCCGGCCGAACCACTCAATGTCACGCTCGGATAAAAACTGGAACGTGCCTGATTGGTGGCATAAAAAGCCTGTTTAAGTACGGCCTCAGCCTGCCATACATCTGGACGGTTAGCCAACAAATTCAGCGGCACTCCCACCGACAAACTTTCCGGGAAATCCACTTCACCGAGTGTACCACGCGCAACAGGCTGCGGGGTCCAGAAAAGCAGGGCACACAGCGTGTTTTCCGTTTCCGTCACCTGTTGCTTCAAATCCAGCAAAGAGGCTTCGGCGTCCAAGCGGGAAGCTTCTGCCTGGTTCACGGTCGCACGGTCGGCCTGTCCGGCTCGCATCAGGGCCTTCAAACTACGTATATACTCTTTCCAGCTTTCTACCGTTTCCGTAGTTACGGCTACCTGCTCATCGAGCATCAGCAACGTGTAATAACTCTCGGCCACCGTGGCAATAAGCTGTGTCTGCACCACCTGACGATACGCCTCACTCTGCTCCAATGCCGCACGCTCTCTCCGTTTGGCGTTGGTCAGCTTTCCAAAGAAATCCTGTTCCCAGCTGGCAGAAGCTCCCAACGAATAAGTCTTGGTGGGTTTGCTGCCGTCAAAACTGCTCAAAGCGCCTTCCGGGTCCAACTGGACAGAAGGCAGGTAAGCCTGCTTGGCAGCTGACAGCGAAGCCCGTGCCTCTTCCACTTTCAAACGGGCCACATTCAAATCCGTATTCGCCTCCAGCGCACGTGTAATCAGTTTTCGCAAGGATGCATCCGTAAACAGTTCCTCCCATTTCAGGTCGGCCAGTGAGGAGGTAGTATCCACCTCCTCCGGAAGAGCGCCGAACAATCCGTCGGTATTCGTTTCCGGCTGCCGGTATTTTGTGTAGATGCCACATCCGGTCAGCATACTGGCCATGCACGCGGCAACTACTATATGACTTATATTTTTCTCCATATCGAATGTTTCTTTAGTTGATATAAAATTCCCCCACAAGGGATTATTCCGCTGCATCGGTCTGACGGCGAGGCATCACACGTTCTTCAATTGCCTGGAACACCGTGAACAGCACCGGCACTACAAACAGAAGTGCCACTGTACCGACAAGCATACCCCCTACCGTACCGACTCCCAACGAACGGTTTCCGTTGGCTCCTGCTCCGGTAGCCACAATCAACGGGAAGAGTCCGATAATCATCGTCAGGGCGGTCATCAGAATCGGACGCAGACGAACTCCGGCAGCAGCTACGGCAGCCTGGGCAATACTCATTCCCTGTCGGCGACGGGCCGAAGCATATTCAGTCAGCAAGATGGCGGTTTTCGAAAGCAATCCAATCAGCATAATCAAACCGGTCTGCATGTAGATGTTGTTTTCCAGCCCAAAACATTTGGCAAACAAGAAGCTTCCCATCAACCCGAAAGGTACTGCCAGGATGACCACCATCGGGATGAAGATACTTTCATAGAGCGAACAGAGAATCAAATAGATAATCACCGTATTTCCCGTACTGCTTGATTCTTCTCGGGTAATACCGCTGAACTCATAACCGTATCCAGTAGGCAGCGTCTGTGAAGCCACTTCCTCAATGGCTGCAATGGCATCTCCCGAACTATATCCGTCGGCTGGCATACCGTTGACCGGTATAGAGGTATACATATTGAAACGTGTCAAGGTTTCAGCTCCGTACACCTTGGTCAGCGTAATGAACTGTCCCACGGGCGCCATTTCCCCGCTTTCAGTCCGTACAAACATATTGTTGAGTGACTCTTTATCCAGACGGTAATCCTTGCGTGCCTGAATCATGACACGGTAGAGTTTGGAAAAACGGTTCAAGTTGGACGAATAATTACCGCCAATATAACCGGAAAGTACGCTCAGCACATCGGATGTGGTCACCCCTGCCCGTTGACATTTCACCGCATCTACCTCAACCATATACTGCGGGAACTTGGTATCGAAGGTAGTATAAGCCATCGAAATTTCCGGACGCCGGTTCAGGGCTGCAATAAAGTCCTGCGTATATTTCTGCAAATTCTCCACGCTGCCTCCGGCACGGTCTTGCACGTACATTTCAAAACCGCTACCCATACCGTATCCCATAATGGTAGGCTGCGCAAAGGCAAAGAGCTTGGCCGATTTAATGTCGGCTGTATGCTGGTAAATCGCTGCAATGATGGCATTGATGTGGTCCTGTGCCTCCTGACGTTCATTCCAGTGTTTCAGTTTGATAATCAGCATACCTCCCGAGGCGGCCTGCCCGCCCATCATGCTGTAACCTGTCACATTGGAATAAATCTTTATCTGAGGAATCTCACGGATACGCTCGTCTATCATTTCCATCGTCTTACGCGTCTGGGCCAAACTGCTTCCCGGAGGGGTCGTGACATTCACGAATATGGTTCCCATATCCTCATCCGGCACCAGGCCGGTCTTAGTGGTCCGCATAAAAAATACCAGCAAGGCACAGACTGCCGCCAAAGATACCCAGGCCATCCATTTACGACGGAGGAAGAACGACACCCCATTCTTATACTTCAACACCAGCCTATTGAAAGAAGCCTCAAATGCATGGTGAAAACGGGAAGAAAAACTCAACTTACCGCCGGTCGACTTATCCATGTGAGGAGTCATGATGAGGGCACACAAAGCTGGACTGAGGGTCAAGGCATTGATTGCAGAAATACCTACTGCCACCGCCATGGTCAAACCAAACTGGGTATAGAACACACCACTGGTTCCTCCCATGAACGAGGTCGGGATAAACACGGCCATAAATACCAGTGAGGTGGTCACAATGGCTGCAGAAATACCATCCATGGCAGCCACCGTAGCTTTATAAGGTGAACGGTAGCCTTCGTCAAACTTGGCCTGCACCGCCTCCACCACCACAATGGCATCATCCACCACCGTACCGATTACCAGCACCAGTGCAAAAAGGGTCAGCAGGTTCAGACTGAATCCGGCCACATACAGGAAGGCAAACGTACCCACCAGCGACACGATAATGGAAACCGAAGGAATAATGGTGGAACGCACGCTCTGCAAGAAGAAATAAACCACCAGCACCACCAGGATAATAGCCTCAATCAGGGTTTTCACCACCTCGTGTACCGAGGCATCCAGGAAGTCCTTCGTACTCATCAGGTCGGCCATTACAAGCCCTTTCGGCAGGTCTTTTGAAATCTCCTCCATCAGCTTGTCCACTTCCTTCACAATCTCGTTGGCATTCGATCCGGCCGTCTGCGAAATCATACACGTCGCACCGGGGTGACCCACAATTTCACTGTTATAGGCATAGCTCTGCGAACCTAATTCCACATCGGCCACATCCTTCAGGCGGAGCACTTCGCCCGTAGGGAGAGACTTGAGCACCATGTTGCCGAATTCTTCCGCAGTTTCATATCTCCCCCGGTACTTCAACGTATACTGAAATGTATTTTCAGAATCCTCGCCCAGTGTACCTGTCGCCGCCTCCACGTTCTGGTCATCCAGCAAGGCAATCACATCGGCAGGTACCAGCTGATACTGGGCCATCTTCTGAGGATTCATCCAGATACGCATGGCATAATCCCCACCCATGACATTCACATTGCCCACTCCCGAGATACGGGACAGACGAGGTTCTACATTAATCTTAAAATAGTTATTGATAAAATTCTGGTCGTAGCTATCGTCGGGACTGTACAACGATATAATCTTGACCATACTGTTCTGCCGTTTTTCTACGGTCACACCCACCTTGGTCACTTCTGCGGGCAACAGTCCTTCCGCCTCCGACACACGGTTCTTCGTGTTGACAGTCGCCATGTCCGGGTCCGTTCCCTGTGCAAAATACACGGTAATAGACGCTGAACCCGTATTGGTGGCGGTAGA
The DNA here is from genome assembly GCF_003437535.1 of Phocaeicola plebeius. Taxonomy (GTDB): domain Bacteria; phylum Bacteroidota; class Bacteroidia; order Bacteroidales; family Bacteroidaceae; genus Phocaeicola; species Phocaeicola plebeius_A. The sequence continues at coordinate 7,633 of NZ_QSQT01000021.1, forward strand.
GGTCATATACGTCATGTTTTCCACACCGTTAATGGCTTCTTCCAACGGAGCGATGACACTCTTCAGTACTGTTTCCGCATTGGCACCCGTATAGGTGGTAGACACCATAATGGTAGGAGGTGCGATATCAGGATACTGCTCCATGGGAAGATTGCTCAAACCGATTACTCCCAATATCAGGATGAGCACAGAAATGGCACACGACAGGATGGGCCTGTCGATAAAAGTCTTCAGTTTCATAACGTCCCCTCCTATTTTTCAGTATGTAACGAAAGAATCTGGGTATTCTCCTGAATCAATCCGGCACCCTCGGCCACAATTACTTCCCCTTCCTGCAAGCCACTCTCTACAATGTATTCCTGCCCGTTGTTCAGCGGGAAAACAGTAACCTGTGCCGACTCGGCCTTTCCACTCTCATTCACCTTATACACATACACCTTGTCCTGAATCTCAAAAGTAGCTTCCTGTGGAACAACCAGCGCGTTCTCCTTGGTATAGGGCAATACGAGCGTAGCCGTACTTCCGTTTCGCAACATTCCTTCCGGATTCGGGAACACGGCACGCAGGCTGACAGCCCCTGTTCCGGTATCAATGGTGCCGCTGATGGCATCTATCACCCCTTCGTGTGCATATTTCACTCCGTCACTCAACTGCAAGGATACTTTGGGCATACCGGCCAGTGACTTGTCCACACTACCATACTGACGGAGCAGTGACAGCATCTGATTTTCGGTCATGGAAAAATATACATAGACTTCCTCATCGTCCGAGACAGTAAGTAAAGGCGTAGTAATGGAAGAATTGACCAATGCCCCCACACGATAGGAAGACATACCTGCCACTCCATCCACCGGACTCCGGACTACCGTATAGGAAAGGTCGTTGCGGGCATTGGTTTCATTGGCCTTCGCTTGTGCCAGACTAGCCTCAGCCTCCAACAAAGAATTCTGTGCCGTCTGACGGTCGAAATCCGAAACCACACGCTCCTTGAAGAGCTCTTCCTTGCTGTCGAACGTCAGGCGGGCCGTAGCCACGGCAGCTTCCGCACTTTTCACATTCGCCAATGCCGTCTGCAAAGCTGCTTTATACGGAACCTGGTCAATCACGAACAACACCTGTCCCTTGTGTACCTTGGCTCCTTCTTTCACACAAATCTCGGTAATCGTACCGCTCACCTGCGGACGAATTTCCACACTCTGTCTTCCCTTTACTACAGCCGAATAGCTGTTAGTGAGAAGGCGATTTTCTTTTTTCACGGTCATGGTCTTGTACCCACTTTCCTGTGAGGTAGGTGCAGGCTGCGTGCAGGCTGTCAGCATCCCCAACAACGCACAAAAACATGCACCAACTGATACAAAAGCTTTTTTCATCTTATTCTCTTTTTTTAGTTGATTTGACTCTTTCTGTTGTAATAGCCGATGCAAATTTAGAAGGCGGGAAAGACTACTTACTTGTTCCATTCCTAAGAACATTTGTCTGAATCCGTGCTTTAGCATTTATTCAGTTTATGATTTCTAAAACATACAAAAAGGTTTTCAGGCTACGATTTATGTCTGTATTTTAGATGCGCAAATACAACAACGAGATACAAGATGAAAGAATATGCGTTTACAAAATGGCTGGTTCCGACGCTGCAAGCAGACGGAACGGAGCGAGATATGGTGTACAATGAACAAATGGGCATCTTCACCGTACGGGGAGAAAATCAATTCCAGAAAGGAAGTATCGACACACAGCATACGGTGTCTTTGCTCGTATTAAAAGGCGAAATCAGCATCCAGACCAACGACAAGCGGACCGTCATTCCTGCCCCTTCCTACATCGAGTTTATCGAACCCCACCAATGGAGCGACCTGAAAACAAACCGTGATTTCGAAGGATGTCTGCTCATTACCCGAAGGGAGATTTTTTTGCAGGCAGCCGAATGCATCCGTTCCAAAGTGGCAGCCTATGTATACAGACACGTATTGGAGCCGTTTATTCCATTGGAGAAACAGGATCTTCTCCGGATACAATCACATGTGGACATGCTACGCCACACCCTTCAGCAAAAAGAGAATCATTTCCTGCTTGAAATGCTGGAAAACACGCTTCGTTCCCTCATCCTGGAAGTGTGGAATATTATCCTCCGCATGTATAAACAAGAAAACGAGTTCGAGCACTCTTTCCGCTGGAAAGATACCCTCCCTCGTTTTCTATATCTGATGCATACCAATTGCCGTTATCATCACACCGTAAAATGGTATGCCGACCAACTCTACGTATCCCCCGATGCGTTATCGGCCAAGTTAAAGAAACTCTATGGCAAGACAGCCAACCAGCTCATCAGCGAAAGCCTGATAGAAGAAGCGAAAGTCTGTCTGCTCAATCCGGCCAACAGCGTGCAGGACGTGGCCGAAAAGCTCTGTTTCTCTGACCAAGCTTCTTTCAGCAAGTTTTTCAAACGCTACTGCGGAGTGTCGCCCGGCCAGTTAAAAAAAACAAGCCTAAACCCTATTTTAAAGGTTCACTTCCGTCACTACCTGTCCGTCGAAGAGATTAATGACGCGGTCGGCAAAACCGGCATCATGCTGCGAGTGAGTCACCATCACAATGGTGGTGCCTTCCTTATGCAGCTCGGTAAGTAATTCCATCACTTCCCGTCCGTTCTTGGAGTCCAGGTTACCGGTAGGCTCATCGGCCAGAATCAGCTTCGGTCCTGATACTACAGCACGGGCAATAGCCACACGTTGCTGTTGTCCGCCCGACAGCTGCTGCGGGAAGTGCTTGGCACGGTGTGTAATCCCCATCCGCTCCATGGCAGCCTCCACTTTCCGCTTACGTTCTGCCGAAGGTACACCCAAATACAGCAAGGGCAGTTCGATGTTCTCAAATACGTTCAACTCGTCAATCAGGTTGAAGCTCTGGAATACGAAACCAATCACTCCCTTACGCAAGGAAGTACGTTGCGATTCAGTATAGCCACCCACTTCTGTTCCGTTCAAGAAATACTTGCCTCCCGTGGGATTGTCCAGCAATCCCAAGATATTCAGCAAGGTAGATTTTCCACAACCTGAAGGACCCATGATAGCCACGAACTCTCCTTCCTTCACTTCGATACTTACATTATTCAATGCCCAAGTTTCCACTTCATCTGTGCGGAATACTTTCTGTAAATTTTCTGTCTTAATCATACTTCAAAATTTTATTTTAATGATATTACTCTTGTTTTATACATTCTACCGGATTTACCCGACTCAATATCCAACCCTGCAGGCAGACAATGACCGCCGAGATGCCCCACACCACCAACAACGGCCATACAAAGATACCGGCCGAAAGCGGGGCACGGTACGCAAACTGCTCCAGCCAATGCAGCATGAACCACCAGCCGACAGGCATGGCCATTACATACGCCACTACAGCATAGATACAGAACGGTTTGTTAAGCAGCCAGATAATCTGTCCCCGTGTTGCTCCATGCACCTTGCGGATACTAATTTCGCGTATCCGCTGACGGGTGGCATACCAGGCGATACCAAACAATCCGAAACCTGTCAGCAACAACCCAATCACGGCATAGAAAGTCAGAATATGTGACAAAGAAAGCACTTTCCCGTTACGTGCCATAAAATCCCGGTGCATATCTGCATAACCGAAAGGTTGGTTGGGGTTCATTTCATTCCATACGGCTTCTATCTGCCGCAAGGTCTCTTCACGGTTTTCAGGACGAAGACGCAGTTGCAAATAAAATCCTTTCTGCAAGTCACTTGCCGACAACAATGTGATGACAAGAGGTGTTACCGCTTCTTCCAGCGAATTGACGGAAAAGTCGCGCACCACACCTGCGATTACAGCCAGACTGTCTTTCGTTTCCGTATCGAACTCGCGCAAGGCATGCCCCACGACCTCCGTACCCGCAGGCACTAACAAGCGGACAAAACTCTCGTTCACCAGTACCGGAGATGCCTGACGCTCCAACAGACGGGAAGGAGATTCTCCACTCAACTGTTCAATGCGCAAGGTGCGCAACAAGGTGGAGTCGCCTTCCAATGTCAGCAGATTGGTACGTACTTCCTTCCCACTGGGACGCAGCACGTTCAACTGACGTATCCAGGCATTAAGCACCGAAGCCTTGGAAAGTGTCATGGATTCAATCCCTTTCACCCGTTTCTCCAGTTCCGCCTTGAAGGGAGCCAACGGAGTACCAAAGGCATCCCCTATCTCAATGCAGCCCTCGTAACGCGAAGCCCGCTGGCGGGTCAGTTCCATCTGGTTGCGTGCTGTCAGCGTAGCCAATAACAATCCGATGGAAATCACGAACTGCACTGTTACTAGTACCGCTACAAAACGCTGTTTGCGTCGGCCGCTGTAAAGGGTACGGTACTCCGTGAACGACAAGCGTGACAGGCGACAACTGATGTACCATGCCGGTATTACCGACATCAACAGAATGAATAACAGCAACCACGGCAACATCTGACTACTGAAGAAGAACGTCATGGTTAACCGCGAACCCAACAGGTCATTAAACAGTGACAGACAGTCGTTGACCAGCAGAATGGACAAGCCGAATGCCAGCACCACCGTCAGAAAAGCATCCCCGAAAAGTTGCAGACGGATATTGCGCAAGGTAGCCCCCATCAATTTCTCCACATGAATCATACGAAGCTGTTGCAACAAGCGGCTCAAACTCATGTTAGTATAGTTGCAGCAAGCAATAATCAGTATCAGCACGGCTGCCAGCAGACTGATATAGAGAGTCTGCGCGGGTGTCTGACTGACGAAATCAAGTGTCTGCTGAGAGGAATCATCAGGAGTAGTGAAACAAATGGCGTCCAGCGGATCCAGGTAATATTTTGTCTGACCGGGCATCAGTGTAGGTACCTTGTCCTCATTCAGCTTATCGGCCAGGTGACCCGCATCCGTACCCGGAGTCAGCTTCAGCAGTGTAAGTCCACCCCAGAAGAAATCAGGGTCGTGTGCTATCAACATGTCAAACTGCAGAAGCGATTGTTCGCGCTTCTTAAGTACTGCCGCCACTTCATACGTACGGACCTCTCCAAAGCGGAAATGTGCCTCCACCTGCTTCCCTACCGCTTGTTTCCCTCCGAACAGACGACGGGCACAAGCTTCACTTAATGCGACCTTCCCTGGTTGACAGAGTACCTGACTCAAACTACCTTCTTCCGTACGGTAATCAAAAAAGTTCGTCAGGGTCGTATCGGCCGACAACATCTTAAAATCACCTTCCACCTTCTGCTCGTTCACCTTGCAGTAAAGCAAATCCAGTTTTCCTAACCGGAGAAAGTCCTCTACCTCGGCATAGCTTTGCTTCAGCTGCGGAGGAATCTCTGCGCCGGCAAAGGCCACTCGTTTCCCCTCCGTCATCGGGTCATCCTGCCGCAGAAAAAACATGCGGTCACGGTCCGGATTACGTCCTTCCAACCCATGCTCGTGCACGAAGTATGTCATCAGCAAATTGGTGCAAGCCAATCCCAATGCCAGACTGGCTACCGAAACAAGGAAAAACACCTTGTTACGCCACCAGCTTCGCAAAATCATTTTCAATACTACATTCAGTATCATAACACATCGTTTTTTAGTTCATTTCTTATTCTGTCAGACGGATGCCTTCGATATAGTATCCCCCTTCCACGTGCTCGCCTTCCGAAAAGTCAAACCAGCGGGTATCTTTCGGCAGCGGAGCAAAATAGAGCGTGAAATCCATTTCTCCGCTATCAGGCATAAACACCTGCTCGCCTATCGCGAAACCTTCACTGCGCAGAAGCGGATAGTTCACCCCCTTGTCCGACATCAAAAAAGTCGCTTTGTCCAACCGAATCCAATAATTTGGAATATACCGTGCATGCACGCGAAGTACCGTAGCCGAGTCGGTCAACTCCACCTGACAGATGGTCAGCACCTCCATTTTTTCTGTTTTCTTCCGCGGATGATGCACCAGTTTGTGACCGTCTTTCCATTCGATACGCATCGGCTGTTTGGGAGCCATCGAGCCTTTAATTTTCAGTTTCAGCCAACCTTTTGCATATCCACTCCAGCTGTCAACCACCTTTCCTTCCGGAGAAATCAATACAAAATGGGGAATTCCTCTGACACCATAACGAGCATACAGTCCGTTGTTCTCTTCCAAATCGTTCCAATTATTCCAGGTCATGGCATGCGATTTAGAAGCCTCTTCCCATCCCTTCCGGTTCTCAATGCTCAGGCTGATCACCTCCAGGCTGTCCTTGTACATTTCACTGATTTCCTTCAGTTCCGGTTGCGACATGATACAAGGACCGCATCCCCGACTCCAGAAGTCCAGCAAGATGTATTTTCCGCGAAACTCAGCCAGGCGGTGAACCTTTCCTTCCAAGTCGTACATATCCGCATCGGCAGCTTCCTCGCCCACTTTCACTACAGTCGGCGGATTCAAGGCCAGATACACACTCTTCCCAATGGACGTTTCTTTCTGTGCGTCATCCAGCAGATTGTACAACTGCTGCACTTCTTTTTTATACGGATAATCTTTACGGAACTTAACCGACATCCCCATCCAATGCAATTCACCCATCCAGGCTGCATTAATCGGCGATTGTTTCATAATCGCAATATTATGCTGGGCAATCTGATCACTCAACTTCTCTGTCAGCTGTTGCAGACTGTCTGCTTGCGCACGGACCTGTTCTTTATTTCCTCCCTGCGCAGCCGACCTCATCAGTGCAAATTCTTGCATGGTCAACCGCTGAAATTCCTCCCATTCCTTATGGGAAGCCTGTATCAGTTGCTGCTGGAATTGCTGCTCCTTGACATCGCTCTCTACTTTCCAGGAGTAAATATAAGGATTCTCTCCTTGTATGAGCAGATGACTGCCAGGATTTACCCATAGTTCAAGCAACATGGGTGGGAATTTCGTATCATCACGTGCCATCAAGCCATAACCTTCCAGCTCGTTTCCGGCGGTAGTCAGTTCAAAACGGAATGTCCCGTTCTGCAGCGTATCGGTAGCTGCCATACTCCCCACGTTACCCTCTTGCTTCATCAAATAGAACACGGTTCCGTCGGGAATATTCTTCAACTGACCTTCCACCACAAATTTCTCCTGTGCCTGTGCCCCCAATGCACCTAAGAGCAGACAGGCTAATACTTGTTTTCTCATGGATATTTTCAATTTTAGGTTATTATACTACATTTATATCACTCCCGCTTGATTTCTTCTGCCGGATTCACCCGGGATACCTGCCAAATACGGAAAGCTACCGTAAGGGCGACGAACAAGGAGGCACTCAGGAAGAGGCAAAAATAGAAAGCCACCCCATGCTGGAAGAACACCGTATACAAGGTACTAAACTGCCTCAACAAGAATTCAACCAACGCAAATCCCAACACAGCCGTCACCGTCAGTAAAGTAACATAAAGCCGGGCAAACAGCCAGACTATCTGACGCATTCCGGCACCGTTGATCTTTCGGATAGCCATCTCCTTCCGCCGATATTCCGTGTCGATGGTCACGGCTGAATACACGCCCAACAACGAAATCACCAGCACCACTACCGAAAAGAACAATACAATTCCGCGGAGCTTGAACTCAAGCGCCTGTGACTCACGGATGTCGTCCATGAACGTGCTTACCTTCACTTCCACACTTTCCGGCAACGTCTTTTTCAGTATCTTCCTGACCTCCTGAAAGACGGTTTCCGCCTGTCCTTCCTTACATTTTATATAGCAATGCCCACAATAATCATCGAACCCGCTCAGGAGGAATATAAATCCTTCACTATCATAATACACACTGGACACAAATGTCTGGCACACTCCTTTAACCGTGTAGGCATCTCCGTCAAAATTATAAAGCGGTTTCCCCATGATGTCCGTTCCGAGACGATGAGATAATGCCTCGTCTATCACCAAATCGGACGATTCACGCGGCGTATGTCCCGACCGCATCGGAATGTGCATGAAACGAAAGAAACCGGAAGTTATACGCATCACATTTACATCCACATAACTGCCTTTATTATCTTTCTCCGTATACATACCCGTACCGGAAACACCTCCCAAATAATTGATGTCGGCCGGAAGCACCTCTTCGACTCCCGACAAGTTTTTAAACTGATGTATCAGATCCTGCTTCTGCACGGCGTTCATAAAGGAAAAATCCATCGGAATGCTCAAAATCTGCTCTTTTTCCTCCAAGCTCAATGTCCCGAACAAGGTACGTCCCGTTTTATCCGATTGCAGATAAAGTGCCGCTGCCAGTGAGATAAAAACCCAACAGATGAACAACTGCACTCCCAACAACAGATTCCGCAGTCGTCTCTTTCCTCCCCGGTGCACACCGCCAGTCACCCCTGCATGCACCTGCATGCGACGTACCTTCCACACGACTATTCCACACACCCAAGCACATACTCCCAACAAACCAGCCAGATACTCAAGGCTCTGTACCATCAACAGAGAAGCGTCAAACTGCAAATACAATCCGGCCATTTCCAGTCTCAACCAGGGAGCCATCACCTCGATGCAGACACCGGTCAACAGGCCGGCCAGCAAAACCAACAAGGCAGACTGTGTAAACAGTTGGACGAAAAGACTGCCTCCGGACGCTCCCGCCACTCGCCGGATACTGAATTCACGCATACGAGTAAGGAAAGACCCCGCGAGCAGATGAAAGAAATTAAGCAAGGCCACCAGTAAAATCAATACCCCGGCTACCATTGTAGTCCATACCATCGTACGAAGTAGTCCCCCATTCCAGTCCCTATCTCCCATCAGATGAGCTTCCACCGCAAAACTTGTATCATGCATCCGATGCGTCTGTTCACTACGATAAAACCACTCATTGAGTTGCTCCGGAGTAAAACCCTCACGCAGCAACGCATACGTAAAGGAACTGATAATGGCATAACGGGCATCATTCTGGATGATTCCTTCCGAATCGTTGAGGGAAAACATATCCAGATGCTTCATAAAAGCAATACTGTTGTTCTCTGGAATATCCTCAATCACTGCCTGAATGGTATAAACCGCTCCACCGGTACGTGGAGTAGAATCCGGCGAAGTGTACAACCGGCGCATCAGTACCAGCTGTTTTCCTACCGCCTGTCGAATATCCCCATATACCCGGCGTGCCATACTTTCGCTCACGACCAATGAATTTGGCATCATCTTGCTCACTTCAGCCGAACCGCACAAAATCTTAGGAGTCAATACTTGGAAAAAGGAAGAATCCGTCTCTGCCACGGCGAAGGAATAAGGTAACTGCTTCCCGTCGGGCATCTCCACGTTGAAAGGCCGTTCTATCGGTGAATAATCCACCACACACAACGCCTCAATCCCATCCGGCTTTTGAAGACGCAGTTCCTCGGCCAACGTCGCAGGAGTACAATCCAACACCTTCTCTTCTTTCATGTCACGAATATTGAGTTCGGCAATCCGTTCATAGTTTGCAAAACAATGATTCATGCTAAAAGCATAACGGACTAAATACAAACAAATGCTGAAACACAGCAAGGCCACTCCCACTCCAGCCAACGCAATCAGGTGCTGTGTCTTGTATTTCCACAAATTGCGGAAGGCTACTTTCAAATAATGCGTAATCATCATAGATTCATTCTTGCTTTTCTTTATTCATTTTTCATTACTTCACTCGGGTTGATGCGGGAAGCCTTGTTTACCTGCCAAAGCAACGTAGCCACGGAAATCACTGCCACTATCAGGAAGGCTGCCAAGAACAGACCGACCGTCACCGGAGCCTTCACCACCAAATCGGCGGTATAATAATGAATGGCCAGCCAAGCCAGCGGCACTGCCACCACGGCTGCCAGCAACAGCATCCCCACGTAACGGCGAAGCAACAGCACATACAAGTCTTTCAGCATGGCACCGTTCACCTTGCGGATGGCAATCTCCCGATAACGCTGGCGGATGTCGAACAAGGAAATACCCAACAGGCCCAGACAGGAAATGACAATGGCAATAAAGGCAAAAGCCGAGTAAATGGTAGCTACCTGCTGATCGGATTTATACAACTTCTGCACATCGTCCTTCAGCAACGAATACTGAAAGTTTTCCGTACCATATACTTCCCTTTCCAGCTTCCGCAGATAATCTATCACCTGAGAAAGTTTGCCCGGCTGACATGCTATCTGATACACGTCTCCCCGCATAGTAGGAGAAACCATAAACAGCATGGGACGTACCCCTTTGGAGATATGTCCGCTATAATAATCCTCTATCACTCCTACAATGGGACGGGCCGGCAAATCCGGAACAAATTCTTTCATACGGAAATCCAACACGGTAGCTCCCTCTAAAGAGGTGTATCCCAAAGCACGCAAAGCCGCCCGATTCACCACAAACCCGTCTTCTTCAACAGGTAGTTTCCCTTCCACAAGCTTCAAATTGAACAAGGTAAAGAATTCGGGAGTAGCAAAATTCTGATTCAATGAAACGGTTTCTCCCTTCGCATTCTGAAACTCCGCCGTATAGTCGAAATCCAAAATGGAATACAAACCAGCTGTCCAACATGAAATGTCTGGACATTTACTCAACGCCTCATCAATCTGAGCAACACGCTGCTTCCGGGCCTGTATCGATTCATCGGTATAAGAGGCATAGTCAGTCGACTCATACACTAAGTTGGCATGAATCACATTTTCCACCTGAAATCCCGGTGGAGTATTCAACAGCAAGTTGAGGTGACGATGGAAGAACAAGGCAAGGACAACCAGTACAATGGTTACCGTATATTGCACGAAAAGAAATCCCTGACGCAAGCGTATTGACTTCCTGTCATTCCCCGAACGAACCAGCGACATACCCAACGGGGATTTCCAGCACCGAACTACCGTGCATAATGATATGAGCAACGGCAACCACACCAAAAGAGACAATGATACCCATACATCAAACGTCCCTACGGTAAACACCGTGTCAAACAAACGGTTGACAAAAGGTTGGACAAGTTCCACCACCGTCCAGGCCAGCAACAACGACAAGACCGACAGCACCAGATTCTCCCAGTACACCAACATGAAGAGAGGACGGGAGCCTGCTCCCCACACCCGATGAAGCAGATAAATCCGTAATCGCTTGCCCAACAGCACCGCATACAAATTGATGTAATTAAGCAGGCCGATAAAGAATATAAAGATACACATGGCCGACAAGACATACAACTGAGCCCGGTTGCCCGACACACACATCGTAGGAGAAGTGCGGTACAACAAGCGTGACTCCCAATATACATCCTTCAGTGACAGGAGGGAGAAAGTGTACATACTGCCATCTCCCACCTGCGTAGGACGCAAGATCTTGCCTGCCTCATTTAATTTCTGAATATCCGCTCCCGGCACAAAACGGACAAACTCCATGGGCATTCTTTCCCAAAGTGCTCCCGGCATTTCAGAAAGAATGGCATCTACCTGCAAGATAGACTTGTTTTCTGGAGTAGCGAAGATTCCGGATACCGTCACTGATTTCCCGGTAGACAGGACAAAGGTCTCTCCAATGGGATTCTGCTTACCAAACAACTTATGTGCCAGATGCTCACTCAACAAAGCCATCCCTGGCTTTGAAAGGGAATATTCTCCTTGCAAAAGCTGATAACGGAACAGTTTCAGAAAGGTCGTATCGGCCACTATCATATTCACCTGCAAACGATTGTCCTTGTAACGTATCATGTCATGATCCAGCAGTGTGACCCGTGAACGTTGCATGACCAGTGACGGGTCTACAGCCAGCGTATCACCATTCAATGTGGAAGAGACCAATGCATCGTTCTCGCCAATCTGACAACGAGACACATACACATTTTCCCGGTCCACACAATGGGTATCGACCGTCAGTTCCCGATGGATGTATCGAAGCAAAATGATGCAGCAGGCCAGACTGAATGCCAGCCCCAACAGATTAATCAGTGTGTACGTCCGTGCACGGAGCAGGAAACGTAATCCATAGCGTAATGTATTCATATAAATTTGTTTTTTTATTATTCACTTTTCATTACTTCACTCGGATTGATACGGGAAGCCTTGTTCACCTGCCAGAGCAACGTAGCCACAGAAATCACTGCTACTATCAGAAAGGCTGTCAGGAACAGACCGACCGTCACCGGAGCCTTCACCACCAAATCGGCGGTATAGTAGTGGATGGCCAGCCAAGCCAGCGGCACTGCCACCACGGCTGCCAGCAACAGCATCCCCACGTAACGACGAAGCAACAGTACATACAGGTCTTTCAGCATGGCACCGTTCACCTTGCGGATGGCAATCTCCCGGTAACGCTGGCGGATGTCGAACAGGGAAATGCCGAACAGCCCCAGACAGGATACGACAATGGCGATAAAGGCAAACGAAGTGTAAAGCATTGCCATCCGACGGTCTGCCGCATATATCTGTTTCACCTGGTCGGAAAACAACGTATATTCAAATTCCTCTGTGCCATATATTTCACGTTCCACTTTTTTCAAGTAATCCATCACCGCAGCCAGACGTCCCGGACGGAATGACAACGTATACAGGTCACCGGAAGAGCCACGTCGCACCACAAATACCATCGGATGCACACCCGCACTGATATGTCCGTCATAATAATCATCGATAACCGCTACAATAGAATGCGCTTCCGGGTTTTGAGCCCTCATCTTGTCATCTTCATACATCAATGTAGCTCCTTGACAGGAATCATACCCCAACTCCTTCAGTGCCGCACGGTTCACCACATAATACTCCCTGTCCCAATCTTCTTCCTCTTCCATTGAGGGAAGCGTTCCCTCTACAAAACGCAGCTCATAAAGCCGGAAGAAAGAAGGATTGGCATACCACATATACAAAAAAGCCGTACGCCCGTTGTTTCCTATAAACTTCATTCCAAAATCACTGGAAGTCAGCGCAGATTGATCCGCTACCCAATACTCTATATCAGGGCAAGCTTTCATCTTGGCACCAAGTTGTTTCACTCGCTGCACACGTGCCTGTATGTCTTCCGGATTCTGATAGGAAGAAAAATCTTTCGATTCGTGCGCCAGATGCGCCACTAAAATATTCTCCGTACGATACCCCGGTTCGGTATTCAACAAAGTATCAAGCTGACGATTAAAATAAAATGCCAGTACCACCAATATCAAGGTAAGTACATACTGCAACAGCAACAGTCCCATCCTCGCCCGTACCGACTGCCCGGCCGTACTCACCAGACGAATGCCGACAGAAGGCAAGATACGCGTGAAACGGAAATACGGATAAAGCGAGGCCATCAACGGCAGGAATACAAGTAACACCAAGGACAAATACCCATCGAAAGCTGTATAAGAGAAATCAAACCCGAAAAAGCGGGACACGGGCACCCGGGTCAGTTCAATGCATACCCACGCAAGCAGCACAGCCAGAGCGGAAAGCAGAAAGTTCTCGGCAAAAATCTGTGCAAAGACAGCTCCTCTTCCTGCTCCAAACACCCGGCGTATACCGTATTCGTGCGTGCGTTTGAGCATAAAAATCATGTAAAGGTTGATGAAGTTCAGCAATCCGGTAACCAGCAGCAACGCACAGATACCCATAAATATCTGCAACTGTCCCCAATCTCCCCATACATAAATAGGTGATTGTTCCCTTATTTCCAACTTGGAAAAGTAACATTCTTTCAAAGGTACGAAACGAAAGGTGTACACCCGTGTATCCGACGGATAGTGCGGATTCAGGCTGCGTGGATGTTTCCCTACTTGATTAAGCTTATTCATATCTGCTCCAGGTACAAAACGGTACAAATCCAGCGGCATCTTCTCCCACCTATTGGAAGAGGTATTTGCCAGAAGCAAATCGAAATTCAGCCAGGTTTTGTTGGTAGGAAGCCCAATCACGCCTTTCACCACATATTCTTGTCCGTTGGAATAAGTGATTGTCTTTCCGACAGGGTTGTCCGAACCAAAAACCTCCCGTGCATACGATTGGGTCAGTACTACTGAAGAAGGATCGGTCAGGTTCTTTTCTCCCTGTATCAGCGGATAAGAGAACAGTTGAAAAAACGTACTGTCCGTAGCAAGGGCATCGCAACGGTAACGGTGTCCCTCACTGACCAGAAAATCATTCTCCAACGGAACAAAACTACATTTCGTTTCTATCAGTTCAGGAGCAATCAGTACACTGTCATTCCGATAAGCTGCATAAGAGCCCCAATATGCACCTCCAGACACACTCACTTGCACGGCATACACTTTTTCCCGGTCTACACAATGGGTATCGACCGTCAATTCCCGATGGATGTATCGGAGCAAAATGATGCAGCAAGCCAGACTGAATGCCAGCCCCAACAGATTAATCAGTGTGTACGTCCGTGCACGAAGCAGGAAACGTAATGCATAGCGTAGTGTGTTCATATTGTTTTCTTTTCTTATTTCTATATCATTCTTTTATATCATTCACTCTTTATCACCTCTGCCGGATTCTCATTTGCCGTTTTCCAAATGCGATGCCCGATACAAGCCGCCACGCAAAGGGCAACGCCGACAAAAATCAGCAGAAATGGAAGGAATCCGATTTCCACCTGACGGTTATAATGCTCTATCCAACGTCTCATCACCCACCAGGCAGCTGGGAAGGCAACCAGCGAAGAAACGACCAGCAGCAAAGCATATTCTCTGAAAAACAGCGTAAGGATATGCCTCACCGTGGCTCCGTTTACCTTGCGGATAGCTATCTCCTTACGGCGCCGCTCGCATGCCAGTGTCACCAGCGAGTAGATACCGAATATCGATATGAAGATACACACCAGCGATGAGAACCCAAGCAATGACGACAAGGCATCTTCCGACTTCAGATAATCGTTGTAACGCTCTTCTTCACTATAGAGAAAGAGCTTGCGGTCGGGCAGTTCGGCACGCTGCATCTCTTCAATGCGACGGCGACATTCGTCCCACGTTCCCGGACGGTATTTGAAGAGTACGAAGCAACGGGCGTGCATCCACTTCATCTGGTCAGTGTTGACAAATACAGTGTTAGGAAGCTCAGCGGTAGGCGACTTGTAGGCACAGTCTTTCACTACGCCGATAACGGTCATAGGCTCCTGTTCGCGGTTGACGAAAAACAGTTGCTTGCCTACAGCTTCTTCGGGATTCCAGCCCATACGACGGGCTGTGCTCTCCATGATGTTCACCTGACAGTATTCCGACTTGGCCGATACCCATTCACCAGACAGCAGCTGCATGTCGTAAAAGCGGAAGAACTCTTCACCCGCCAGCACTTCGTCAAAGGTCAGGGGTTGCTCCAGCCGGCCTTCCATGCCTGTATATCCATCTATCAGGTACGACGAATAAGCCCCTTCGCCCAGCAGCGGCCAATAGGCCGGACGTATCACTTCCGTCACCATCGGCAAGGCCTTGATTTTCTCGGCCCATACGTTCATGTCCACATTCATCCAAATGCTGACGGCTGCCCGTCCGCGATAGTCCATGCCTGTATCCACATTCCGCAAATGGTGCAGTTGCAGCTGCATAGCCACCGTACAGAAGATGAAAGCCATACAGACTGTCAGCTGAAGAATGACACTTCCCTTCCGCCAAGCGATACCCGAAAGCGCATTGCCCGTATGCATATTTCCATGCAATGACCGCTTTTGAAACAGCCATACCCACAGCACTACGATAGCCATCATGACTACCGATACCGACAGAATGTAGAACAAGATTGAACGGTAGTTCGAAAAGTCGGCATCCTGAATCAGAGAATATCGGAGGAAAATCGGCATCAGCAACTCTACCAATACCATCCCTACGACCAAGGCCGCCAGGACTGTCAGCAGAAAATCAGTACAAAGCAAAGTAACCAACGAACGCAGTCCTGCCCCACAAACCTGCCGCAACACCATTTCTCTTCTGCGCGTACGGAAACGGTCGATGTAGATTGTCAGGTAATTGATAAAAGCACAAACGATAATAAGTCCACCTACAGCAGCAAACCAGGTGATATAACGGAACTGCACCGTCTGGTTGTTTTTAAGGATGAAACCTTCCGTGGCACGAAGACCCGTCAGCGGCTCCAGGTAGAAACGTGTCAGTCCCGTGTTCTCCTGATACCTGCTTTTGGTCAGTTCTTCGGGGAAGTGGGCATTCATCTTCTCCAGTAATCGGGAGACATCCGTACCTGGCTTCACTTTGACAAGTGTCCGGTAGGTGTAATCGTCCCAGCCTGTCCGTCCGCTTCCGTTACCCAGGAAGGCGTACGGGAAATTGGTGTGCACTCCCCAGTCGCTCACCACAGCACCAATGGTATATTCCTTGTTCCAGTTGGCATTGGTCACGGTCTGGCCAATCACATCCGTAGTGCCAAACAGCTGTTTTGCGGCCTTCTCCGTAATAGCAATACGGTTATCTGTGGTACCGGCACGAAGAAAACTTTCATCCCCCTCCAAAGCACGGATGTCCAGCATACGCAAAGCAGTAGTATCGGGCAGAAGCATGGGCAACTCCAGCATCCGGTTGTCTTTCAGCACAAAAAAAGTTTCTGCCTCAAACAAACAGTAATCTTCAATTTCCGAATAATGTTCCTTTAGGTAACGTCCCAAGGCATAAGGCGTGAAGCTCGCGGAAGACCCGCCGAAACTATCGTCATTCACTCCAACCAGATACAAACGGTCTGCATCACGATGAAACGTATCGTACGTCATCTCATAATGTATCCAGAAGGCAGAAAGGGCAAAACATGCCAAGCCCACGGCCAGTCCTAAAATACTGACCACACTCTGCATACGGTATTTCAGCAAGTTACGCCAGGCTATTTTCAGGTAATGTACAATCATATCTTTTCACTCATTCGTGTCAACAATTATAAAATCAGGTATTTTTAATACCACATTATATCGCCTTCAATTTCCAATCAAAGATTGAATCGGTTTCAGAAACCTTCTCCTTATTCTCCACCTTCATGAGAAATTCCAACGCATGGTTATGTCCTTGGGCGGACGCCTGTTGGAACAAATGTTTTGCCTTGGCATAATCCTTCTCAACACCTTTTCCGAAATAGTACATCAATCCCAAATTGAACTGCGCTGCGGGAGAATTCAGTTCAGCCGCTCTTGAAAGAAGTTCAGCTCCTTTCGATAAATCTTTGGGGTATCCATGTCCTTCTATATGAAACACAGCCAGATTAAACAAGGCGGAGACATTGTCTCTTGAAGCAGATTTTTCAAACCAGTATATAGCATCGCCCGCACTGGTTGAAGTTCCGTAACCGAATGTGTACATATATCCTAAATTATTCATAGCATCAGTATTATCATGTGCCGCAGCCTTTTTATATAGCTTGAATGCTTCCGAATAGCTCTTGGTGACTCCCCAGCCATGCCTGTAAAGACTGCCCAATCCCACTTGCGCTTGAGAGTGTCCTTGCAAAGCAGCCAGACTGAGATATTTTTTAGCTTTAGAATAGTCGATGTCTGTTCCTATGCCATAAGCATACATATAGCCCAGATTGTTCTGAGAATCTGCATTGCCGTTATCTGCCAATTCCAGGAATAACTTCATGGCCTTTTTGTAATTCCTTACCCCTGTCTTACCCTGATAATATATATCGCCCAAAATAAACTGGCAACGTTTTGCTGTGTCTATTTTCGCCAGTTTTGAGTACAGAGTCGCAGCCTCCTCGTATCTTTTCTGTCTGTACAAACTATCTGCCTGCATATAAAGCGTCTGGACATCGCCCAAAAACCAGGTATATATAGTATTACGGTTTTTAAGCCCCAGTACAATCATTGCCAATAAAAGACAGATTCCCAAAGCAATAGTTATGTGTTTTATTTTCCCTTTCATAAATCAATAATTATATTCGACTATAGGATACTCCGGAGAGTCACTGTTTCCAATATTCACTATTAATTTCCCAACTTTCTGTAATTCTTCACTTTAAGCGTTCTCAGTACTTCCTTTGCAGTACTCCAGTACTTCCCTGAAAGTACTACAGTACTTCTTAGGCAGTACTCCGGTACTTTCGGGGAAGTACTGGAAGCAGGTGAAAGCATCTGGTTCATTCACTTAAACACCAGCTCTTCCGCGTCGCCAAAGTTATTATATCCTGTGGTAATCACCCAATCGCCGGGCTGCAAACCTTCGGTTATTTCGTATTGCAGGGGGTTCTGACGCCCGATTATCACCGGAACCCTTCTCGCCCGGGTCTTGTCGGCATTGAGTTTGTAAATCCACTGTCCGCCGGTCTGCGAATAGAAATTACCGCGCGGAATTACCAAGGCTTGTTCCGGTTGCCCTAACTCAATCTGTACCCGGAAGCTTTTTCCCAGACGGACGTTTTCAGGCATTTCTCCCGTAAAGACTAAGTCCACATCAAAGGTGCGGTCTTTCACCTCCGGCACCACCTTGCTGACTTTCAAGGCATAGCGTTTTCCCTGATAAGTTACGGATGCCGGCAGGCCTACCGTCACCCGGTCTACGTAGTATTCGCTCAGGGAAGCATGTACCTTGAACTGCGACATCACTTTCACTTCCGCCAGATTCTCTCCGGCTGCCACCTGCTGGCCTAATGTGACCTTCACAAAACTGAGCTGCCCATCGGTCGGTGCACGTACCACCAGCTCTTCCATACGCTGCAAAGAACGCTCCAGCTTCTTCTGTTCCCGTTCCCGGTCGTTTCGCAACAGCTCTCTGCGAATGACCGTCATGGCCGAATCGCTCTGCAGGCTCTGCATCTTCAGCTGGGTAGAAGCCGTTTTATAGCGGTACTCATCTTCCGACACTTCCAGCTGCGCCTTGCTGCGGATGCCCATACGGTATTCTTCCTGCTCCAGGGCAAAGCTTTTCCGTATCTTGTTCAACTCGTAAGCAGCCTCCAGTGTCTGTTGTTTCAGGGTCAGACTTTTCTGTTCCATCTCAAGGGCCTTCTCCTGATAAGAGATGCGTTGCTTCTCCCATTCATCCCGCTGGTCGTCTATCTCGCGCAACAGGTCCGGATTGGTCAGCAGCAAGATGGTATCTCCCTGCTGTAAAAGGCTTCCCTCCTCGGCTACGATGCGGGCTACATTACCCGACTCGCGGGCATTGACCATCAAAGTCAGAATGGGATGCACCACTCCTTCCACGTCCACGTATTCACGGAAAGGGGCCTGCTTCACCTCGGCCAATTGCACAGAGTCCGCATCAATGCGTAAACGCTGGGGGCCGGAAGCCAGTATAATCACATAAATCAGTCCGGCCAGCAAGAGTACGCCGCCCGCCAGATAAAGGCGATAGCGAACGTACCAGGGTTTCTTTTTCAATTGTATATCCATAATCGGTTTGTGTTATATTTCAGGTAAAGTTTCAGTCAGCGGACAGTTCCGGTAAAAATCATATTGCGTCAGGCTGCGGAGTCCGTAATACAGCATCCAGTAGGTTTTCAGAGCCTCGATATAATTGCGTCGGGAGGTATCTTTCTCCGTAGTGGCCGCATTCAAATCGAGCACCGAGGATTTGCCCATCAGGTAAAGGCGGAGTGCCACTTCATACCGTCGGCGGGCTGTTTCGTCGGTACGGGAGGCTACTTCCACCTGCCGTGCCTGAAGATTAAACTGCCGTACCATCTGCCGCACGTTCAGTTCAAAATCATTCATGCCCTGTTCCACCTGGGTATTGACCAGCTCGATGTTCGATTTGGCCACACGCACTTTTCCCTTGCCTCTCCCCCAGTCCAGTATCGGAATCACTACGGACAGGCTCACGTATTGCTGGTCGAGCGGGTCACGATAGGAATCCCGAAGACGGGCAGCGGTCTGCGAAAGTCCGAACTGAAGGTACAAATCCGCTTTTAGTCCCCGACTGGCACGAGCAGAGGCCAACTGGCTACGACTCTCCAACTGCATCCGCCGGTAGGTCTCAATTTCCGGACTGTGAAAATGGGCCTGTTCCAGTGCCTTGTCCAAAGGCACTTCAAAATCCGGCACACTGTCATGCGGAATCACCTCTATCTCTTCTTCCTCCCGGATACCTAAGAAAGAACAGAAGGTAAGCATCGCGTCTTCCACACTGATACGGGCTTTCATCAGGTTGGTTTCCTCGGTCAGTTTGTTCACTTCCAGCTGCAACATCTCGTTCTCCGTAATGCTGCCGATGCGATACCGTCCGCGGGCATAGCGATACAAGGTATCAGCGGAAGCATAGTTGGCTCGGGCAATCTCCAAGTCGGACTGGGCAGATGCCAGTGCAAAAAACAACTCGCATGTTTTCGAAGCAATCAGCTCCAGCGTCTCACTATATGTTTTCTTAGCCTCCTGAAAACGGACGGGCTCAATGCGGCGGTTCCACTTCAAGGAGTTATAGCCAAAAAGCGACTGACGGTAACCTACCGTGAAAGGCTGGGTGTTATAAGCCGTGCTTTTCTCGCCCAGTTCATCCATACGCTGGGCGGCGGTCTGCATGAACAAGTTACCTCCCGTGAACCAGACGTTTTGGCTGACGGAAAGCGTCAGGTCGGTAGCCAGCTGGTTCTGGCGGAGAAACAGTTCCGTACCGTCAGGCTGGGTTACCTTATTAATCTGCCGGTTCAGATAAGGCGATGCAGACAAACTTACCTCAGGCAGGTAGTCTGCCCGAAACGAACGGTAACTCCAGTAAGCTGCCCGGTAGGTATGCCGAGCAGCTTCTGCCTCTGGAGAGCTGGCCTGCGCCAACTGAATAGCCTCTTGCAGCGTCAGCTTCTCTCCCCACACAACTTGCCCGCAAAAAAGCAGGCAACTCATAAGCCACAGTATCTTGTTTCCCATCTTCATACGCATAGTTATCTGCTTTTTTATATCCAAAAACTGTGCCATTCAGATAACGCACTGATTATGTAGAAGATAGAGGAATCGAGCAAATTCACACCGTGTGCGCATCCGCACAAAAAGCGTGCGAAAATGCACATACAGCACATGCAAAAAAGCATTATCTTTGCGAAAGACACCTTGATATTGTATGGAAGAAAAAGGAAAAATACTCATCATTGACGATAACGAAGACGTGCTCTTCGCCTTGAACCTGCTGTTAGAGCCTTATATGGAGCAGATTCGAGTAACTACACAGCCTACACGGATTGAACATTTCATGACTACCTTCCATCCCGATGTGATTCTGCTCGACATGAATTTCCAGCGGGATGCCATCAGCGGGCAGGAAGGGTTTGACTACCTGAAGCAGATCCTCCGTATCGACCCGCAAGCGGTAGTGGTATTCATGACGGCCTACGCGGATACGGGAAAAGCGGTGCAGGCCATTAAAGCCGGGGCTACTGATTTTATCTCCAAACCATGGGAGAAGGAAAAGCTGTTGGCTACATTGTCGGCTGCCGTCAAACTCAGCCGTTCACGCCAGGAAGTAGGACGGTTGCAGAATGAGGTACAGGCCCTGAAGGGAGACGATCGCATTCCGGAACTGATTGGCAACTCCCCCGCCATGCAGAAGGTAAAAGAAACCATCTACAAGCTTTCTGATACGGATGCCAACTTGCTCATACTGGGAGAAAATGGTACCGGGAAGGACCTGGCTGCACGCATGCTGCGTTTCTTCTCTCCCCGCCGGGAACAGGTCTTTATTCCCATCGACTTGGGAAGTATTCCGGAGCAGTTGTTCGAAAGTGAGCTCTTCGGGTACGAAAAGGGGGCCTTTACGGATGCCCGGAAAGCGAAACCCGGCAGAATGGAAACAGCTTCAGGGGGTACGTTGTTTCTGGATGAAATCGGCAACTTGTCCCTGCCCATGCAGGCCAAGTTGCTGACGGCCATCGAAAAGCAGTGCATCACCCGACTGGGGGCAGTCAATCCGATACACATCGATGTACGGCTGATTTGTGCCACCAATGCCAACCTGCATCAGTTGGTGGCAGAAGGAAAATTCCGTCAGGATTTGTTGTACCGCATCAATACTGTGGAACTTCACATCCCTCCTTTACGGGAACGTGGAGAAGATATTCTGCTGTTAGCTACACATTTTCTGAATCAGTACAACCGGAAATACCGCAAGGAAATCAAGGGACTGACGCGTGAAGCCAAAAACAAGCTGCTGAAATACGAATGGCCGGGTAATGTGCGTGAGTTACAGCACACCGTGGAACGTGCCGTCATTCTGAGCGAAAACGGACTCCTGAAACCGGATGATTTCTTGTTTCCACAAGGGAATGCCGCCGCGCACCAGCCTGCACTGACGGAAGAACTCAACTTAGAGAAACTGGAAAAGAATGCTATCGAACGGGCCTTGAAAGTGAGCACAGGAAACATGAGCAAGGCCGCCGAACTATTAGGAATTACACGTTTTGCACTTTATCGGAAACTGGAAAAATGGGGCTTATGAAAACGTATGGATACTACCTGATACTGCACATTTTAGGACTGACAGGTCTGATTATCGCAGGTGTTTTAGCCATGCTGCATGGACTGTGGTTCTGTACCATCATCTGCGGACTGTTGCTCATTGGCATCTGTTACAGCCTGTACCGCATACAAATCCGGCAGACTGAAACCATGTACCGGCTCGTGGAATGCATGAAACAGAATGACCTGGGACAGCGGGTTTGCGCACCTTTTGCCGACCCGCAGATGCAGAAGTTAGCAGAAGAACTTTCACAGGCTCTGAAGAACCTGCGCACCCGTATAGTAGATGAGGAGGTAAAGCACCAATACTATGAAATGCTGCTGAACAAGGTAGATACGGCCGTCCTCGTCACCGACCGAAGCAACCGGATGGAATGGATGAACAAGGCAGCCCGCGAACTATTGGGACACTGCGCCCATCTGCCCGAAGAAATCAGCACGGCCATTCAGGAAAACCAGCAGGTGGCTCACCTGCAAAAAGGAAACGCCACTTTCGACCTCTCCCTGTCGGTCACTCACATCCAGCTGCAAGGACGAACCTGCCGGCTGATTAGCTTGAAAAACATCCACGGCGCATTGGAGTACAAAGAAATGGAAGCTTGGCAAAAGCTGATACGGGTACTGACGCATGAAATCATGAATTCCATCACCCCAATTATCTCTCTGGCAGATACATTGAATGAACGAAGCCAGGAGCATCCTGATGATGCACGTACGCATACCTACATACAGCAAGGGCTACAGGTCATCTACCGCCGGGGAAAAGGCTTGCTGGAGTTTGTAGAAAATTACCGGAAACTGACCCGTATCTCGGCCCCGATGAAGACGGAAATCCCACTGGAACAGTTTCTTTCCGACCTGCAACGACTTTACCCGGAACTGGAAGTGCAGTATAAATGCCCGTCTTCCCAGCTCACCTGGTATGCTGACCGCACACAGATGGAGCAGCTATTTATAAACCTGCTGAAGAATGCCCGTGAAGCATGTGCCCATCGCTCCCATCCGGACATTCGCATCCAGGTAGAAACTCATGCCCAGGAACTCATTTTCGAAATCAGCGATAACGGAGAAGGTATGCTGCCGGAAGTGACGGAACGTATCTTCGTGCCTTTCTTCACCACTAAGAATAACGGTTCCGGTATCGGCCTTACCCTCTGTAAACAGATTATCAGCCTGCACGGGGGACAAATCAGCGTACAAAGCACAGCGGGGAAAGGAAGCCGTTTCCGCCTCTCTTTCCCCGCCGTATAAGTATATGGTTTAATTACTTATTTCATAACCCATTGCAGACAAACCGGTTTATCGGTATGGATAGTCTTGCCAGTATCCTGCAAAAGACCGGTTTCTGCATCACGCGCAAACACCTGAATCTCATTGGTATCCCGGCAAGCTACCAGCAGAAACTTGCCGTTCGGTGTAATCGTGAAATTACGCGGATGAATGCCCGTCAACTGATAGCCCACCTTGGTCAGTGTACCATCGGAAGGAGAAACCTTGAAAATAGCCACGCCATCTGCTTGCAGACGGTTGGAAGCATACAGGAATTTTCCATCGGGCGACAGATGAATATCCGCACTACCTTTCGCGCCCACCGTATCTGCCTTGATGACTTGCTGCTGTATCAGGGCCTTTCCATCATACGTCCACACCACTACTTCGCCAGACAGTTCCGTCAACAGATACGCATGTTTTCCCTGCTTGTCAAAACAAGTATGACGCGGACCTGAACCTGGAGCCAACTCAATATCAAAAGCAGCCGCTTCATCCAATAAATCCGTTCCTTTCGTTCCTGGAGTTTGTTTTACCGGAAAAGCGTGAATACGGTCCAGTCCCAAATCGTTTGCCAAAAGCAACTTCCCGTCGGGAGTGAAATACACACAGTGCAAGTGAGGCTGCTCCTGCCGTTCCTTATCGGCTCCTTTTCCCTGGAAGGAAATGACATGCCCCTCTCCTAACTTTCCATCCGCCAGACGAGGGAAAACCGTAATATTCGCTCCCATGTAATTGGCGGTCAACACAAACTTGCCATCCGGACTCACCGTAATATAACACGGTGAAGCTCCACCCGTAGACTGGCTGTTCAGCAACGCCAGCCCCGAAGTCAACGTATCCAATGCCAGCGCATTAGCCGTAAACCCTTTTTCCGTCTCTCCCACGGCATACACATGCGTACCGTCTTCCGTCGGCACTAAAAACGACGGATTCTCAATCCCAGACAACGTACTGGCCAGCACAGCCTCTCCCGTCTCCTGATTGAAGCGATACGTCTTTATCCCTTCTTGATCTGCACTTGCATAACTGCCCACCAGCATCAACAAAGTATCCGGTTCTTGTGACACACTCATTTTCTGCTCACCTTTTCCAGCACAAGCCCCCAACAAAAGAGAGCCGGCACACAACGACATTAAAATGTGCTTCCTCATAGTTCTTATATTATCTAAGTAAACAACGTTCCAAAAGTAAACTCATAAAAAAACGAAGAACCTTGACTCGCTAAACCCAAGATTCTTCGCTTTTATGAAAAAGGAGAAGCCGTACCCGAGGCGTGACGAAACTCCGAATGACAGGTTTTGAGTGCTCCCCTCCTTTGTAATCCACCGGCATAAATGCTACCCGAAGGCGTGGCCCGCCATTGGAAGTAGAAGCTTGTCTCGGTATTTCTTTAGATTTGATGAGTTTCCCGATTCTGCAAGTACGGCTTCAATTTTTCTATGACAAATATACGACAAATATTTGAATATACAAAAATAATGCACAAAAAAAGGATGCCATTTTAGGGGCATCCTTTATACATTGTCTCCGTCTCCGGTGAGATTAAGCAGCTTTAGCTTTAGCAACCACAGCCTTGAATGCTTCAGGGTGGTTCATAGCTAAGTCAGCCAACACCTTACGGTTGATTTCAATACCTGCTTTGTGCAATGCACCCATCAACTTAGAGTAAGACATACCTTCCAGACGAGCAGCTGCGTTGATACGCTGGATCCACAATGCGCGGAAGTTACGTTTTTTGTTCTTACGGTCACGGTATGCATAAGTCAGACCTTTTTCCCAAGTATTCTTAGCAACGGTCCAAACGTTCTTTCTTGCACCAAAATAACCTCTGGTTAAACCTAAAATTTTCTTTCTTCTTGCTCTAGAAGCAACGTGATTTACTGATCTTGGCATAGTTTTAATTCTTTTTTGAATGATAGCGCCGATATATTCTCAATCGGACTTGAGGCTAATGCATTCGGTTAATAATTTAAAATGATACGTTTTTACGCTTTTGTTAAGATTACTTCATGCAAAGAAGTTCTTTTACCTGAGCTAAGTTAGCATTGTCAACTAAGCCCATGTGGCAAAGGTTTCTTTTCTGCTTTTTAGTCTTCTTAGTCAAAATGTGACTGTGAAAAGCGTGCTTTCTTTTGATTTTACCTGTTCCGGTAAGAGCGAATCTTTTTTTAGCACCGGAGTTAGTCTTGATCTTTGGCATCTTGTTAAAATTTTAATTATTATTATTCACATGGTAACGCACTATACCGGCACGTTACGCACTTTCTTTTCTTTATTCTTTGGTTTCAACCACCTTCGCAGGTTCTAGTTTTGCAGCCTTTTTCGGAGCTCCCGGCTTTTTCGGAGACAATGATATAGTCATTCTCTTTCCTTCGAGCAACGGCATCTGCTCTACCTTTGCATAGTCTTCCAAGTCGTTAGCAAAACGGAGCAAGAGCACTTCTCCCTGTTCCTTGAACAAAATGGAACGTCCTTTAAAGAACACGTATGCTTTTACCTTATCTCCATCCTGCAAGAAACCGATGGCATGTTTCAGTTTGAAGTTGTAATCGTGTTCGTCAGTCTGAGGTCCAAAACGGATTTCCTTCACGTTTACCTTCACCTGTTTAGCTTTCTGTTCCTTTGCGCGTTTTTTCAGCTGATAGAGGAATTTAGAATAATCTATAATTCGACAAACTGGAGGAACTGCGTTAGGTGAAATTTCGACCAAGTCGGCTTCGTGTTCTTCCGCAAGCTTCAAAGCCTGCGCAATCGGATATACCGCCGATTCAATATCATCTCCCACAATACGTACTTCTTTGGCGCGAATCTGTTCGTTGATTCGGTGTTGCCCTTTTAACGTGTCATTTTTCATTAAAAATAGTGTCTTCCTGTTTGTTTTTTGAATTTATAAATTATTTATTTTAAAGTCCGTTTGCCGCAGAATTTTGATTCTGTCAGCAAACGGCTGCAAATTTACCATTTATTTATCATATTATGAACTTCTTCTGCAATATTTTTTGCAAATTCTTCGATTTTCATGGTTCCTTTGTCTCCTTCACCCTGCTTACGTACGGCAACTTCACCATTTTCGGCTTCTTTTTCGCCCACAATCAGCATGTAAGGGATGCGTTTCATTTCGTTGTCGCGAATCTTACGGCCAATCTTTTCGTTACGGTCATCCACCAATGCACGTACGTCATACTTTTTCAATTCCATGCGTACCTTATCGGCATAGTCATTGAATTTCTCAGAGATAGGCAGGATAGCCACCTGATCCGGAGTCAGCCACAACGGGAACTTACCAGCAGTGTGTTCAATCAGCACAGCCACGAAACGTTCCATTGAACCAAACGGAGCACGGTGAATCATTACCGGACGATGTTTCTGGTTATCTGAGCCCATGTATTCCAACTGGAAGCGTTCCGGCAAGTTGTAGTCCACCTGAATGGTACCCAGCTGCCAGCGACGACCGATAGCATCCTTCACCATGAAGTCCAGTTTCGGACCGTAGAATGCAGCTTCACCGTATTCCACTTTCGCCTTCAAACCCTTTTCTTCACAAGCTTCCACGATAGCCTGTTCTGCCTTTTCCCAGTTTTCATCGCTACCGATGTATTTTTCACGGTTTTCCTTGTCACGCAAAGAAATCTGTGCTTCAAAGTTTTCCAGACCCATAGAAGTGAACACGATAGAGATGATGTCCATCACGCGGAGGAACTCATCTTTCACCTGGTCAGGACGGCAGAAGATGTGCGCATCATCCTGTGTAAAGCTACGTACACGAGTCAATCCGTGCAACTCACCACTCTGTTCGTAACGACATACCGTACCGAATTCAGCGATACGCAATGGCAGGTCACGATAAGAACGCGGAGAGTTCTTGTAAATCATACAGTGATGCGGACAGTTCATCGGTTTCAAGAAGTATTCTTCGCCTTCTTCCGGAGTATGGATAGGCTGGAATGCGTCTTTACCATATTTTGCGTAGTGACCTGAAGTCACATACAACAGTTTGTTACCGATAGGCGGACACATTACTTCCTGATAGTCATAACGTGCCTGGATACGACGGAGGAAGTCCTGCAGACGGATACGCAAAGCAGTGCCTTTCGGCAACCACATCGGAAGTCCCTTACCGACTGTATCCGAGAACATGAACAAATCCATTTCCTTACCAATCTTACGGTGGTCACGTTTCTTGGCTTCTTCCAGCATTACCAGATATTCATCCAGCATCTTCTTTTTCGGGAAAGTGATACCATAGATACGTGTCATCTGCTTGCGGTCTTCCTGACCTCTCCAGTAAGCACCAGCTACTGACAGCAGCTTGATAGCCTTAATAGGAGCAGTAGACAACAAGTGCGGACCACGGCAAAGGTCGGTAAACGCACCCTGAGTATATGTACTGATGTGACCATCTTCCAATTCAGAAATCAGCTCACACTTGTAAGTCTCACCTCTGTCACCGAACATTTTCAAGGCATCTTCCTTTGAAATACTCTGGCGAACCAGCTCTTCCTTCTTGGCAGCCAGTTCAGCCATTTTCTTTTCAATGGCAGGCAGGTCACCTTCCTTAATCACAGCCTCACCCGGATCTACGTCATAATAGAATCCGTTTTCGATAGCCGGACCGATACCGAACTGAATGCCCGGATACAATTCCTGCAATGCCTCAGCCAGCAAGTGTGCACTTGTATGCCAGAAGGCATGCTTTCCTTGTTCGTCTTCCCATTTATAAAGAACGAAGTTTGCATCTTCGTTGATAGGACGATTCAAATCCACAGTTTCACCGTTCACCCCACAAGCCAATACATCCTGTGCCAAACGGGAACTGATGCTTTCTGCAATCTGCAGACCAGTAACTCCTTCGTTATACTCGCGAACGGAGCCGTCAGGAAAAGTTATCTTAACCATAGTCTTTTTGTATTAATCTATTATTGAGACGCAAAAATATAAACTTTTTAGTTAAAGAAAAATATTGCATCCAATTATTTCTCCTCTATTGTCGTAAATCGTTTGATAATATTGTAGGCCGAGAATATTCCCAGTTCACCCGCCTTACTCAAATCCTGAATACCCTGGCGATTGTTCCCAAGAAAGATATTCGTCAATCCGCGATTGTAATAGGCATCCGCAAAACGGGGATCCAGTTCAATGGCCTTGTTGTAATCTACCAGTGCAGCCCGATAGTCTTTCATCACCGCCAGGATATTACCCCGGTTATAATATGCATACACAAAGTCAGGAGCCAGTTCAATCACACGGTCCAAATCTTCGCGCACCTTATTATAGTCATACGAACGCACCTGCAGGTTCTGTTCCTCTACCGTTTCCACTTCAAACTTCCGGTCGCGCTTACGGTATTCCAACTGTTTGTAGTAAATCAGTGCACGACTGAAATAAGCCGGGAAGAATGTAGAGTCACAGCGGATAGCCTCATCCAGATCCTTCAGCGCATTGTCAAAATCCTGCACCAGATAGAAGTCGAGTGCCCGGGCATAATAATGCAGCACATTACCAGGCTCCTTCACAATGGCAGCCGTCTGTTCATCAATAGAAGCGAAATGCTGCTTCACCTGCTCTTCCGACAACGAAGCCTCGTTGTTCGTAATCAGCAGGCGATGCGGAAGCACCCTGCGTGCATTCAGGTCGTCGATACCCTTATAATAATTGACCTGACGCTTCACCTCTTCCGGACGCTCGTAGTAATTCAGGGCAAACATCGGCTGCGGCAAAATCGTCACATTCTTGTCCTGCACCCTTCCACGGTAATCCGTCTTGTAACGGTCGTCTTCCGAATCATTGTCGGCCACCACAATCTTGCGGTAGTTTTCCACGTTCTTATCCGATTTCTTACGCGTCTTGTCGTTCGAAGCCGTCTGCTTCTTCGTACCGTTCTGCGCTTCAATCTGCGCTTTCAGCACCTTAAATTCGTCGGCATCCGCCCCTTTCAGGTCGCCCACCTTTCTTCTGGCCTGCGCACGATACTGGTACCCGGCCAAGAAATTGGGATATTCTTCCAGCACCGCCGAATAGTCCTCGATAGCCCCAGGATAATCACCCGTACGGTCGCGCAGCAAGCCCCGGTTGAAACGGGCCATCAGGTTGTCCGGCTCCATCTTGAGCACAAAGTCGAAATCCTCAATCGCGCGGTTGTCATCCCCCACCTGTGCACGCAGCAAACCACGGTTATAGTGTCCGATAAAATTATTCCGGTCCACATCCAATGCCAGGTCATAATCCGACATCGCCCCTCTCAGGTTATTCTGATGGTATCTTGCCAGTGCACGGTTGATATATACCCCCGCATTACGTACTGACAGACGGATTGCCTCCGTCAAGTCCGTTTCCGCATCCTTATACTTTCCGCGTTGCAAGAACAGCATACCGCGCGATGACCATGTATCCGGATTATAGCGGTCCATCTCGATAGCCTTGTCCGCATCCGTCATGGCCTGCAGCGTATCCTTCTGTTTCAATGACACCTCCGTACGCATCAGGTACGCATCCGTATAACGCGGAGAGATACGAATCAGCGTATCCAAATCCGCACGTGCCTGCGCATATTCCTCCTCGTGCATCCGGCACAAAGCCAGGTTATGCCACAGACTGATATTCTCCGGGTCCATCTTCAGGGCTTTGCGGTAATCCTGGATAGCCCCCTGATAATTCTGCTGGCGGATACGTGAAATACCGCGAATCTGATACGCATTCACCACGAAAGGATTGCGTTCCAGCGCCTGCGAACAGTCGGCTTCCGCACCCTGATAATCATCCAGGTTCATCTTGGCCAGTCCACGGTAAAAATACGGTTCAGCCAGATACGGTTTCGCCCCGATTACCTGATTGAAATACTGGATAGAGAGGACATAATCCTCAAAATAAAGTGCATTTTTCCCGATGGTCATAACCCTGTCCGTATTAATCTGCGACAGGGCAACCACCGGGAAAAACATACCTATATATAATAGGTATAGGATTCTTTTGATCATTTCACCGTTTTCACTTTATAAGAGCAACGAGCTTTACCATTCACCATGCCGTTCAGCTTGCCACGAATCATCTGTTTGCGCAAAGCCGACAAATGATCGATAAACATGGTACCATCCAGGTGGTCGAATTCATGCTGCATCACACGGGCCAGATAGCCTTCCACCCACTCATCGTGCGGCTGCATGTTTTCATCCAGGTAAGTCACGTGAATCTTGTCCGGACGCTTCACACTTTCGTGGATACCCGGCAAGCTCAGACAGCCTTCTTCCATTGAAACCATCTCACCGCCTGTTTCCAGAATATGCGGATTGATATACGTACGCTTGAAATCCTTGAACTCCGGCATATCATCCGACAACACGTCCAGGTTCACCACTACCACACGGATAGGAAGCCCGATCTGAGGAGCAGCCAGTCCCACCCCGTCGGCACGGTCCATCGTTTCAAACATATTTATAATCAGCTCTTTCAAGCCCGGATAATCTGGCGTAATATCTTGAGCCTCCTGACGCAATACAGGCTGCCCGTATACATAAATAGGTAAAATCATATTATTCAAAAATTTATTAAGTTACATTCTTCTCGATTCCAAATAAGATTGCAGAATAATCGTGGCACTGATTTCGTCCACCAGCGCCTTGTCCTGACGCGCCTTCTTCTTCAGTCCGCCGTCAAGCATCGCCTGATGTGCCAGCACAGAAGTAAACCGTTCGTCCACCAGTTCCACCAGCATGTCCGGCAACTTCTTTTTCAGCTGCGCCACAAACGGCTTGATATACTTCATATTTTCGGAATCCTCATTGTTCATCTGCTTGGGATGCCCCACCACGATGCGCTCCACCTTTTCCTGCGCCACATACTTCAGTAAAAAATCCATCAGCTCATGTGTCGGTACGGTAGTCAGTCCGTTCGCTATAATCTGCATCGGATCGGTCACTGCAATTCCGGTGCGTTTTCTGCCATAATCTATTGCCAAAATTCTGCTCATACGGCGACAAAAGTACAAATTTATTCCTTACTTATTTACATATAAAACTTAAAAAAAGCATACCATAAGGCTTTCAAAGCTCCAAATGACAGGTTTCGGCCTCAAATAAAATCAAAGGCCACATCGGATTTAGGAAAAATATGCGTACCTTTGCACGCATAGATTACATTTTACATCACACACAATATGCAGGAAAAAATTATTATTCTTGACTTCGGTTCACAAACCACGCAGCTTATCGGCCGCCGTGTGCGCGAGCTGAACATGTATTGCGAAATTGTTCCTTACAACAAGTTTCCACACGATGACCCGTCGGTTATCGGCGTAATCTTGTCGGGAAGTCCTTTCTCAGTGTATGATGAGAAGGCTTTCAAAGTTGATTTAACCAACATCCGCGGAAAATATCCTATCCTGGGTATCTGCTATGGTGCACAGTTCATGTCGTACACCAACGGAGGAAAGGTAGAGCCGGCCAACACCCGCGAATACGGACGTGCACACCTGGCTACTTTCGACCACCAGAACCCGCTGCTGAAAGGCATCCGCGAACATTCTCAGGTATGGATGAGCCACGGTGACACCATCACTGCCATCCCCGACAACTTTGAAATCATCGCTTCTACCGACAAAGTAGCCATCGCCGCTTACCAGGCAAAGAACGAAAAGCTCTGGGGCGTACAGTTCCATCCGGAAGTGTTCCACAGCGAAGACGGAACTTTGCTGCTGAAGAACTTCGTAGTAGACATCTGTGGCGGAAAGCAGGACTGGAGTGCCGCTTCTTTCATTGAAACCACAGTAGCCGAACTGAAGCAACAGCTTGGCGACGACAAGGTGGTGTTAGGACTGAGCGGTGGCGTTGACTCATCAGTAGCAGCCGTATTGCTGAACAAAGCCATCGGAAAGAACCTGACCTGTATCTTCGTAGACCACGGAATGCTTCGCAAGAACGAATTCAAGAACGTATTGCACGACTATGAATGCCTTGGTCTGAACGTGATCGGCGTAGACGCCAGCGAAAAGTTCTTCTCAGAACTGGCAGGTGTAACCGAACCCGAACGAAAACGTAAGATTATCGGTAAAGGCTTTATCGACGTATTCGATGAAGAAGCACATAAGATTCAGGATGTGAAATGGCTGGCACAGGGTACTATCTATCCTGACTGCATCGAGTCATTGTCTATCACCGGTACCGTTATCAAGAGTCACCACAACGTAGGTGGTCTGCCGGAAAAGATGAACCTGAAACTCTGCGAACCTTTGCGTTTACTGTTCAAGGACGAAGTACGCCGCGTAGGTCGCGAATTAGGTATGCCTGAGCACCTGATTACCCGCCATCCGTTCCCGGGTCCGGGCTTGGCTGTACGTATCCTGGGCGACATCACTCGTGAAAAGGTACGTATCCTGCAGGATGCCGACGACATCTTTATCCAGGGCTTGCGCGACTGGAAGGTGAAAGATGCAAACGGAAACGAAACTTCCCTGTACCATCAGGTATGGCAGGCCGGCGTAATCCTGTTGCCGGTACAGAGCGTAGGAGTTATGGGCGACGAACGTACCTACGAACGTGCAGTAGCACTGCGTGCGGTAACAAGTACCGATGCCATGACAGCCGACTGGGCTCACCTGCCCTACGAATTCATGGCCAAGGTTTCGAACGACATTATCAACAAAGTAAAAGGTGTGAACCGCGTTTGCTATGATATCTCGTCAAAACCGCCAGCCACCATCGAGTGGGAATAAGAAACACACTCATCCTTTAGTATAGCAAAGAGGTTGTCTCAAAATTTGAGACAACCTCTTTCTTTTTAGTTCAAAGCCAATCTCTTTTTCCGGATAAACAACCAGTAAGCCGTAAGCACCAACAATCCGGTAACCACCCACGACACCGGATACACCATCATCAGCACATCGTATCCTCTCCACACCGGTGATACCCCATACACCCAGACAATACGCAACAGGCAGGTTCCAAACACCGTGAGCACGGCCGGAGTCAGCGATTTTCCCATGCCGCGCAACGACGAACCGGCAATCTCATAACTGCTGGCAATAAACTGACAGGCCAGCACAATGTGCATGCGGATAGCCCCGAAATGATGCACCATCGGCACATCCGAAAAGAAGCCCAGGAAGAAATCATCCTGCCAGGCAAAAAGCCAGTTGAAGGCTGCACAGAAAGCCAGACTTGAACCCATGCAAATCCAGAACACCCGATGCACCCGGTCCATTCTTCCGGCCCCATAGTTCTGGGCAATGAAGCTGATGGCAGCCCCGTTGAATCCCTGAATAATGAAATAGCAATAATACTCAAAGTTGAGCGCAGCCGACGAACCGGCAATCGCATCGGCTCCGTAGCTGTTGATAGACGACTGCACCACCACATTCGAAATGGAGAAAATCATGCCCTGCACTCCTGCCGGCACTCCGATGCGCAGCATACGGCTCAACTCCACCCCGTGAATCTTCATCTTGTCGAAATGCAACCGGAAAGGTTCTTTCTCCTTACGCAGCAAACGAATGATTAAAGTGGCACTGACCGCATTGGCTATACCCGTAGCTATAGCCACTCCTGCCACTCCCATGCCGAAGCCTATCACGAACAGCAGGTTCAGCAAGGTATTGACCACACCAGCCATGACCAGAATATACAGCGGACGTCGTGTATCGCCCATGCTTCGCAAAATAGCGGCACCGAAATTAAATGCCATGATAAAAGGCATCCCCAGGAAATAAATACGCAGGTAAGTCACCGCCTCATCCAATACATCCGGCGGAGTACCCATCCATGTCAGAATCGGCCGGGCAGCTACCTGCCCCAATACCAGCAAAAAGAATCCGCTGAGAAGCGCCACCAACTGCACCGTACTGATGGCATTGCGTATGCTCCTGTCGTCCTGCTGCCCGATGTGGTTCGAGATAATGGCACAGGCTCCCATGGAAACACCCATAAACAGGTTTATCAATAACCCGATGACCGGCGCATTACTTCCCACGGCTGCCAGGGCCCTGCTTCCTACGAAGTGGCCCACTACTGCCACGTCCACCGAATTAAAAAGCTCTTGTAATAAACTGCTGGCTGCCAGCGGAAGGGCAAACAGCAAAATTTTCTTGAACAACGGCCCGTTCAGCATATCTATCTCATTGCTTTGGGCACGTTTTTTAGTCACACTGTGATCCATCTTTTTTACCTTCTTCAAAATGCGCGGCAAAGTTACGGTAAAATTGAATAAGATGGATACAGGCAGCTTTCTGTTTTATTCATTATTAATCACCCAGCCACCTATAATTACCCTCATTCGTAGTTATTCTTATTAATCAGGTTTACCACTACTTTCACCATGATATCTTTTTCCTCGGTACGGCTCTCAGCTATCATCAGCGTAAGAGCCACAAGGGTGTTATCGGCAATGCGCTTACTCCCATCCGGATTGTAGAGAATACCGTTACCGGCCATAAACCACAGAAAAAGGGTGGCAGCAATACGTTTGTTGCCATCACTAAACGAATGATTTTTCGTGACGAGATAAAGCAGCATAGCCGCTTTTTCCTCCACAGAAGGGTAAAGATCTTGCCCGCCAAAAGTCTGGTATATTTGCCCGATGGAACTTTTAAA
Organism: Phocaeicola plebeius; assembly: GCF_003437535.1. Classification (GTDB taxonomy): domain Bacteria; phylum Bacteroidota; class Bacteroidia; order Bacteroidales; family Bacteroidaceae; genus Phocaeicola; species Phocaeicola plebeius_A. The sequence goes on from NZ_QSQT01000021.1 coordinate 42,783, forward strand.
GGAATCATCCTTCTCATGGGCAAACCACTGGCTTCCACCGAATTTCTCCTTCAGTTCTTCTATGGCCTGCATGGCTCCCTCGTAGGTAGCATGAAACTTTACGTCGTTAGTGGTCTGCTCTACCGCCAGCTGCTGATAATCGTATCTGTCTAACGTATCGAGAGCATAAGCGTAATCGGAAACCACTTCCACCAGATTGAGCGCATCTTCCGAAGTCAGTGCTTCCTGTGTCTTGACTGTACGGCCCAAGACCGTTACCAATTGCTTCAATTCAGTATAACGCTGTTCGGTCAAAACCTTATTGACGACATAGCCTTTCACCAGATATTCTTTCAGCACCTTATTGGCCCATATACGAAACTGAATACCTCGTTGGCTTTTTACACGATAACCCACGGAAATGATGACATCCAAAGAATAAAAGGCAACAGGTTGTTTCACTCCATCAACACGCAAAAAATGCGTGTTGTTCTCTTTTTCCAGTTCACCTTCGGAAAAGACATTATTGATATGTTTTCTTATAGTCTTTTCATCCCTATCAAATAGATTGGCCATCTGGTTAGCTGAAAGCCATACAGTCTCGTCTTCTAATTTAACGTCAATGGATGTTTGTCCATCAGCGGTACGATAAATTACTATTTTATCATTCAATTCCATAACCCAATTTCCTAAACCGATTCAACAACTCTGTCATGCTTTCTTCTTCCTGTTTCAGTAAATCTGTAACTGCTTTGCCATGTTCTTTATTCTTCTTTTCTTTTATTCATCAGTTACCTTAAATTTACCTTATAATATGAAGCTATCTCTATCCATATTCTCTAAAAGATTGATTAGCATGCAATAATTACAAATTTAATGATTAAGCATAAGAAAAGCCAATGTTAAATTTAAAATATTCGTAGCCTCCAGACCTTACCATCTAAACATACCTCCACACTTTCCCAACCCCTTAATCCCCAAACTGCAAACGAACTTACAAAAATACCTCGACACGAACGTGTCAAGACCTCGTCACGTACGTGTCGAGGTAAATTTAACTATATTTTTAAGAAATGGCCCAGGTTGATTTCCTGAAAAAGTCCACATACCCTGTAAACATTTTTCATGTATAAAAAGACAAAAAAATACCTTATCCCCATACGATTCACGCAAACAACCGTATCTTTGCAAAAAAATTTGCAGATTATGAAGAAAATAGGTTTAATCATACTGGGCGGGGCACTGATAATGAGCAGTACTTCGTGCGTCACCAAGAAAAAATTCCTCCTTGCAGAAAACGGACGGATAGAAGCATTGTCCAGAGGAGACAAGCTGCAAGGGCAACTGAACGAATGCCACAATGAGATGGACAAGATGCGCGGACAAATTGACCGCCTGCAGCAAGATACCAACCGGCAGGGGAACTCCATCCGCCATTACCAGCAGCTATTGTCAAGCAACATGAATGAACAGGAGAAGCTGAACGCCCTGCTTGGTGAAAAGCTGAAAGAGCTGGATGAACGTGAAAAGACCATTCAGGAACTGCAAGGCATGATTGACCAGCAGAATGCCACGGTACAGAGCCTGCTCAACAGTGTGAAAGATGCCTTGCTCGGCTTCAGCAGTGACGAGCTGACCGTACGCGAGCAGAACGGCAAGGTCTATGTGGCCATGTCCGACAAGCTGTTGTTTCAGTCCGGAAGTGCCAAACTGGATAAACGTGGAGAAGAGGCTTTGGGAAAATTAGCTGAAGTGTTGAACAAGCAGACCGAAATTGATGTATGCATCGAAGGACATACGGACAACAAGCCGATTCATACCGCACAGTTCAAGGATAACTGGGACCTGAGCGTCATCCGCGCTACCTCCGTAGCACGCATCCTGATTGAAAAATACAAGGTCAACCCGTTGCAGATACAACCCAGCGGACGCGGAGAATACATGCCGGTGGCCGATAACGAAACAGCCGAAGGTCGCGCCAAGAACCGCCGCACAGAGATTATCATGTCGCCGAAACTGGACAAGCTGTTCCAGATGCTGAAAAAATAAGAAAGACTGAAAGTCTTTACAAACCAATAGCCCTGACATGCTTCATCACACGGGAAGTATGTCAGGGCTATTTATTGTCGGTTTACAAGAAGATATTATTTATAGATATAGAAGCTACGCTCCACCGGTTCGGCCGTCTGTACCTTTCCCTTCAATCCATACTGCCAGGCCACGACCGTCACTTTAACCGGAAAATGGCTCCGTGGCGGAATTGGGGTAAACTCCAGCGTATTGTTCTCCGTGATGCGGGCCGGACCTTCCTTCACGTAGTAATATACGGGTAAACCACAATCGGATACCGCTTTCAAAGGCAACGGTGCACTTCCTGCCTTCACGTCTTCCAGTCCCGGGAAAAGAATGTGCTGGCGTTTCCCTTCCGTCAGCCGGTAAGGGATGCGCAGATTCACCTGCTGCACGGCTCCTTTGTAGTGCTTGTCGCCCGGATGACTGGCCAGCAGCCAGATGTCCGACGTGCGGCGCGGATTGTACATCCCCATCCGGTAAAAACGGACCGTAAACGTGGTATCATCCACCTGCTCCACTGGTCCACAAATGCGTTCCAGACGAATCTTTCCCGCCGCATGTTCATCCGTCATTTCCTGACGGAGCGAATCCGTAAAGCAGGCGTTCAGATGAAACGTCAGCCCATCTTCTTCGGGCAAGAACTTCAGCAATACCCCAGCATGCAGTTTCGGGTTATAATCCACCCGCTTTCCCTGCTGGCAAATGCCTAAATACTGCATCTTTTTCAGTTTATGTTCCTTGTAACGCTGCTCGGTAAGCTCTGCCATCTCCCGATCGAAATACCAGAAGGCATCGTGCACATCCCCCTTGTAGCGCGCTACCGGCGCAGGAGTAGCACGCCTTGTACGTTCGTCGGGCGACCAGCGCTGTACCAGCCAGCCCGCAGCCAGATTCACTTTCTTCAGCGTCTTCCCGCCATCAGCAGGCAAGCGTTGTTCCAGTGCTTTCCGGATAAAACGGGAAATATAACGGGCTGTCTGCTCCGACACATCGAAATGTCCCCTGCCCGTATCACAAAGAAACGAGATGCAGCTCTCCGGATACATCATCCGAAAAGCCAATGCCGGATTTACCCGAGCTTCCCACCACTCATACTCGCCTTCAATCATCAGGCTGGGAATGCCGTCAATGTTCCGCGTCCGTCCCCACTCCAGGTTTTCACGCCCGTAACCGCACAGGTTGGTGCGCGGCGCATCCCCATGGAAAGACACCACCGCCAGTGTACGTTCCGGATTCCAGGCCGCAAAGTTCCACGGGAAAGTGGCCATGGCCGAATGTCCGAAAGGAATGAGAGGCACCTCACGCAGTTCCGTGTAGCCACTCACTTCCGCCAGGTCGTTCACCATCTGGTCAAACACTTTCTGTGTACCTTTGCGCACATCCCACTGCTGGTCTATTCCGGGAGCGATCCAAATCAGTCCCACTCCCATCTCGGCTAACGAATCACGGAAGGAAGGCATATCAAACAACATCTCTTCCGTCATATTCTGCTGACTCCACATCACAGCCGACAGGCGCTCGCAATGTGCCGGAACCCACAAGAAGGCTTCTGGTTCCTTTTTTGTTTCGTCCGATACAAAACCTTTCAATGTGACCGCCCACTGCCACTCTCCGGCACAAACCATCTGCAGCCAGGCCATTACCATCCATAATATACACACTCCTCTTTTCATCTTTCTTTCATTTATTATTCGTTCCTACAATTTCTGATACCGTACGCGACAGGACCGGACTGCCGTAAAATGACGAAAAGCCATCTTCCTTGCTGGAGCCTCCCTGCACATGGGCAATAAAAAAGCCGCACACTCCCTCGCGCTTGTTTATCCAGGGATAAGCTCCTGCCCATCCGGGAGAACTAATCTGATAGGCCTCTCCGGTCTGTTCGTCCAGTAATTCACGCCACTCTCCTAACCCGTAAATTCCCGTATGATGCTTTCCAAGAGCCCGTCCCACATATTCTCCGGGCATCACCTGTGCACTTCCTACCTGGTCGGCCTGCATCTCACGCACCGTTTCTGCCTTCAAGATACGTTTACCCTCATATACTCCCTCGTGCGAAATCATTTTCAGGAAACGCATGTAGTCGGCCAGCGTCGTACAAAGTCCGCCACCCAGCATCGGTGCATGTCCTCCGTCGGTGTTGACTGGGGTAAAGTGTGAATGCCGCATACCCAACGGAACCGCAATCAGCTGCTGGAACAAGGTTTCAAACTCTTTTCCGGCTGCCACCTCTGCCATTCGTCCGGCCACCTGCATGGCCAGTCCGCCGTACTCAAAACGTGTGCCCGGTGTAAAGACTGTATCCAGCGGCAGAATCTCCGCCACAGCCGAATCCAGGTGATTGTAATTGTCAACCCGGGGTTCAGGAAGATACGGCCGGATGCCCGACGTATGCGAAAGCAGCCTTCGCAACGGAATGTTCCCCTTTGCATCTCCCCGAAACTCAGGCAGCCATTTCTCTACCGGGTCATCCCAGTCCAAAGCCGTCGTATCGACCACGGCTGCCACCACTGCCGCTGCTACCCACTTGCCGGCCGAAGCCACATACACCTGCGTGCTGTCCGTAAAACCGCCATAGTCTTTCCGAAAAAGGACGGAATCGTCTTTCATCACACAGACTGCCCCGCCCGGATAATATCCTTTGTCCATCCAGCCGGAAATGATGGAGTCCAAAGGAGCAAAGTCATACGCCTTCTGTGTATGAGTCTCCTTCACGCAAGCACATAAACCCGCCATTCCGGCAAGGAAAATCAAGTTCTTTATTTTCATATTCAAATTTACACTTTTGTAGATAGTTACGTATGGAGAAAATGATTTACCTAAAAAAAGAATGTATTTTTTAGGTAAGAAACAAAAAAGACCGGAAAGCAGCCTCCTTTTATAGATTCTGTTTCCGGTCTTCACCTTAATATTATATTCTCAGTATTTGTATTGCCTTTATTCTCCGTCTACCAACTGAAGTTTATAGCTATAACTGTACTTCTTGTCCAGCAGACGGTATTCATTGTGCGGATACATGCCCCAGCTGTTATCGCCTCCCAGTCCGCGCTGTTTCAGGTCGACATGCAGACACACGTTCTTCTGCGGAATCACGTCCACCGTATGCTGCAGCTTGCGGGTCAGTCCCGGATCAAGGTCTTCCAGCGTAAAGTGCAGGGCAGTAAATGCCAGCGGCTGCAAGCCCGTCACCTTCAGTCCGAATCCCTGGGCATCGAGCAGTGAAACCCAGCGCACATCGGTCTTGTTACCCGTTTCCTGCGGACGGATGTACGGATAGAACTGATTGCTGACCGTATCTTCATAACGTCCTACGAAGGTAGAGCTGCAACGGTCGGTATAATTTTCTTCCGGTCCGCGACCGTAGTACACCAGCCGTTCATAGTCCTTCTTCAGTTCCATTCGCATACCGAAACGAGGAAGTTCCGGAAGCTTCCGTCCCGTCAGGTCGATGCTTCCTGTCACGACCACCGAACCGTCGGGACAAATCTGGTATTCCATCGTATAGGGCACCAGCACATCCTCCAGCATCCAGTCTACCGTTACCCGGATTCCATTGGCATCCTGCTCGCCCACTGACACCTTGCGTACCGAACGGTTTACATGCGCCGTACGCCATACACCGCAAAGCAGCGGCATCTTGTTGCCGAAGTCATTGTCGGTCGGCACACGCCAGAACGCCGGTTCCGGATACTGCGACAGCGGAGACTTGCCATCCAGCGCATACTGGAAAAGCACTCCTTTCTTCAGGTCAATCTTACCCGATACCCGGCCTGACTGGAACGACAGCACATTCCCCTTCACTTCGGCAGTCAGCTGTCCCTCTGCTTTCGGCTGCACGGCAAAGAAATCCCCCGTTCCAATCTTCAACTGTTCACGAGCCACCTCAAAGCCTGCCGGAATCAATTCCGTAGCCTCACGCGTATAGGCATATAAGTTCAGATAATGCTCATTTCCATCCTCAGGAATCTCCGGAAGCGACAGCTTCACCTCTTTGGAGGCATGCGGTTTCAGGCGCACCTCAAAACGTCCGGAGTCGGCCGGTACCCCGTTCTTGACGAGTTGCCAGCGGAAATCATACGCAGAAAGGTCGGTAAAGTCATACAAGTTGCGCACCGAAATCTTTCCATCCGACAAATCTTCTGCCTTGAAATGGATATACTGATACACCTTCTTCACCTCGTAAGCCTGCGGTTTAAGCACTCCGTTGGCCGAAATCAATCCGTCCGTACCCGTGTTCAGTTCCGTTTTCTTATCCTCCAGCCAGCGGCGACTGCCCATCTTTCCGTTATAGGTCCAGTATGTACGGCCATCCTCTGTCTGCGTCTTGAATCCCTGGTCCATGAAGTCCCAGATAAATCCCCCCTGCATGTTCGGGCTGTCGTAAATCACCTCCCACAGGTCTTTGATATTTCCGTTGCTGTTTCCCTGCGCATGCGCATACTCACACATGATGTAGGGACGCGTCTTGCCGGAATTGCGGTATTCCTTCATCCGGCCAAAGCTGGGATACATGGGACATACCACGTCCGTATTCCAGTCTTCCCATGCCTGCTCAAACTGCACGAAGCGGTCGGGGTCGTACGCCTTCAGGCGCTTGTACTCATCGTGGAACACTTTTCCGTTGCCGCACTCATTACCCAATGACCAGCCGATGACGCACGCATGGTTCTTGTCTCTCTCTACCAGGCGCGTAATGCGGTCTACATGTGCCGCATACCATTCCGGACGGTAAGCCGGATGTGGAATCGTATCCTTGAAGTAAGGCACGGAACCCATTCCGTGAGTCTCAATGTTCGCCTCATCCACCACATAGAATCCATATTTGTCGCACAACTTATAGAACAGCGGATGGTTGGGATAGTGGCACGTACGCACCGCATTCATGTTCAGTTGCTTCATCAGTTTCAGGTCGGTCATCATGATGTCCCGACTCTGCACATGCCCCAGGCTGTCATTGTGCTCGTGACGGTTCACGCCTTTGATATACACCGGTACCCCGTTCACCAGCAGCTTCGAGTTCTTGATTTCAATCCGGCGGAAACCCACCTTGCAGGCTGTGACCGACTGCGGTTTTCCCGACGCATCGGCCAGTGTCAGCACACAGTCATACAGATAAGGGTGCTCGGCATTCCATTGGTTTACCCGACTGACCGTTCCGGAGAATGAAAGCGTTTCCTCCTGTTTCTCCCGGTCGAAGCGTCTGCTCTGCGCCCACACCTTCTTGCCGTTCTTGTCCAGCAGTTCCAGCTTCACCATTCCCTGCTTCATCCGGTTGCCACTGAACTCACGCAGGTCAACCGTTCCACGGAACACCCCGTGCTTATAATTATCGTCCAGTCCCGCTCTGAGGAAGAAGTCCCAGATAGTCAGCTTCGGATACGCCTGAAGGTACACATCGCGCTCAATACCAGACAAGCGCCAGAAGTCCTGGTCTTCCATGTAACTGCCGTCGTGCCAGCGGTACACCTGCACCGCCAGCAGGTTCTTCCCTTCTTTCAGGAAAGAAGTCACATTGAACTCCGCAGGCGACTTGGAAGCCTTGGTCATGCCCACCTGCTTCCCATTGACAAACACACGGGCATAGCCGCTGATGGAGCCAAAGTGCAGCATCACCTCACGTTCGTCCCATCCCGCGGGCACCGTGAACCATGTGCGGTAGGTACCCACCGGATTCTCCACATCAATAAAAGGAGGATTCGGTGAGAAGACATACTGGATGTTGCGGATAATCGGTTCGCCGAAACCCTTCAGCTCCCAGTTGGACGGTACGGCAATCTCCTGCCAGCCTTCCTCCGAAAGGTCGGTACGATAAAAATCTTTCACACTCTCTTCTATCGAAGAAGCATAACGGAACTTCCAGGTACCGTTCAGTGAATGAATCCACGGCGAACGGCTGTGATCCTCCGTACGCGCGTCCTCCGCATTCTCATACAACGCAAAGTCTACGTGCGGCTTCTCTTTGTTCCACTCGTATCGCGTAGGGTTCTCCCACTCGTTCTGCTGTGCCCATGTCAGACTTGCCAGACAGAGCAGGAGACCTAATATTGTTGTTTTCTTTTTCATGAACTATGGTTTGATTTCAAAAACAGCCGACACAAATGGCCGGCTGCTTTCACCAATTATAAATATAAATATTGAGACATTATTTCAAATCATTAAACAGCAACGGACCGTAGCTTGGATGTCCCCCGTCATACTTATCTTCCGTATACGTTTCCAGTAATGATTCTGTGTAGGGCATACTTAATTTCTTACGTTGTACATAATGATTGTATACCATATAAAATACAGGCTGCCAACAATTACCCCGCTCTGTATCCACTCCTCCATTTTTATCTTTGGTCTCTTTGGAAATAACGTCCCATTTACAATATTTGCCTGTGACATCCGTCCAAGTTTCAAAAGGCACATCATACCCTAAATTATATTTTACCGTATATTCATAACCTAATAAGGCACGGTTCTCATATGCAGAATAAAGGTCATTTCCTTGTTTCCAAGCTAATTCACAGATAGCAGATACGGCCCCAAGTCCTAGTACAGTATGCTGTTGATCACGTCCAGACTCTTGGCACTGTCCAGTATCCCCATCAATATAATGTGAAATAGTACCATTATCATTCCCATACAAATAAAAATTCACACATTTTTTATACATATCTACATCATCCCACAAAATAGCAGCAGCCATATAAGATTTTGTCACATGCAAGCCCCAGTTTCCATTCGTGTAAGGATCGGTATTATAAAACTCCTCCCACACCGGAAGAAAGACATTACGAAGCATATCGTTTACTTTCTGAATATCAGTCTCACTGATTTTATCATACGTATGGCTTAACATTTCTAATGCATAGACAATTTTGATTCCTTCAAGACCAGCCATTAATGCGGTATCATTTCCATCAATGTCTTTCAAAACCTCTGCATATGCCAACATCAGTTCCAATGATTTCTTCGCATAATTTTCATCCTGTGTAATCATCCACATTACTGAATTTAAATATACAGCATCAAAATCCTGTTCAGCATTTCGCTTGGTATATCCATAATTTCCATCACGTGCAATAACTTCATAAGGCCCTTTTATCGTATAAGAAGATTGTGCCAAAGGCTCTTTTTCCAATGCTTGAAAAACACTATAAGCAGGTTCCTGTTTTTCCTTTACCATCTGGCGAATATGATCAATGTCTTTCTGTGTATGAAGTATACCTGGATGTTCCAGAGACGGTTCATAATTTGCACCAGACAAAGGCCAGCTATCTATATCATTTACTCCATGCTCAAACTCAGCTGAACAGCTCATTGCCATTAAACCTACGGCAACTAATGGAAAGAATATTCTATTTAACTTCATATTTTTCTGTTTTATTGTTAGGTATTAGGTATAAGGAAAGAATGAAAGAGACGAACCTATAAAAACATTATTCGCCCAATATAGACTACAGATTTCGTCTCTTTCAATTTCCATTGTATTTATCGTCCCTTATTTCTTTTCTTCATTTATTAAACTCTTTAAAGCTTCTTCCGACTCGAATGTTTTAATCCAGTCCACATCTATCGTGCCCGTTTCATCAGCTTCATACCAAATTTTCCAAATTTCAAATACGACATTATCTACCTTCTGCAATTTTGTCGGCATCATTTCCGTATTCACTTTCTTTTTAGTAAAATCAGCATAGAAAACTTTGTAATCACCACAATCCAATACTTCCATGGCTTTGTTTCCCTTATTCGTATCGGCACCATATTTACCTCCAGATGATAAACCACCCCACATATCAAGATACCACTCCATCTTTTCAGATACTTCAAATACATCTTTGGGGAATCTCACTTTAAATGCCAAAATCGGATAATTAGCCACATTAAATTCAAACCCTCCAGTTCGTTTGATTCGGATAGCTTTATAATTTTTGTCAGCACCTGGGAAAAGACTTAAAATACCCTGATCTTCCAACCAGTTGAATTCCAGACATTGTCCGTTAAAGTTCTCCCATGAGTTCATAAACTCGAATGAATCATTCATTTTACCCTCAGCTACTATTACATTCATAGAAGCAGAAATAGGATTACCATCACCATAGTCTGCCGTAGCAGTAACCACAGCGGTTCCATATTTCTTAGCAATAAAGTGTCCGTTTTCATCAACCTCAACTACTTCCGGTTTACTGCTTTCCCATTTCAACGCCGAAAGTGTCGCATTGCCCGGTTTTACATTGAGTTGAGGTACATAAACTTCACCTAATGCCAACTTATCTGATTCTTTAACAAAAGAAAGAGTTTCTATAAAGATGATGGGCTTCACAGTAATTGTAAACTCTTTAGTAAAATGCTTTCCATCTGTAGCTGTTGCCTTAACACGTGCAGTCCCAGCTTTCACGCCTTTCACAACCCCATCCTCGGTCACAGTTGCAATCTCGGGAGTCAAACTTTCCCATTTCAACGTAGGATAAGTAGGATCTGAAGGAATTGTTTGCCATCGCAACTGCAATGAAGCAGTTTCATAAACTTCCAGTTCATTTTCCGTCATATCAAGATTGATATCTTCTATAAAGATAATCTCATCTACCACCTTGATTTCAACAGTAGAAGTAACCGCAAAACCTACAGCAGGCATTACTGAGATAATTGCTGTTCCTGCATGTACAGCCTTTATCCGTCCTTCTTCATCTACACTAGCGATTTCAGGACTTCCTGATTTCCAAATTACTCCCTTATCTGAAGCATTTTCTGGCAATACGCTGTAATTCAATATAGTATCACTTCCTACCAACAACGGTAATACAGGTGTTACATCTAAATTAATATCAGAAATAAGTACCTTTTCATTCATTTCGGGTGACACCATTTCATCGTTGCACGAAACCATAGATGCCATTGTCCCTATTAAACAAACAGCCGCACAACCTTTATATAATATATTTTTGTATGTCATGATTGATATAATATTATTAGATTGCTAATACAAATAAAACTATTACTCCCAACCTGGATTTTGTTTCAAATTCGGATTTAATTTCAGCTGGTCCATAGGCAGAGGATACAAATAATGTTTCTCCTCCCAAACACGACCCTGTTCGTAAATAATACAACCTTCTGCGTCCATGGTTTTAGAAGAAGCGTCCGACCATTTTGTTTCATACTCAGTACCTCTCCATTTAACACCTGTAAGATTCATCGGCATTTCCTCTTCTGCTGTTTTCCATCGTTTTAAATCATCAATACGGAAATTCTCATCATAGAATTCAACAGTACGTTCACGACGTATCTCAGTACGCATTTCCAAATTATTGGCAGAAACAAAAGCATTGGTCAAATCAGGCATATTAGGATTAACACGCTTACGAGTCAAATTCAAACTGATAGCTAAATCTTCATCAGAAATTTTATCATCACGTTCAAATACTGCCTCAGCATAATTTAACAAAACCTCAGCATAACGGATAATTGGATAATCATATGCTTCCATTCCTGTAGGTACCCCATCACGTTCACAACACCATTTATGAGGGAAATACCCTGTACCAGTAGAAGGCATAAAGTTCTTATGAGAAGCATTCGCAATTTCTTCTGCACTTCCAGTCCAGTCTATACGTCCTCCTCCTGTTCCCCAATATGTATGTCCAGGAATCATAAGCGTATTGCTCATTCTGTTATCTCGGTCCTTGAACTCGGAATCCACTTTACTATAATCCCATGTCTGAGGGTTAATGGGTAAGCCATTACTTTGCAAATACATATTTGCCATTTTACGTGTCACGTATACAGCATTACCCAATCGTCCTTGTGTGATATTAAAACCAATAGAAGCCAATGTAGGATCATGACGTCTAGTAAAAATGTATTCCTTATTCCCACTTTTAGTAATACCAGCAGGATTCGATTTATCATTTTCAAGGATAAAAAGATATTTGTAAGCTTCAGTACCTAATTCCTCTGGAGCAAACAGTTCAAAGAAACCACTTTCTATTACATCATGAGCAGACGTTGCAGCTATATCCAATAATGCGCTTGAACGATCATTGTTCTGTCCACCATTACGAAACTTTTGCCAAGTACCTTCATAAAGAGCGACACGAGAAAGAAAAGCACTCGCAGCCTGACTAGACAAACGACCTTCATCTTTACTGCTAATCTCATTTGCTTCAGGAAGAAGTCTGATTGCTTCTTCCAAATCTTCCAGAATAAAATCAACCACCTCATCGCGAGAGTTACGGGCCATTTGCATTTCAGGTGAATCAATATCCAATGGAGTACGAGTAATAATGACATCTCCATATACCTGCAACAAATCAAAATAACAATAGGCTCTGAAGAAATGGGCCTCACCCACTGATGTTTCGATATCTGCCGGAGCAGCATAACCTTCAGCCTGCTGCAATAATGTGTTCACCTGACGGATACGATTGTAATTATTGGTGTAAGTTTTATCCGACGACGGAATACTATTCGTTCCATTACTGTAGACATCCAATGTGATTCCTGTCCGCAAATCAGAACGAACATCACTATGAGGACTATCATCCAATTGTTTAAAATCGACAGTCCAGCCATAGAACTGAGTAGCAAACAATTTAAAATGGTCTGGAGTCTGCCAGTAATTTGTATCTGCCAACTGAGTTTTCGGCTCCATGTCAAGACATGACTGAAACGTTAGCATAGAAAATAATCCCAAAATATATGTTATCTTTTTCATCATTTCTTTATTTTTAGAAAGTAGCATTGATACCAAAAGTAATTGTACGATTAAATGGATAGCGCTGTTTATTTTCCACTTTGCGTGTAGCCTCAGGGTCCCAGCCATCGTTTATATATGATTTTTCCCACAAATCTGCTCCCGCAACATATACACGTAGATTGCTCAAGAAACCTGTTTTACTTATCAAATTCTTAGGGAAGGTATATCCTAATACAATATCCTTCAAACGAAGATAAGCACCATTTTCTACAGACCATGTAGAAGCCATGTAATTGTAGTTGTTAATATCATTATTGTTTGAGTAGCTCGGATAATAGTTATTGGGAGTTTCAGGGCTCCAAACATTGCCCACACTTTGATTAGATGTATTCAACCAAATAGCTTTAAAAGGTACTTTCCATGCATCAATTTCGCGATAGATGGTACGATCTCCAACTCCTTGAAATACTGCATTAAAATCAAATCCCCTCCATTCGAAACCGAAGTTAAAAGAGAAAGACAGTTTGGGATCATCAGTACCTAAAAAGACTAAGTCATCCTGAGTAAGTTTACCATCTTTATTGACATCTTCATACATATGATCTCCTAAACGAAGGTTAGCAGGCATATTTACGGAGTTGTTTCCTGTATATTTCTGTGTATACTTCATCAGCTGCTCATCTGTCTGAATTTTCCCCATATAACGATAACCAAATATAGAGTTTAACGGATAGCCATTCAATGCTGCATTGTATCCAGCCTCTACCACCACTTCTCCTCCATCAATCAATTCATTCGTCATATAAGTTAATGTTCCACCTAAATGGTAATTTACCTCACCTATCTTATCACGCCAGGTCAAACTTCCATCATATCCTTTGGCCATAAACTTTCCGGTATTGGTACTTGGTGCTGTACCACCTAACACACCTGGATATAAACGGGAAATCAACATGTTGTTATTTTTTTTCATAAATAATTCAAAGGTTCCGGTAAGTCGATTTCCTATGAAACCAAAGTCTAAACCTAAATTGTAATTATAAATACGTTCCCAAGTACGTACTTTACTTACCAACCCCGCTGATTCCACGTAAGTTCCTTTTGATGTTCCCAGTAAAGCACCACTATTTGACTTATAATTATACAACTGGATACCATCATAGCGTCCGATACCACTTTGATTACCTACCTCTCCGTATGAAGCGCGTAATTTCAATTCGCTCACGTAGTCATGAATACCTTCCATAAAGCTTTCCTCACTGATTCGCCATCCAGCAGATGCTCCCCAGAAGAAATTCCAACGGTTTTCTGGCAAGAATTTAGAGGAACCGTCATAACGGGCATTCAACTCTGCCATATACTTCGACTTATAATTATAGTTGAAACGCCAAAAATAAGACAATATAGCCTCTTCCCACTTATCAACTTTATCAATATAAACCTGTCCTTTACCATTTAATGATTCAATGGCAGACTCTACATCCATGACTTTAGTAGCGCTGTAATCATATGCTGCATAATCATACTGTACACCTCCCATCACAGCCAAATCATGAACCTCGTTCAACAACTTCTTATAAGTAAGGAAAGCAGAAGCCGTACAATTATCTGTGCGGGATGCGCTCTTCATGTAAGAAGATTTTTCCTGTGCAGGATAAGGAGAGTTTTCATTTCTGATTAACGTACCATCATACTGATACCAGTCAATAGACAAATATTGCTCATCACGCATTGCCGTATTTGTGCTATATCCTACAGTTCCTTGAAAATCAAGCCCCTCCAATATGTTTATTTTTAAGACCTCATTTACGCTCATACTAGTAACCGTCAGTCTATTATCGCCACCAAGTTCTACCTGCCAGTTAGGAGTATGAATTCCACCCCATGCATAAGGCTTACCATCTATAGTTGATACTGGCAAACCTGGTTGAGGAATCGAAACACCAAGAACCGCACCAATCTGTGTGGGAGCTACCTGATGCTGACGGCTAGCGGCCATATTAGAATCCAAGCTAACACGATTAGAAATTTTAAAACTATTAGATAAACGCACATTATAACGTTCATTTGAATTATTACCCCATTGCAAAGTACCTTGATCATTCAGATAACCCAATGAAAGACGGTAACTAGATTTATCAGTTCCTCCTGAAAGACTCAAATTGTGTTGTGTAGAATTTGCATTTCCCCATAACACATCTGTCCAGTTCATATCGTGAAACACAAAATCGGCTACACCAATAAAAGCATTAGGAATTGGATTAGGAACCGAACCATCTCCCCCATTCAAGTTTATCCAGCTTCCCTTTAAAGACTTTGCCAACTTAGCATAACGTATCCATTGATCATCCTCTCCATAACCATCATTAGTACGTGCCTGAATTACCCCATCAGCCCATTCATCAAGGCTCATCAAACGAGGTTGCAATCCCACGATTTTACGAGTAAACGAACCGCTATATTCTATTTTTGCTTTACCTGCATCCGGACGTTTCGTTGTTACCAGAATTACACCTCCAGCTGCCTTAGCTCCATAAATGGCTGCAGAAGCATCCTTTAAGAAGTTAATGGATTCAATATCATCTGCACTTAACTGGGACATTTCACTTACACTGCTTGCAGGCACACCATCAATAATCAGCAACGGGTCTACAGAATTCTTAGATACTGCACCACGTATAGATATTCCCCATCCTTCCTCACCAGGAGCAGCAGAAGAACGAGTAATACGTAGTCCTGGTACCTGTCCCTGCATAGCTGAAAGAGGGTTACTCACCGTTCCTTTGTTTTGGAACATTTTCTCATCCACAACTGTTACAGATCCTGTCAAAGTCTGTTTCTTTTGAGCTCCATAGCCTACAACCACTACTTCATCCAAAACCTCTGTATCTTCCTTAAGAATGACTTTCGACAAATTAGGATTAGAAGCTGGCAATTCTACCGTTTTATAGCCAATATAAGAAATCACCACTACTGCATTCTTAGAAGACACATTCAACGAATAATTTCCGTCAATGTCTGTGATCACTCCATTTGTAGTTCCTTTTTCAAGAACACTTGCACCAATAACGGGGATACCCTCCGCATCCAGCACTTGTCCTTTCACACTTACCGATTGCAGAACCGATTGTACAGAAGTCACCTCCGCATGCATCGGAGCCACATTGCCGGCTACTAAAGCCGAAACCATCATGGCTGAAAAAAGGACTCTCTGCGATGAATTTTTCAGAAAACCATTCTTCATAAGATTAAACTTTAAATTAACGTTTTTACTTCTTATCATTATTTTATATACATTGTTTCATATAGTTGCGTACTTCCTTGCGGCTGATGAACAGATGGTTCTCTACCGTACGAACAGAAAGATTCAATTCGGCCGCAATATCTGCCGATGTTTTCCCCTCAAAACGATTCATAATATAGATTTTACGACGCTGACAAGGCAGACAATTCACTCTCATCAGTTCTTGCTTCTGCAAGTCACGTACAATGACACAGGCATCTGCATCTCCAGCACGCTGTGACTGATAATTTTCCTCCAGATAAGCGGCCACTTCCTGTTTTTTATAAAAATGGCGGAGATAGTCAGACACCAGATTACGTACAATCGTAAACAAGAAATATTTTACGGTATCGGGACGAAGCATAGCACGGTATTCCAAAAGGCGAAGATATGCGTCCTGAACCAAA
Source organism: Phocaeicola plebeius (assembly GCF_003437535.1). Lineage (GTDB taxonomy): Bacteria > Bacteroidota > Bacteroidia > Bacteroidales > Bacteroidaceae > Phocaeicola > Phocaeicola plebeius_A. The sequence continues at coordinate 59,206 of NZ_QSQT01000021.1, forward strand.
TCTTCCGCATCTTCTTTTTTCCCTATTTTCTTATAGATATAAAAGAAGACCGACTGATGGTAGTCCGCAAAAATCTGTGCTACTAGCTCATTGGATGTGTTCGTCAGGTCTTTCATAAATTAGCTTGTTTTGGTTTTTTGACACTGCAAATGTATCTACAATCCCAAAAAACTAAAAACAAATGTAACATGGAATAAATCTCACCTTATCATGCAAGACTAGTTTCTACACAAACAATTGATTAACAACGAAATAAAACATCCCGCACGAGAGTCTCAAATTATTATTTGACACTTACGTACAGGATGTTTTTCCCTATTTTGACACTAAAAAGTCCGTTAATCTACCGGACGATGCTCACCTGAGACTTGTTTGATGTATTCGTTCGGAGTTATTCCTGCCAGTTTCTTAAATGTGCGGAAGAACGAGGCACGCGAACTGAAACCACAAAGTTCTGCCATGGCCGTCAGAGTATATTTTGCATACTCATCTTTCAGGATAAGCGACTTGAATTCTTCTACACGATATTCGTTGATGTAATCATAATAATTCTTCTCCAAATACTGGTTAAAGAGATATGAAAGTGAGTGAGAAGTTGTGCCTATTGCTACGGCAAGGTCTGCCACTTTAAGGTTCGGATTGCGATAGGGTTTGTTGCGCTTCATTTCCTGCTCCAGCAAACGGAAAAGTCGCTTACACTCTTCCGGACTGACTTTATTCGTCCGGTATTTATCCTCAGTGGAAGATGTTGACTTTTTCTCAGGTTTCGGCATTGCTGGCCTCTCCAACACTTCTTCCTGCGCAATTTCGACTTCCTGAGAGGTTTCTTCAGGTTCTTTTTCCGTCTTTTCTGCCTCTATGACTACCGGCATTTCGGTATCATTAATACCGTTCAGTTTGCGCAATACAGACCATACCACGCGCAACAGACAACGACGGAATATATATACACCAGCCACCACCAAAACTATTATAATAAATAGGTACAACCCATGCAACCAGGAACGATTCGGAATGCAAATATCCAGCGTCATGGCAGAATCAGGATAACCAATCTGACGGATAATGAAGGAAGTGACCCCAGAAGGCAAATCATATAAAGAAACTTCCGATTTTCCCATCAAGGAAATCCATTCTCCCTCCTCTCCTAACTTATACTCATACATCAGGCTGTTCGGGTCGCTGTACGTAAGTGCAGAGAACTGAATGATTACACTCTTCTGCGAATTCTCCAGCGTGAGCGCATAATGACCTTCTTCTCCAGAAAGCTGATGCTGCATGCTCTTACCATTGACCAGCACATCCGACAACGAAATAATATAACGGCTGGGGAGCATATCCATGTCTTTCCCGTTCAGGCGCACCAGTCCTCTGGAGTTACCAAACCAGAAGTTTCCTTCTTCATCTTTTATCGGAATGCAGTTGATGAATATCAGACTGGGAATACCATCGGCAAAATTGAAAGGTACGACCTTGGTTTTCTTGTCGAAACGGTACATACCCTTATTGGTCGCCACCCATAACCAGCCTTCCGAGTCTTCCACCACGGCCATCAACGACTTTCCATCCAACAGCGTTCCTGGAGTGAGCCGGCTAAAATGACTCATGGTAAGGTCGGATACAAACAATTCTCCTTTATCTGGCAAGAAATAGAGCTGATGGTCAGAAGTTTCATAAATCATACGGATTTTTTCTTTATGCACAAATCCTTCCGGGAACACATCGTTCTTCAAGCTTTCGGACGACGGGTCCCAGATGCAGATACCGCTTTCCGTACAAATCCATCCTTTATGGGATGAATCAAAATAAATCTCATAAACGTTGCCTTCGGGCAGCTTGGAACTGTCGCTCTTGAAGTGACGCACAATTTTCCCGTTCCGGTAACAATACAATCCAGCAGAAGTACCTATCCACAGATTTCCCCGATCGTCAGGACGAAGTACAAAAATATGTCCATGCCGGAAGGGTTCGGAAGCAATCTCAAAATCCCGCAGTTCCAGTGTGACCCCATCGAGCACATACATACCTCCCCCATAGGTTCCGATATAATATTTCCCGTCGAAATAACAGCTTGACACAATGATGGAAGCCCGCAGACGGGGCGCCTTGAATATCTGGAACCTGCCATCGGCCTCATCGATAAACACAAAGCCATCGCGCGAACCTATCAGTTTCTGACTTCCATGAAAGGCAATGGTACGGACAGCCATGTCTCTGGAATCAAACAAATTCTCATATTGATAGGTGGAAAACAAGTCGCTCTGGAACAAGGTGTAGTCTACACCCAACTGGTAAAAGCCAATCCATAACAAGCCGTCACGGTCGACCAATACAGAGTACACAGAATTGGAACGAATCTGGCTATCCGCCTCACGGTCATGCCGAAAGGTACGGATAACACGCTGGCGACTCACTGAAATAAAATGTACACCGTTTCCGTCCGTTCCTACATAGAGCAGGTCTTTCCCATCGCCTGACAAGGCAGAGATGACTCCGCAACCTACATCCAGATAGCGTGAAAAGTGCTTGCTGGCTGTATCAAAAAGCACCAGCCCGCTAGTCATTGTACCCATAAAAATCTTTGAACCGATACGTGTGATGTTATAGAAAGAAAGGTTCTGCCCGTTCTTCGCCAATTTGTCTGAGAAAGAAGTGATGGACTGGTCGGACAAACGAAGAGATTTCAAGCCTCCCATCGTAGAGAGCCACAATATACCGTTTTCTCCTTCCACCATTCCCGTTACAAAATTCGCACGCGAAAAGATATTCTTGTCTACCAGCACATGTTCAAAAACTCCTCCCTTGTATACATACAATCCTTTTTCCGTTCCTACATAGAGCACATCCCCCAACTTACAGAATGCATGTACCCCGCTTGTAATCATTTCAGGAGCCAGCCGTTCGAGCTTCTCGGCATCATCGGCCAGACGGAAAAGTCCCATGCCCGTGCCAACCCACAGTTCATTGCCCGGCATCTCAACCAGTGCAAACACCCGCTTCAGGTTCTCATTGCTGCCCTCTACCATGTAATGCTCCAGGCGTATACCATCAAAACGCTCTACTGAGGTATTCGTTCCCATCCAGACATAACCTTTTGAATCTTTGTATATCGTATTAATGACCAAATCAGGAAGTCCGTCGGATACGGACAAACTACGGATTTCGGAGGAAACAGCTCCCGCTTGCAAACAGCACAGACTGGTTAACAAAAGGAGATAAATATATATCAAACATTTCTTCATTTACAAAACTGCCATAGGTTTCATGAGCAAAAATACATAGAATCTGCCTATATTTCATAAAAATATCCGACAAAAAACCGCACTGTCTTCCCAGACATCAATACAAAACCTCATACCCTGATAAGTACTGTCAAAGAAGTACTACAATACTTCCTCGACAGTACCACAGTACTTCCTTTGCAGTACTGAAGTACTGCAAAGGAAGTACTGGAAGAGCGTATACAATTATAAATCAATATATTACTACAAAAGTAAACTTAAAATTTCATTTTACTTCAAAAGACGTAACTCTTTTGAAACTGAAAGCGTATATTTTTTCTTTCCTACAACTACCCTACAAGGAGCCGTAGCCGTATACATCCATTTTCCATCCTGCTTCAGCAGCAAGACATCAGCAGGTGCATCTGTCCGGATGCTCACTCCATCTGCTTCCAGCTGTGTACCGTTGCCCAGGAAGGCCTGAATAGTCTCTCCCTTTTCCGACTGACGACACAGCGCATAGCCTGCACGGGCCTGCAACTCTTCCAACTTGCAGTGGTGTGCATTCTCATCCGACGACAGAATCCAGTCGACATTTCCATTGGTCAGTGCCACGCGTATGCCGACATGGCTGCCCTGCTGTTCACTCTTTACCTGCGGATAATCGACCGACGCAATGCAGGAAGGTTCTTTTACGGTAGAAGGTTCATACACGGCCACAAACGGACGGTTCCAAGCTTCTCCTTTCTGGCGTGCCACGAAAGTGAGCGTAGGCTGGTCCTTGATGGAATACGGCATGTTCTTGATACGGCTCAGTCCTTCCGTCATGGGGCTCAGGGCTGAAAAGATTTCGCGTCCCTCCTCCCCTTTCATCCAGAGGTTCATCGTAATATCGTCCTTGTCGGGCATCTGGATGGTAAATCCGGCTTTCACGTCTTTGCTTGTCACCGCCCGCTTCTTATTATATATATAGGAATAAGCATACAGATGGGCTCCGGCAAAGGCCAGTTCCTGCGTAGGCTGAAGTCCGAGTTCACTGCCATCGGCCGCTGTCAGCGTCATCTGCTGTCCTAAGTTATGATAGAAATAGTCGTGCATCTTGTCGCCGCCTTCTACTTTCCGGCTACGGAATATATCGATATAATAGCCTGCAGAATCGCCCACATTGACAATTCCGTTAAGGCGGGTCTGGTCGGCAAAAGTTTCCGGTTCGCGGAAGTAGACTTCACTATAAGAAATCGGCTGATAAGGAAGCCGTTCGCCTGCCGCAGGATACAAGGCACGCAGTTTGAAGGAGTGGTTGCTCTTCATGACGGGATAAGAAGAAATTCCGTCTACGCAGACCGTATTATGCGAAGGGAATTGGCTGTAGTACTCCAGGTAATCCAGGCCCTGATACAAAGTTTTTCCAATACCGGCATCCGGACCGAGCACGTAGCCCTTGCCATACAGTTCCATGCTGATGCCGTTGGCGTGCATGTGATTGCCTTCACTTCCGTTCAGTGACACCATCAGACTGTGACGGGAATTCATCCCGTTACGCTGTACCAGCCAGCTCACATTCGGAGCATAGAAGGTAGGAGTTACATAGTCGTCAATCTGGCCAGCCTTCACTTTTTCATCCAACACGAGCGGTTTCCCGGCAAAGAAAGAAGTAATGGCTACCGGTGCCTTGCCTCTTTCTGCCACCGGAAGAGAAGAAGACGGGTCGAATAGTTTCAGCATGGCCGTAAACTTATGTTCCTCTTCGGACTTTCCATGGGTACGGGCATTCTGAATCATATAACGGAAAATATCCGTCCGCAGTGTGGAAGGATGCGTATCGCCAAATCCGCAGACCATACGGTTCGGGAAGAGATATTGCGGCATGGCTTCTACGGCTTTCGAAAGTACCGGAATCTCCCGAGTCAGGTCCATACCCAGATTCTCATCGAACAGGCTGACAAAGCTGGCATAATCACCTACCACCACACTGCTGTAACCGGGGCACTCTGCCCAGACACCCGTGGCTGCATCGAATCCGTAATCGGCCAGTTTTTTCAATGACCACTGACGAATGGATGACTGGTTCACCAAATAATCGATATAGTACTGGCGCCCTTTGCCGTCGGCATACTTCGCATCATCTTCCAGAATCAGGGCAATATTCATAATAAAATGCGCCTGCAGCAGGTTCCAGTTGTTGTGAGGCACTCCGTTGGCGATGATATTATCGGCACATTTCTTGAACGCATCGGCATAGATGGTCATCTTTTCAGGCTTTTCTTTCTGCAGATACGCATAAAGGAAATCATAAAGCGGCACCAAGGAATTTATGACATCTTCATGAATCACCTCAAAGGAAGTCATTCCTACGAGCGTCTGCTGGTGACCATAATTCAAGTCGACAGGCACATTGCGGTAGTACAGACCTGTCATGTACACATCAAAGACGGAAGCAGCTGCCGTGGCATACTTCTGCTCGCCGGTCAGCCACCAGAGGAATGCCGCATCGCGGGCTATGCCTACGATTTCATTGTTGATGCTTTCAATTATTCTTCCGGTTTTGCTGATGCTCACCCATTCGTAAGGATTACCTTCCAGGATACTGTTGGCCAGATACATTCCTCTGGCATCTTCCTGATAAGGCTCCAAGTCCTCCAGTCGAGGACGTTTGTAATTGGTGGCATGGCTGCGTGCTCCGGTAAATACCACTGTTGGAGCCGGTGCCTTCTCACCTCCGGCATGGTCGTAGTACTCACCTTTTATATATACATCGGTGGCATGTGTGTTCCAGTACATCAGCAAACGGGAGGACAGCCAATCCGTTCCGCGGTCCACATATTTATCTGTCCGCTGCCGAAGCCGCTCATACACGTCTTTTGCCCAAGGAGCCTTTTTAATCAACTCCTGAGTTTCTTTCTTCCCCTCCTGTGTGGTCAGATAGCGGGGATGTCCTTGCGGAAGTTTCAAGTCCAACCGCCCGGTTTGTGCTTGTACCGCCCCTATAACCACAGACAGGCACAGCCACAGAATCACCCTTTTCATATCTTCTAGTTTTTTATTTTCACAATAACTAATACGAATGAACACATAAAAATACTCAAAAGTTGACAGAAGTTTTTTACTTTCATCGTTTGCAGAAATGTTAAAAACGAAGGAGAACGAAAAAAAAGGACGAAACATGCTCTAAAACATGGGCTTTTATTAGTGTATTTTTACACTTATCCGTAATATTGCACTTGAATTAGTGTTACTAATACACTTTGAAAAACGAACAGCATAAAACACGTTTTTGATAACCGCAAAATCAATACACAAATAATTAAAATAATACTATTATGAATTGGAATTCAACTGAATTTATTTGGCTCGACTGGCTGGTCCTCACCGTCGGAGTCATTGCTATTGTGTGGGCTGTTTACCGTGCAATAAAGAAAGATCAGGAAAAGATGAAAGGTGCCGACAGTCAGGACTACCTTTTCGGAAAAGGGGAACCTTGGTACATTATCGGTGCTGCTATCTTCGCAGCAAACATCGGTTCTGAACACCTTGTAGGATTGGCAGGTACAGGTGCAAAAGACGGTGTGGGAATGGCACACTGGGAAATGCAAGGATGGATGATTCTTATTTTAGGATGGTTGTTCGTTCCTTTCTATCAGTTATTAAACAACAAAATGGGCAAGATTATCACTATGCCTGACTTCCTGAAATTCCGCTACACACAACGTACTGGTTCATGGTTATCTATCATTACACTGATTGCCTACGTATTGACAAAGGTATCTGTAACTGCATTCACTGGCGGTATCTTCTTTGAATACCTGCTCGGACTTCCATTCTGGTGGGGAGCAATCGGCCTTATCTTCATCACGGCTATCTTCACTGTCTTCGGAGGTATGAAAGGTGTAATGACACTTTCTGCCATCCAGACTCCTATTCTTATCATTGGTTCATTCTTAGTTTTGTTCTTAGGCTTGAATATGCTGGGCGATGGCAGCATCTCAGAAGGATGGTCACAAATGATGGCCGTTTGTAACGCCGCACACGACGGTTTCGGAACAACTCACATGTTCCACACTGACCCTGCAGACCCTATGTATCCGCAATTCCCGGGTTATGTGGTATTCCTCGGAGCATCTATCATCGGTTTCTGGTACTGGTGTACTGACCAGCACATCGTACAGCGTGTGCTCGGACAGACTAAAGGAGAAGACAACCGCAAAGTTATGGCACGCGCACGCCGCGGTACAATCGCAGCCGGTTACTTCAAACTGTTGCCTGTTTTCATGTTCCTGATTCCGGGTATGGTGGCATTCGCACTCTCACAGAAAACCGGCAGCAACATCGTAATGGACATCACCAACACACATGACACAGATGGTGCTTTTGCCATGATGGTTAAGAACATCCTGCCTGCAGGTGTGAAAGGTATCGTAACCATCGGTTTCATCTGCGCCCTGGTGGCTTCTTTGGCTGCATTCTTTAACAGCTGTGCGACATTGTTTACAGAAGACTTCTACAAACCTATGAAGAAAGGCATGAGCGAAAGCCACTACGTAATGGTAGGCCGTATAGCTACAGTAGTTGTCGTACTGTTGGGATTGGCTTGGATGCCTATCATGATGAACATGGGTAACCTGTATTCTTATCTTCAAGATATTCAGTCTCTGATTGCTCCTGCCATGGTAGCCGTATTTACCCTGGGTATCTTCTCTAAGCGCATCACACCGAAAGCTGGAGAATGGGGACTTATCGGAGGCTTCCTTATTGGTATGCTGCGTCTGTTGACCAACGTGCTTACCGACTCTGGTAAAGCGGTAATGGACGGATCGTTCTGGGAATGCACTTCTTGGTTCTGGCAGACTAACTGGCTTATCTTTGAAGTATGGTTGCTGGTATTCATCGTTATCATGATGTACGTAGTATCCATGTTTACTGCCAAACCGACATCTGAACAAATTGCAGCCATCACTTTCACCGGTGATTACAAGAAAGCAATTCGCGAAAGCTGGAATATGTGGGATGTAATTGCCACATTGGGCGTTGTAGTTCTCTGCGCTTTATTCTACGCATACTTCTGGTAATCCATAGAAACCAACTCATAAAAAGAGGACATGCAAATCAAAAGCCGCATGTCCTCTTCCTTTTTTATAGAAACTACTGAAAAACACACATTCTATGTTGAAAAACATCTGAAAAAAAGAACAAGCAATCGTTTTAAGTGTTACTTTTACACCATAGATAACAACATCAATAATTTCACATGAAAAGCATGAATAAATCTTTCTTAGGGGCAAGTATCATTCTTGCAGTATTGAGCGGTTGTGCTTCCAAGCAAGCCCAGCAACCGGAGCTGACTTTATCAGGCTTGAACCCTGCTAATTTTGAGGTTTCAGCTGAGAATGCCAAACCTATCAAACTTTATACTTTAAAAAATAGCCAGGGTATGGAAGTTTGTGTAACCAATTTCGGCGGACGAATCGTATCGGTCATGGTTCCCGATAAAAACGGAAAGATGACGGATGTAGTTTTAGGTTTTGACAGCATTGCAGATTATCAGAATATTCCAAGTGACTTCGGAGCTTCTATCGGCCGTTATGCCAACCGAATCAATAAAGGAAAAATCACTATCGACAGACAGGAAATCCAGCTTCCGACCAATAACTTCGGACACTGTCTGCACGGCGGTCCTACCGGATGGCAGTATCAGGTATACGAAGCCAATCAGGCTAATGACAGCACCATCGTACTGACGATGAAATCTCCTGATGGAGACAATAACTTCCCGGGAAATGTGACTGCCAATGTGACTTATTCATTGACTGCTGACAATGCCATCGATATTAAATACGATGCCACTACTGACAAGACAACAGTCATTAACATGACCAACCATTCTTATTTCAACCTGAATGGCGACCCGTCTAAACCAGCTACAGATCACCTGCTCTACGTAGCTTCCGACAGTATTACTCCGGTAGACAGCACCTTCATGACAACAGGTGAAATGATGGCAGTAAAAGATACTCCGTTTGACTTCAACACAGCGAAAGCCATCAGCGAAGGAGTGACAGATTTCTCTAACGAACAAGTAAGATTCGGTAACGGATTTGACCATAACTGGGTACTGAAAACCAAAGGTGACATCAATCAGGTGGCAGCTAAACTGACCAGCCCGACAACCGGTATCAGTCTGGAAGTGTATACAGACGAACCGGGTATTCAGGTGTATACCGGAAACTTCCTGGATGGTACAGTGAAGGGTAAGAAAGGTATTGTTTACCCGCAGCGTGCATCTGTATGTCTGGAAACACAGCACTATCCTGACAGCCCTAACAAACCACAATGGCCTTCTGTTATCCTGACTCCGGGACAGACTTACCACAGTCACTGTATCTTCAAGTTTACAGTAGAAAAATAACAGAGACCTAAGAAACCAAGTTGTAAAGAACCAAAAGTCACGAACTTCATGACCACATATTATAATCATAATCCCAAATTTTATGTCGGAATCGACTGTATTATCTTCGGATTCGACAAAGGCGAACTGAATCTATTGCTACTCAAAAGAAATTTCGAGCCTGCAATGGGACAATGGTCGCTGATGGGAGGCTTCATCCAGGAAAACGAAAGTGCCGATGATGCTGCCAAACGCGTATTGAGCGAACTGACCGGACTGGAAAATGTATACATGGACCAGATTGGTGCGTTCGGAGCTGTAGACCGAGATCCGGGCGAACGAGTTATCTCACTGGCTTATTATGCCTTAATCAACATCAATGAATATGACCGTGAGCTGGTACAGCAGCACAACGCATACTGGGTAAACATTAATAACCTACCCGACCTGATTTTTGACCACAATGAAATGGTTGAGAAGGCTCGTGCCATTATGAAGCAAAAAGCTTCAAGAGCCCCTATCGGCTTCAACCTCTTGCCGGAGTTGTTCACGCTGACACAGCTCCAGAGTCTCTACGAAGCAATTTACGGTGAACCGATGGACAAGCGAAATTTCCGCAAGCGTATTGCAGAAATGGGATTTATAGAGAAAACAGATAAAATTGATAAAACAGGATCACGAAGAGGAGCCTCTCTTTACAAATTCAACGACAAGGCTTATCAGAAAGATCCGAAATTCAAACTTTAAGAATATGTTAGAAGCACTGAAAGAAAAAGTGTTCCATGCCAACCTGGATTTGGTGAAACACGGACTGGTTATTTTCACGTGGGGAAACGTATCGGCCATCGACCGTGAAAGCGGACTGGTGGTTATCAAACCCAGTGGAGTGTCTTACGATGAAATGAAAGCCGAAGACATGGTAGTAGTCGACCTGGAAGGAAACATAGTAGAAGGAAACTTGCGTCCTTCAAGCGACACACCGACTCACCTCGTACTGTACAAGGCCTTCCCTGAAATCGGCGGTGTGGTACATACACATTCTACATACGCCACTGCATGGGCACAGGCTGGCTGCGATATTCCGAACATCGGAACTACTCACGCCGACTATTTCCACGAAGCTATCCCCTGCACTGCCGACATGACGGAAGAAGAAGTGAAGGGCGCCTACGAAATGGAAACAGGAAACGTAATCGTGAAACGCTTTGAAGGTATGAATCCGGTACATACTCCGGGTGTACTCGTAAAGAACCACGGTCCTTTCTCATGGGGTAAGGATGCACACGATGCCGTTCACAATGCCGTAGTCATGGAGCAGGTTGCCAAAATGGCCAGCATTGCTTACGCTGTCAATCCGAATCTGACCATGAACCCGCTGCTGGTAGAAAAACACTTCAGCCGCAAGCACGGTCCGAACGCTTATTACGGACAGAAAAAATAACATAAAAACAAATATCCAACCAATTAAAAACATAAAATCACTATGAACGCATTTGATCAATATGAAGTATGGTTCGTAACCGGAGCTCAGCTCCTTTACGGAGGCGATGCAGTTATCGCAGTAGACGCACACAGTAACGAAATGGTAGCAGGTTTGAATGCCAGCGGCAAATTGCCTGTGAAAGTAGTATATAAAGGAACTGCCAACTCTTCTAAAGAAGTAGAAGCAGTGTTCAAAGCAGCTAACAACGAAGAAAAATGTATCGGTGTCATCACTTGGATGCACACTTTCTCTCCTGCTAAAATGTGGATTCACGGCTTGCAGCAGTTGAAGAAACCGTTGCTCCACCTGCACACTCAGTTCAACAAGGAAATTCCTTGGGACACCATGGATATGGACTTCATGAACTTGAACCAGTCTGCTCACGGCGACCGTGAATTTGGTCACATCTGCGCTCGTATGCGTGTACGTCGCAAAGTAGTAGTTGGTTACTGGAAAGATGAAAACACATTGTCTAAGATTGCTGTATGGATGCGCGTATGTGCTGCATGGGCAGACTCTCAGGATATGCTGATTCTGCGTTTCGGCGACCAGATGAACAACGTAGCTGTTACAGACGGTGATAAAGTAGAAGCTGAACAGCGCATGGGTTACCACGTAGACTACTGTCCGGTAAGCGAACTGATGAGCTATCACAAAGAAGTAAAAGACGAAGAGGTAGAAGCTCTTGTAAAAACTTACTTCAATGAATATGACCACGATGCTGAACTGGAAGACAAAGCTTCTGAAGCATACCAGAAAATATGGAATGCCGCTAAAGCTGAACTGGCTCTGCGTGCTATCCTGAAAGCTAAAGGCGCCAAAGGTTTCACAACTAACTTCGACGACCTGGGTCAGACTGACGGAAGCTACTTCGACCAGATTCCGGGATTGGCTTCACAGCGCCTGATGGCAGAAGGATATGGTTTCGGTGCAGAAGGTGACTGGAAATCAGCTGCTTTGTATCGTACTGTATGGGTAATGAACCAGGGATTGCCTAACGGATGTTCTTTCCTAGAAGACTACACACTGAACTTCGACGGTGAAAACAGCTCTATCCTTCAGGCTCACATGCTGGAAGTTTGTCCGATGATTGCTGCCAAGAAACCTCGTCTGGAAGTACACTTCCTCGGTATCGGTGTACGCAAGAGCCAGACTGCACGTCTTGTCTTCACTTCTAAGGTAGGTACAGGATGTACTGCTACTGTAGTAGACATGGGCAACCGTTTCCGTCTGATTGTAAACGACGTAGAATGTATCGAACCGAAACCGCTGCCGAAATTGCCGGTTGCTTCTGCACTTTGGAAACCGATGCCTAACTTCGAAATCGGTGCAGGTGCATGGATTTTGGCTGGTGGTACTCACCACTCTTGCTTCTCATACGACCTGACTGCAGAATACTGGGAAGACTATGCTGAAATCGCTGGAATCGAAATGGTACATATCAACAAGGATACTACCATCGACAGCTTCAAGAAAGAACTTCGCATGAACGAAGTATACTACATGCTGAACAAAGCTCTTTGCTAATACTTAACCAAGTATATCTTAAAAGTGCTGGACAGAAGATTTCTTTCTGGCAGCACTTTTATTTTTTAATATTGCCTTATTTTTCACTTTAACTAATCGATTTTTAATATGAAAGATGCAAAGTCAACCATTGAGGCAGGTAAAGCCATTTTGGGTATTGAGTTCGGTTCTACCCGAATCAAAGCTGTCCTGATTGACCAGGAAAATAAACCTATTGCTCAGGGAAGTCACACCTGGGAAAATCAGCTGGTAGATGGACTCTGGACCTACAGCATTGAAGCCATCTGGGCAGGAGTACAGGACTGCTATGCTGACCTTCGCTTAAACGTAAAAAACCAGTACGGCATCGAAATAGAAAACTTGGCAGCCATCGGTATCAGTGCCATGATGCACGGTTACATGGCTTTCAACGATAAAGAAGAAATCCTCGTACCGTTCCGTACATGGAGAAATACCAACACAGGCAAAGCAGCTGCCGAACTGTCTGAACTCTTTGTCTACAACATTCCGTTGAGATGGAGTATCTCTCACCTTTATCAGGCTATCCTAAACAAGGAAGAACATGTGAAGGACATCACTTTCTTCACTACACTGGCAGGTTACGTACACTGGCAGATTACCGGCGAAAAAGTTTTAGGTATCGGTGATGCTTCAGGTATGCTTCCTATCGACCCTGAAACAAAGAACTACTCTGCCGAAATGATTGAAAAGTTCGACAAGTTAGTAGCTCCTTACGGATATAGCTGGAAACTGACAGACATTCTGCCGAAAGTATTGCTGGCAGGAGAAAATGCCGGTTGCCTGACCGAAGAAGGTGCCAAGAGACTCGACGTATCAGGCCATCTGAAAGCAGGTGTACCTGTTTGTCCGCCGGAAGGTGATGCAGGAACAGGTATGGTGGCTACCAATGCCGTAAAACAGCGCACTGGTAATGTATCGGCTGGTACTTCTTCTTTCTCTATGATTGTTTTGGAAAAAGACCTGTCAAAACCTTACGAAATGATTGACATGGTGACTACTCCTGACGGAAGTCTGGTAGCCATGGTACACTGTAACAACTGTACTTCCGACCTGAACGCATGGGTAAATCTGTTCAAGGAATACCAGGAACTGATGGGTATGCCGGTAGATATGGACGAAATCTTCGGCAAACTGTATAACCACGCACTGACAGGTGATGCAGACTGCGGCGGACTGATTTCGTACAACTACTTCTCAGGCGAACCTGTAACCGGTTTGACAGAAGGACGCCCGTTGTTCGTTCGTACGGCAAGCGATAAATTCAACCTGGCCAACTTTATGCGTGCACACTTGTATGCATCGGTAGGCGTACTGAAGATTGGAAATGACATTCTCTTCAACGAAGAAAAGATTAAAGTAGACCGCATCACAGGTCACGGAGGTCTGTTCCGTACTAAGGGTGTAGGTCAGAGAGTTCTTGCTGCGGCCATCAATTCTCCGATTTCTGTCATGGAAACCGCAGGAGAAGGTGGTGCATGGGGTATTGCACTGTTAGGTTCTTATCTGGTGAACAATGACAAGAAGCAGTCACTGGCTGACTTCCTCGACGAAAAAGTGTTTGCCGGAAATGCGGGCGTAGAAGTATCTCCTACTGCAGAAGACGTTGCCGGATTCAATGCATATATTGAAAATTATAAGGCTTGTCTGCCGGTAGAAGAGGCTGCAGTAAAATACAAGAAGTAAAAAAATGTGAAATAAATAAGTTATTTCCACTTTGTAATTTACATATAAATGTCATACCTTTGCTCATAATTTCAAAAAGCGGGTGACGTATGCCACTCGCATTTTATGTAGCATACAAATCAAAATTTAGTTATATGAACAGCAAACAAGTAATGAACCACGCTGCTGATAATATTCGTATTTTGGCTGCTTCAATGGTTGAAAAAGCAAAGTCTGGACACCCCGGAGGTGCAATGGGTGGAGCCGATTTCATCAATGTCTTGTATGCAGAGTATCTGCAGTATGACCCTCAGAACCCGAAATGGGAAGGTCGTGACCGTTTCTTCCTGGATCCGGGCCACATGTCACCGATGTTGTACTCACAGTTGGCTCTTATCGGTAAATTTACATTAGACGAATTAAAACAATTACGCCAGTGGGGCTCTCCTACTCCGGGACATCCTGAAGTAGACGTAATGCGCGGCATTGAAAACACTTCTGGTCCACTGGGACAGGGACACGTATTCGCTGTAGGTGCTGCCATCGCTGCCAAATTCCTTGCAGCTCGTACAGGTAACCCTACTTTCAATAAAGAAACTATCTACGCTTATATCTCTGACGGTGGTATTCAGGAAGAAATTTCTCAGGGCGCAGGCCGTATTGCCGGACACCTGGGTCTGGACAACCTGATTATGTTCTATGACTCAAATGACATCCAGCTTTCTACAGAAACAAAGGATGTTATCTCTGAAGATACAGCCATGAAATACCGTGCATGGGGATGGAATGTCATCGAAATCAACGGTAACGACTGTGAACAAATCCGTACTGCTCTGGATGCTGCAAAAGCAGAAAGCAAACGCCCGACGCTGATTATCGGTAAATGTATCATGGGTAAGGGTGCCCGCAAGGACGATAACTCTTCATACGAACACAACTGTAAGACTCACGGTGCTCCTCTGGGTGGCGACGCTTACAAGAACACTATGATCAACTTGGGTGCTGACCCTGAAAATCCGTTCGTTATCTTCGACGACGTAAAAGAAATTTACGCAAAACGTGAAGAAGAACTGAAAGCTATCGTAGCTGCACGTTATGAAGAAGAAGCTGCATGGGCTGCAGCCAATCCGGAAAAAGCAGCTCAGCTGAAAGAATGGTTCAGCGGAGTAGCTCCGAAAGTAGACTGGGCAGGTATCCAGCAGAAAGCAAACGATGCAACTCGTAACGCATCTGCTACTGTATTGGGCGCATTGGCACAGCAGGTTCCTAACATGATCTGTGCTTCTGCCGACTTGTCTAACTCTGACAAGACAGACGGTTTCTTGAAAAAGACTCACGCATTTGTTAACGGTGACTTCAGCGGTGCCTTCTTCCAGGCCGGAGTAGCCGAACTGACTATGGCTTGCTGCTGTATCGGTATGGCACTGCACGGTGGTGTAATCGCTGCCTGCGGTACATTCTTCGTATTCTCAGACTACATGAAACCGGCTGTACGTATGGCTGCCCTCATGCAGTTGCCAGTGAAGTTTATCTGGACTCACGATGCATTCCGTGTAGGTGAAGACGGTCCTACTCACGAACCGGTAGAACAGGAAGCACAAATCCGCCTGATGGAAAAACTGAAAAACCACCACGGAAAGAACTCTATGCTGGTACTTCGTCCGGCAGATGCAGAAGAAACTACTGTCTGCTGGAAACTGGCTATGGAAAATACCGATACTCCGTCGGCTCTGATTCTGTCTCGCCAGAACATCAACATGTTGCCGGCAGGTACAGACTACTCACAGGCTGCCAAGGGAGCTTACATCGTAGCTGGTTCTGACGAAAATCCGGATGTTATCATGGTAGCTTCTGGTTCTGAAGTTTCTACATTGGTAGCCGGAGCTGAACTGCTTCACAAAGACGGTGTGAAGACTCGCATCGTATCAGTTCCATCAGAAGGTTTGTTCCGCAGCCAGAGCAAGGAATATCAGGAAAGCATTCTTCCGGCTGGCGCCAAGGTATTTGGTCTGACAGCTGGTCTGCCAGTCAACCTGTTAGGTCTGGTAGGTACCAACGGTAAGATTTGGGGATTGGAATCATTCGGTTTCTCTGCTCCTTACAAAGTGCTGGATGAAAAACTGGGCTTCACTGCTGAAAATGTATATAACCAAGTAAAAGAAATGCTCTGATGAAAACAATAGGACTTGCATCCGACCATGCCGGATTTGAATTGAAACAATACGTGAAAAAATGGCTGGAAGCCAAAGGATGGGAATACAAGGATTTCGGAACTTACACAACCGACAGTTGTGACTATCCCGACTTTGCTCACCCGCTGGCTTTGGCAGTAGAAAACGGAGAATGCTATCCGGGAATTGCCATCTGCGGAAGCGGTGAAGGAATCGGTATCACCCTGAACAAACACCAGGGTATCCGTGCCGCACTTTGCTGGATTCCGGAAATCGCTCATCTGGCCCGTCAGCACAACAATGCCAACGTACTGGTAATGCCGGGACGTTTCATTGATGAAGCAATGGCCGACAAGATCATGACGGAATTCTTCACTACCGATTTTGAAGGCGGACGCCATCAGGCACGCATCGACAAAATTCCCGTTCGATAATCCCCCGCTCCTGCTTCGGAGAGGTTCTATTTGATAGAAATACGCACAAAGCCTGTTTTCCTGAAAAGGGAAACGGGCTTTGTTGTTTTTACTGAAATGTATAATTGTTTCACAAAAAAATAATAAGAAATCCTATTCCTACACCGCAGTTAAAAAAAATACCTATCTTTACACATGCTATCTTTAAGAAATAATATTTCATACTATAAAAAACTTTGATACGAATCATGAAAAAACTATTGTTCATCTTATTGGCCTGCCTGCCGCTGTTCGGAATGGCCAAGGATAAAAAAGACAACTCTGACCCGAAATATCTGGCTGGAGCTATTACAATGGAGGATGGAAAGGTAACCTTCAATCATGAAATCAAGGCTCCTTCGCTCTCGAAAGAGCAACTCTACCAGCAAATGCTGGACTGGGCCAACCACCGCTTCAAATCTGACGGAAAACTGCAAAGCCGCGTAGTCTACACCAACGAAGAAGAGGGCGACATTGCCGCCTCTGCCGAAGAATACATCGTATTCTCTTCTTCAGCCCTGTCACTGGACCGTACCCGCATCTACTACCAATATCTTATCAATGTGACTGATGGGGTATGCCGCATGACCATGACCCGCATCCGCTACTGGTATGACGAAAACCGCGATGGTGGAGAAAAATATACTGCCGAAGAATGGATTACAGATGACATGGCACTGAACAAGAAGAAAACCAAACTGGCTCCTATCTGCGGAAAATTCCGTCGTGAAACCATCGACCTGAAGGACCAACTCTTCCAGTCGGCTACCGATGCACTGGGACAAAAGGTGCTGGCTAACGAAACTGCTCCTGCTGTAGTTCCGGCAACTCCTCTGACTCCAGCCATGACCCTGACAGGCGAGCTGAAAGAAGTGCCTGTTGCACAATTCTCGGACAACTGGAACAGCCAGCTGCAGAACGGACGCATAACCCTGACTGCCAACGATGAAGAAATAGAAATCAAGGCCGAAAACTGGGGAGGTTTTGGTAAATTGTTTAACAAGAATGTAGCTTACCTGCTGATTGCACAAGATCGCATCGCTCTTAGTGCCCTAATGGAACAGTGCAGCGAATATAAGATTTCATTCTATGCACAGGGAGACTCTAAGCCGGCAGCAGTTATTGAATGTAAGAAGTCAATGAACCAGAAGATGACAGCTGAAGACTTGAAATCGCTTAACATTAAAGCAGATAGCAACAAGTCATACACCATGTATACAGGCGAAATCACACGCACTCAGCTGCGTCAGTAACCACATAGAAAAACGTCCTTGCGCTTCAACCGAAACACAAGGACGTTTTGTTTTAAACTGTAGTGTACTAAATAAGTTGACACAATTTATTTAGTAACATGCGTAAA
>NZ_QSQT01000022.1 GCF_003437535.1 Phocaeicola plebeius
GGAAAAAGTCTGTACCTTTGCAACCGCTTTCGAGAGGGAGAGCCGCTGAAGATGACAGACTGGCAGAGCTGAGGCTACGGGAGATAGTGCTGACTGCTGCACTGAGTATCTTACCTTGCGATGTGCAAGGGAGCGAGAAAGGGTAAGCCGCACGCCTTCTGAAAACCTTCCGAAAATTTTTTCAAAAAAACTTTCGAAAAAATTTGGAGGTTACGAAAAAACGCCTTACCTTTGCAAACGCTTTCCCGCTGAAACGGGAGCACGAAAGAAAAGATAGTTCTTTGAAAGACTTTAGATAAACAGACTAGGATGTAGTACAAGAAGTAGTCCTGTATATAATAAATAATGTATAGGATGAACGGAAGACAACCGTCAATAACCCTTGGAAACAAGGAGAATGAAAAAATCGGTTTCCTGAACAGAGAAAACAATACTCGAAAGAGTTAAGAAAATATTTTACAATGAAGAGTTTGATCCTGGCTCAGGATGAACGCTAGCTACAGGCTTAACACATGCAAGTCGAGGGGCAGCGGGATTGAAGCTTGCTTCAATTGCCGGCGACCGGCGCACGGGTGAGTAACGCGTATCCAACCTTCCGTACACTCAGGGATAGCCTTTCGAAAGAAAGATTAATACCTGATGGTATCTTAAGCACACATGTAATTAAGATTAAAGATTTATCGGTGTACGATGGGGATGCGTTCCATTAGGTAGTAGGCGGGGTAACGGCCCACCTAGCCAACGATGGATAGGGGTTCTGAGAGGAAGGTCCCCCACATTGGAACTGAGACACGGTCCAAACTCCTACGGGAGGCAGCAGTGAGGAATATTGGTCAATGGACGAGAGTCTGAACCAGCCAAGTAGCGTGAAGGATGAAGGTCCTACGGATTG
Organism: Phocaeicola plebeius; assembly: GCF_003437535.1. Lineage (GTDB taxonomy): Bacteria > Bacteroidota > Bacteroidia > Bacteroidales > Bacteroidaceae > Phocaeicola > Phocaeicola plebeius_A. Next base: position 893 of record NZ_QSQT01000022.1, read on the forward strand.
TAAACTTCTTTTATAAGGGAATAAACCCTCCCACGTGTGGGAGCTTGTATGTACCTTATGAATAAGCATCGGCTAACTCCGTGCCAGCAGCCGCGGTAATACGGAGGATGCGAGCGTTATCCGGATTTATTGGGTTTAAAGGGAGCGCAGACGGGTCGTTAAGTCAGCTGTGAAAGTTTGGGGCTCAACCTTAAAATTGCAGTTGATACTGGCGTCCTTGAGTGCGGTTGAGGTGTGCGGAATTCGTGGTGTAGCGGTGAAATGCTTAGATATCACGAAGAACTCCGATTGCGAAGGCAGCACACTAATCCGTAACTGACGTTCATGCTCGAAAGTGTGGGTATCAAACAGGATTAGATACCCTGGTAGTCCACACGGTAAACGATGGATACTCGCTGTTGGCGATATACTGTCAGCGGCTTAGCGAAAGCGTTAAGTATCCCACCTGGGGAGTACGCCGGCAACGGTGAAACTCAAAGGAATTGACGGGGGCCCGCACAAGCGGAGGAACATGTGGTTTAATTCGATGATACGCGAGGAACCTTACCCGGGCTTAAATTGCAAAGGAATAATCTGGAAACAGGTTAGTCTTCGGACCTTTGTGAAGGTGCTGCATGGTTGTCGTCAGCTCGTGCCGTGAGGTGTCGGCTTAAGTGCCATAACGAGCGCAACCCTCGCCGCCAGTTACTAACAGTTAAAGCTGAGGACTCTGGCGGGACTGCCATCGTAAGATGTGAGGAAGGTGGGGATGACGTCAAATCAGCACGGCCCTTACGTCCGGGGCTACACACGTGTTACAATGGGCGGTACAGAAGGCAGCTACCTGGCGACAGGATGCCAATCCCTAAAGCCGCTCTCAGTTCGGACTGGAGTCTGCAACCCGACTCCACGAAGCTGGATTCGCTAGTAATCGCGCATCAGCCACGGCGCGGTGAATACGTTCCCGGGCCTTGTACACACCGCCCGTCAAGCCATGAAAGCCGGGGGTACCTGAAGTGCGTAACCGCAAGGAGCGCCCTAGGGTAAAACCGGTAATTGGGGCTAAGTCGTAACAAGGTAGCCGTACCGGAAGGTGCGGCTGGAACACCTCCTTTCTGGAGTGAAACCGAAAGAGGTTGGTTTCCACTTGTACTGCAGATGAGTTTGTTTAACGAAATAAAGAGAGAAAGATGAAGCCGAGTCAGTAACAGAGACGAGGTTGAACTGAATCACAAAGCTAGTCCTATAGCTCAGTTGGTTAGAGCGCTACACTGATAATGTAGAGGTCGGCAGTTCAACTCTGCCTGGGACTACCCGAAGAGAAGGAAGAAAAAAACTTCCTTAAAATTTTGCAGGAACAAAGTAAAATGCTTACCTTTGCAGCCGCAAAAAACGGGGGATTAGCTCAGCTGGCTAGAGCACCTGCTTTGCACGCAGGGGGTCAACGGTTCGAATCCGTTATTCTCCACAAGCAATGGGTTCTTAATTATTCATTATTAATTATTCATTGAAAGAAGGTCTATGACATGATGTAACAAGCAAAAGTAATTTTAGTACGAAAGCTAAAAGTATATATCATCCCGCACGCATCGGAAGATGCGCGTGCACGTGATAAGGAAAGTAGGAAAGGGCGCATGGCGGATGCCTTGGCTCTCGGAGGCGATGAAGGACGTGATAAGCTGCGATAAGTCACGGGGAGGTGCAAATAACCTTTGATCCGTGAATCTCCGAATGGGACAACCCGATATCCTGAAGGGATATCACCTCATCTAGTTGAGGAGCTAACGCAGGGAACTGAAACATCTTAGTACCTGCAGGAAAAGAAAATAACAATGATTCCCCCAGTAGTGGCGAGCGAACGGGGAAGAGCCCAAACCATTCATGTTACGGCATGGATGGGGTTGTAGGACCACGGCGTTGCAAGAACTCTTGTGAGAGGAACAGCCTGGAAAGGCTGACCAGAGACGGTGACAGTCCGGTATTCGAAGCAAGACGAAGCATAGTGGTATCCTGAGTAGCGCGGAACACGAGGAATTCTGCGTGAATCTGCCGGGACCATCCGGTAAGGCTAAATACTCCCGAGAGACCGATAGTGGACCAGTACCGTGAGGGAAAGGTGAAAAGCACTTCGAACAGAAGAGTGAAAGAGTACCTGAAACCGTGCGCCTACAAGCGGTCGGAGCACGAAAGTGTGACGGCGTGCCTTTTGCATAATGAACCTACGAGTTACCGTATCTGGCAAGGTTAAGGGTCACGAGACCTGCAGCCGAAGCGAAAGCGAGTCTGAAGAGGGCGTCGAGTCAGTTGCGGTAGACGCGAAACCAAGTGATCTACCCTTGGCCAGGATGAAGTCTGGGTAACACCAGATGGAGGTCCGCACCAATAAGCGTTGAAAAGCTTCTGGATGAGCTGAGGGTAGGGGTGAAAGGCTAATCAAACTTGGAGATAGCTCGTACTCCCCGAAATGCATTTAGGTGCAGCCTCGCGGGTTACTGATGTGAGGTAGAGCGACTGATTGGATGCGAGGGCTTCACCGCCTATCAAGTCCTGACAAACTCCGAATGCGCATCAGTTTTACCGCGGGAGTGAGGGCATGGGTGCTAAGGTCCGTGCCCGAGAGGAGAAGAATCCGGACTATCAGCTAAGGCCCCGAAATGACAGCTAAGTTAAACTAACGAAGTCTGATTGCTAAGACAGCTAGGATGTTGGCTTGGAAGCAGCCATTCATTTAAAGAGTGCGTAACAGCTCACTAGTCGAGGAATCGGGCGTGGATAATAATCGGGTATTAAGTTGTCTGCCGAAGCTATAGAATCAGCAATGATTGGTAGGGGAGCATTCCATTCTGCGTTGAAGGCGTGGCGTGAGCCATTCTGGAGCGTATGGAAAAGCAAATGTAGGTATAAGTAACGATAAAGGGGGTGAGAAACCCCCTCGCCGAAAGACTAAGGTTTCCTGATCAACGCTAATCGGATCAGGGTAAGTCGGGTCCTAAGGTTCAGCCGAACGGCGAGACCGATGGCAGAAACGGTTAATATTCCGTTACTACCTTTGAGGGTGACGTGGGGACGCAGGAGTGACACCGCCGCCGGCTGACGGAATAGCCGGTTAAAGAGTGTAGACGTTGATTTCCGCAGGCAAATCCACGGAAAGAGTCGAACTTGACAGTATGGAACGTCCTTCGGGACAATCCAATAGTGCGGGTAAGCAGACTGCCTAGAAAATCCGCTAAACATAACTTCAGAGGTACCCGTACCGCAAACGGACACACGTAGTCGGGTTGAATATACTAAGGCGCTTGAGTGAATCACGGTTAAGGAACTAGGCAAACTGACCCTGTAACTTCGGGATAAAGGGTCCCTACCCAGAAATGGGAGGGCGCAGAGAATAGGTCCAGGCAACTGTTTAACAAAAACACAGGGCTGTGCCAATATGAAAGTAGACGTATACAGCCTGACACCTGCCCGGTGCTGGAAGGTTAAGAGGAGATGTCATCGCAAGAGAAGCATTGAATTGAAGCCCCAGTAAACGGCGGCCGTAACTATAACGGTCCTAAGGTAGCGAAATTCCTTGTCGGGTAAGTTCCGACCTGCACGAATGGTGTAATGATCCGGACGCTGTCTCAACCGTGAGCTCAGTGAAATTGTAGTATCGGTGAAGATGCCGATTACCCGCGATGGGACGAAAAGACCCCGTGAACCTTTACTATAGCTTAGCATTGAATTTGGGCACGCGATGTGTAGGATAGGTCGGAGGCATTGAATCGGGCACGCCAGTGTTCGTGGAGCCGCTGTTGAAATACGACCCTTCGTTTGTTTGAGTTCTAACTTCCGGATAGAAGGACATTGCTTGGTGGGTAGTTTGACTGGGGTGGTCGCCTCCAAAAGCGTAACGGAGGCTTCTAAAGGTGCCCTCAGGACGATCGGTAACCGTCCGCAGAGTGTAATGGCAAAAGGGCGCTTGACTGGGAGACAGACAAGTCGAGCAGGTAGGAAACTAGAGCATAGTGATCCGGTGTTTCCGTATGGAAGGGACATCGCTCAAAGGATAAAAGGTACTCCGGGGATAACAGGCTGATCCCTCCCAAGAGCTCATATCGACGGAGTGGTTTGGCACCTCGATGTCGGCTCGTCACATCCTGGGGCTGGAGAAGGTCCCAAGGGTTGGGCTGTTCGCCCATTAAAGTGGCACGCGAGCTGGGTTCAGAACGTCGTGAGACAGTTCGGTCTCTATCTATCGTGGGCGTATGAAATTTGCGTGGCTCTGACACTAGTACGAGAGGACCGTGTTGGACCGACCTCTGGTTTACCGGTTGTGCCGCCAGGCGCATCGCCGGGTATCTAAGTCGGGATCGGATAAGCGCTGAAAGCATCTAAGTGCGAAGCCGGCCACAAGATTAGATTTCTTGAGGGTCGTTGAAGACGACAACGTTGATAGGATGCAGGTGTAAAGCTGGAGACAGCAAAGCCGAGCATTACTAATTGCCCGTCAGCTTTCCTTATCCGCGCGGAGCGGATGGAAGTCATCGAAAGGATGGTATATACGTTTAGCAGAAACAAGTGCTGAGATTGCTTGCTTGTGAGTCATGAATATATAAAGGTATTCAGGTGACTATTGCACGAAGGTTCCACCTCTTCCCATTCCGAACAGAGAAGTTAAGCTTCGTCACGCCGATGGTACTGCGCAAGTGGGAGAGTAGGTAGTCGCCGTTTTAACAGAAGTCCTGAGGCAGAAACGCTTCAGGACTTTTTTTGTCTGTACGCCTGCGTCCGTTTCCGCGGCAGGCCGCTTCTTCTTTTTGCTGCCGGATTCTTTCTTTCCTTCCTTTTCCCCTTGCTTTCCTTTGTTTCCTTACCGCTTATCCGGACGGCCTTCAGAAATGCGCCTGGAGACGTTTTCTCCGCAAAGGAGAGTCATTCTTTATTGGAGCATCCAGACTTCCTCAGAGCGAATGAAAACAGTTTGAGAAGAGAAACTATATTGAAGATATGTTTACTTCTTCATAGGATTATTATCCTGCTTGGAATTTCTGACATGTTGGGGATGTAGAAGGCACTTTGGAAGAAGGGGATAGAGAAGGGGCTGTATTGTACCAACCTTCCTGAAGTATAAAGACAAAAAAATCCCCGAACTTCACAGTCCAGGGAATTTTAGATTGATTTCTATAATATAATTAGGTTAGGTTAGTGAATCATTGTATTGGTGCCTTCCACGATTTTTCCTTGAGAGAATACGCAGCGTACATTGATGTCTTTGTCAAGAATGACAATGTCGGCGTCTTTTCCCTTTTGGAGAGTTCCTTTGTGTGATTCGATACCAATAAGCTTGGCGGGAGTTTCGGAAGCCATGCGAACAGCATCGGCCAATGGAATGGAGGCTTTTTTCACCATGGTTTGAATCAGTACATCCATGGTTGCCAGACTTCCTGCCAGTGAGGAGTGGTCGGCTAATTTACAAACTCCGTTTTCGATGATATATTTCGGATCATCAATGGTTCCTCCCTCGTTGGCTGCGTATTTAAGTGCGTCAGTGACCAGACAGGTTTGCTCTACTCCTTTGAGCTTATAGACTAATTTCAGGATGGTAGCAGGCAGGTGGATACCGTCGGCAATTACTTCTACACTCATTCCGTCTGTCAGGTATACGCTTTCTACTGTACCCTCATATTTATATTCACGGCGTTTGTGAAATCCCGGCATTGCATTGTAGAAATGTGCGGCGTGAGTGAATCCGGCTTCGAATGCGGCTTTGATTTCCGGATATTCGGCTTCGGTGTGAGTGACTGCTGTCAGAATACCTTTGGAACGAGTATATCTTGCGAAGTCATGTCCTCCAGGGAGCTCCGGACTGATGTCCCAGCGTTTGACACACTGTGTGCTTTCCAGTAAAGGAATATATTCTTCAGGATCTGGATCTTTCAGGAACTCTTCCCACTGTGCTCCAGCCATTTTCTTATTGAGGTACGGACCTTCAATGTGAAGTCCTTGAATAATGTTTCCAGGTGCTTTCATCAGTTCCTCGCATGTAGTTACTGCACATTTGATATTATCAAAGCTGGTAGAACTTAGTGTGGGGAAGATAGAAGTTGCTCCGTGGGCCAGGTGAGCTTGTGTAGCTTTCTGAAAAGCTTCGGTAGTACCTTCTGTAAAATCGTGTCCGGCACCTCCGTGTGCGTGCATGCTTACAAATCCTGGTACGATGTACATGCCTTTGGCATCAATTACTGTTGCACCGATAACAGCCAGGTCGCTGTTAGTTACTTCCAGGATTTTTCCGTCGCTAATGAGGACAGAGCCGTCTTTCAACCATCCTTGTGGGGTAAGAATATGCCCATTTATGATTTGAGTCAACATAATCGTCGAGTATTTAAGTCGTTAAAAAAGTTTGTTGGTACCTTCCACCAGTTTTCCCATTGCCCATACGGCACGAACATTCAGGTCGCGGTCAAGAGCGATGATGTCTGCATCTTTTCCTCTTTCCAGTGTACCTTTGCGGTCGAGCACACCCATAATGCGGGCAGGTGTTTCTGAAGCCATTCTGACTGCATCTTCCAATGGAATCTCAGCCTTTTGTACCATGGTACGAATCAGGCGGTCCATGGTGGCGATGCTACCTGCCAGTGCAGAACGGTCGGCCAGTTTACAAACTCCATCTTCAATGATGACACGAGGGTCGAAGGCTTCTTTGCTGTCGCTGGCTGCACATGCCAGTGCATCAGTAATCAGAGCTGTCTTTTCTACTCCTTTGATTTTATGTACCAGACGAAGAATGGTAGGAGGAACATGGATGCCGTCGGCTACCACTTCTACTGTCATGTCGTCCATTAGGTAGATACTTTCTACAGTTCCTTCGTACTTGTATTCGCGACGTTTGTGGAATCCCGGCATCGCATTATAGAAATGTGTGGCATGAGTATAGCCGGCGTAGAATCCTGTATAGATGTCTTCAAATTCAGCTTGTGTATGTCCTACTGAGGCTAATACACCTTTTGAAGTGATATACTTACCGAATTGCATAGCACCCGGAAGTTCGGGAGCAGCATCCCATCGCTTGATGCAGTGAGTTTCTTCCAAAAGTGGAATGTATTCTTCTGGATCAGGGTTCTTGATATTTTCCGGCATCTGTCCCCCTGCCATTTTCATATTGAAATAATGTCCTTCCAAATGGAGTCCGAGTACCGGACTGTCAGGTTCACTCATTAATTTTTCCGTAGTTTCAGCAGCAGCACGAATCATAGGAATGGTAGACGAAGAAAGCGTCGGGAAAATACTTGTGGTACCATGCTGCATGTGAGCCTTGATAGCTGCACGGAACGCATCTTCAGATCCTTCCATGAAGTCACGTCCACCTCCACCATGTACATGGATCTCGACTCCTCCCGGCACGATATACATTCCTTTTGCATCAATAAGTGTCGCACCGACGATAGCCAGGTCACAATTGGTTACTTCCAGGATTTTGTTGTCTCTGATTAGTACAGAACCGTCTTTTAACCAGCCTTGTGGAGTTAAAATACGGGCATTAATTATTTGAGTTAACATACAGATAAGGTTTTATTTCTTTGATATGTGCCGCAAAGTTACTTAATTTGCTAATTAAATGTGCTATTAATACTATATTTATTTACGATATTAGGGTTAATTATATTAAAACTCTATTCTATCAGGGGGCAATGTTGCTTCTTTAAAGATAAAGGAGAGGAAAGCAATAGCGTTTTAGTCTTAATGATTAGGAAATATGGGTATATTATAATAGGTATTAAGAAGGCAGATTCGAAGGGAAACAAGTATTTTTAATAAATAAAAAGTAGAAAGACTAGATAAAATGAATTATTATTTGTATCTTTGTCGCCCGATTTATATAGTATTGCGACTTGGGAAAACTTGCTACATATAAAATAGAATTGAAGAACATGAAGGAAAACTCGGCTCATTATGAGTTTTCACTGACAAATCAGTTCTTCGCGGATATTGATGCTCCGGAGATTCAAAAAGGAAAACTGCAGGTACAGTTGGATGTGAAGAAAACAATGGGCATTTATGTCTTGAATTTCCATATTGAGGGTTCCGTAGTTGTGCCGTGCGATCGTTGCCTGGATGACATGGAGTTGCCGGTAGAAACGGATGACACATTGAAGGTAAAACTCGGACTCGAATTCTCGGACGAAGACGATATGGTGATTGTGCCGGAAGAAGACGGCTATATTAACGTCGCTTGGTTTATGTACGAGTTTATCGCATTGAGCATACCGATGAAGCATGTGCATGCTCCCGGAAAATGTAATAAAGGTATGATGGGAGCCTTGAACAAACATTTGCGTACTTCTGCAGATGAAGAAGATGAAATGGATGATTTCCTGGATGAGGAGGAAATGACAGATGAGCCTTCAGAAGCACGTGAGATAGATCCGAGATGGAACGAATTGAAGAAAATATTAGATAATAATTAAATAAAAGTTTAGAAAAATGGCACATCCTAAAAGAAGACAATCAAAAACGAGAACTGCGAAGAGAAGAACTCATGACAAGGCAGTTGCTCCTACTTTAGCTATTTGTCCGAACTGCGGCGAATGGCATGTTTATCACACAGTATGTGGGGCTTGTGGTTATTACAGAGGTAAATTGGCTATCGAAAAAGAAGCTGCTCTTTAATAACTTGACGCTTTGTAGAACATCTTTGCATGTTCCAGGGAAATTAAAGCCGGAGAGCCATTTCGGCTCTTCGGCTGTTTTTTTATAAGCCACGAAATTAAGAAATGATGGAAAAAATAAATGCTGTAATTACAGGAGTCGGTGGATATGTACCTGATTATGTCCTGACAAACGAAGAATTGTCGAGAATGGTTGACACCAACGATGAGTGGATTATGACTCGTATCGGGGTGAAAGAAAGACGTATCCTGAACGAAGAAGGTTTGGGAACTTCATATTTGGCCCGTAAGGCTGCCAAGCAGTTGATGCAGAAAACGGACTCGGATCCGGCTTCTATTGACTGCGTGATTGTAGCTACTACAACTCCTGACTATCATTTCCCTTCTACTGCTTCTATTCTTTGTGACAAACTGGGATTGAAGAATGCGTATGCATTTGACTTGCAGGCTGCTTGTAGCGGATTCTTGTATGCCATGGAAACTGCTGCCAGCATGATTCAGTCTGGTCGTCATAAAAAAATTATCATTGTAGGTGCAGATAAGATGTCTTCAATGGTGAACTATGGAGACCGCGCTACATGTCCGATTTTCGGTGACGGTGCTGCGGCTTGCATGGTAGAAGCTACTACAGAAGACTATGGTATCATGGACTCTATCTTGCGTACAGATGGTAAAGGACTTCCGTTCCTGCACATGAAAGCAGGTGGTTCGGTTTGTCCTCCTTCTTATTTTACAATTGACAATAAGATGCATTATCTGTATCAGGAAGGTAGAACGGTATTTAAATATGCTGTATCTAATATGTCTGACGTAACGGCTCAGATTGCAGAACGTAATGGCTTGAATAAGGACAACATCAACTGGATTGTACCTCATCAGGCAAATCTGCGAATCATTGATGCGGTTGCTTCTCGTCTGGAAGTTCCATTGGATAAGGTGATGATTAATATCCAGCGTTATGGTAATACCAGTGCTGGAACTCTGCCACTTTGCTTATGGGATTACGAAAAGCAACTGAAGAAGGGCGATAATATCATCTTCACTGCGTTTGGTGCAGGATTTACCTGGGGTGCCTGCTATGTGAAGTGGGGTTATGACGGAAATAAATAAAGAAAGAATTAACACTACAGATAAAAAACGCATCCCAATCGATGCGTTTTTTTGTCTGTGAACTAATATTTACTTATGCACAAAGCCGGATTTGTGAATATTGTAGGTAATCCGAATGTCGGAAAATCTACTTTGATGAACTTGCTGGTGGGGGAACGTATCTCCATCGCGACTTTCAAGGCTCAGACAACTCGCCATCGTATTATGGGTATTCTTAATACGGAGGATATGCAGATTGTCTTCTCTGATACTCCGGGGGTATTGAAGCCTAACTATAAGCTTCAGGAGTCTATGCTCAACTTCTCGGAATCGGCATTGGTGGATGCAGACGTGTTGCTGTATGTTACTGATACGGTGGAAAAACCGGACAAGAATGCGGAGTTTATGGAAAAGGTGCGCAACCTGAAGGTGCCGGTTTTGTTGCTGATTAACAAGATTGACCTGACCAATCAGGAGGATTTGGTGAAATTGGTGGATGAATGGCACGAGATGCTGCCTGAAGCGGAAATTATTCCTATCTCTGCAATGGCCAAATTCAATGTGGATGTGGTGATGAAGCGTATTAAGGAGCTGTTGCCGGATTCTCCTCCTTATTTTGGAAAGGACCAATGGACGGATAAGCCTGCCCGTTTCTTTGTGACAGAGATTATCCGTGAAAAGATTTTGTTGTATTATGACAAGGAGATTCCTTATTCAGTAGAGGTCGTAGTAGAACAGTTCAAGGAAGACGAGAAAAGCATCCATATCAATGCGGTAATTTATGTGGAACGCGATTCTCAGAAAGGTATTATTATCGGTCGTCAGGGAAAAGCCTTGAAGAAAGTAGCTACTGAAGCGCGTAAGACATTGGAGCACTTCTTCCGTAAATCCATTTACCTGGAGACATTTGTCAAAGTGGATAAGGACTGGAGAAGCTCTGACAAGGAATTGAAAAATTTTGGTTATCAATTGGATTAATATCGGCTGCGAAGCCGTAAATGAAGATAATTATGGGAAATTTAGTTGCGATTGTGGGACGTCCCAATGTGGGAAAGTCGACACTGTTTAACCGTCTGACCAAGAGTCGTCAGGCGATTGTGAATGAACAGGCCGGTACAACCCGCGACCGACAGTATGGTAAGTCGGAATGGCTGGGAAAGGAATTCTCAGTAGTAGATACCGGAGGATGGGTAGTCAACTCGGATGATGTATTCGAGGAGGAAATTCGCAAACAGGTAATGCTGGCAATTGATGAAGCCGATGTCATTTTGTTTGTGGTAGACGTAATGAATGGAGTTACTGATTTGGATATGGAAGTAGCCGAAATCTTGCGCCGTTCCAAGACTCCTGTACTTTTAGTTGCAAATAAAACGGATAATAACGACCTGCAGTATAATGCGGCTGAGTTTTATTCCTTAGGCTTGGGTGATCCTTACTGTGTTTCTGCTTTGAGTGGAAGTGGTACAGGTGACTTGCTGGATTTAGTATTGAGCAAGTTCAAGAAGGAAACTCCTGAAATTTTGGATGATGATATACCTCGCTTTGCTGTGGTAGGACGTCCGAATGCCGGAAAATCGTCTATTATCAATGCCTTTATTGGAGAAGACCGTAATATTGTGACAGAAATTGCGGGTACTACGCGCGATTCTATCTATACCCGTTACAATAAGTTTGGTTTTGATTTCTATCTGGTCGATACAGCCGGTATCCGTAAAAAGAATAAAGTGAGCGAAGATCTGGAGTATTATTCTGTAATCCGTTCCATCCGCTCAATCGAAAATTCGGATGTATGTATTCTGATGCTGGATGCTACACGTGGTATCGAAGGTCAGGATTTGAACATCTTCTTTTTGGTACAGCGAAACCAGAAAGGACTTGTGGTCGTTGTCAACAAATGGGACTTGATTGAGGATAAAACGGCTAAGGTAATGAAAGGATATGAAGATGCGATTCGTGATCGTCTGGCTCCTTTTACTGACTTTCCAATTGTCTTTACATCAGCATTGACAAAACAACGTATTCTGAAGGTGCTTGAACTGGCGAAGGAAGTTTACCAGGCACGTACGACAAGAATCCCGACTGCTCGTCTGAACGAGGAACTTCTGCCGCTGATTGAGGCTTATCCACCACCTTCAAATAAAGGAAAGTATATCAAGATTAAGTACATCACTCAGTTGCCGAATACACAGGTTCCTTCATTTGTGTTCTTTGCCAACTTGCCGCAATACGTGAAAGAGCCTTACCGTCGTTTCCTTGAAAATAAGATTCGTGAACGCTGGAAACTTTCGGGAACTCCGATAAACATCTTTATCCGTCAGAAATAAACGGTGAAACTATATAATCTCTTGTTGCTGCTTGTGTAATACAAGGACAACAAGAGATTTTTTTGATAAAAATCAGCATTTTCCTTGTGTGTTTAGAAAATTGTGTTTACCTTTGCACACGCAAACGAAAAACAAATGCCCAGATGGCGGAATCGGTAGACGCGCTGGTCTCAAACACCAGTGGAGTAACATCCATCCCGGTTCGACCCCGGGTCTGGGTACAGAGAGGTTGACTTGATTAAGTCAACCTTTTTTATTACCAATCAATTCTTATGCTCCATGAAAAATCGTATTGCAGAGCTCGATTACTTGAAATCCATTTTTATTTTATTGATGATTGTGTTTCATCTTGTATATATCGGTGACAAATATCCATACGCTAAAGCTTTGGTTTATACTTTCCACATGCCTGCTTTCTTGGTCATTTCCGGTTATGTCATGAATATAGCTAAAGGAATACGTCCGTTTCTGCGTACAATGTGGTGGATTTTTATTCCATACGCTGTGATGGAAACAGGTTATGTCATCATGTCTGCTATTCTGCCGGTTCGTGAATCAGTGGAGCATCTAAGTGTTCCTCTATGGCTGGATAAATTGTTCTTACATCCTTTGGGACCCTATTGGTATCTTCATACGTTGATGCTGTGTGGACTTGTTTATTTATTGGTGGACAAATTGGCTGGAAAGTGGAGTAATACCGTTTCCGTCTTAATTATACTGGCCTTATGCTATGCCGTATTGTCAGCTTGTGGAATACTTTCTTTAATAAATGCGCTTTACTTTACAGCAGGAGTGGCTTTGAGACGGAGATCGATAAATTTCCGTACTTTCTTTTCAGCTTCATTTTGGGCTTTGTTGCCTGTAATATGGCTGGCTGCTGATGAGACAAACCTGAATAAATCAACTCTTTCAGGGGCTGCTCTGACTTATCTGATGATTAGTTTTCTGTTGGCTGTATATCGCTATTTACCCGATTATCTGAAAAAAGGATTGGGTTACATAGGCTCTCATACCTTTGTGCTGTTAGTATTTTCTCCGGTATTTACAATGGCAGTGAAGCCTTTGGTGCCTGTATTGGCTTTTGAACCTACCGGGATGCTCTTTTTATGTGTGTCCTTATGTTTCTGTGTAATTGGTTCGTTTGCTATAGCCTGGGGGATGGATAAGCTGAATTTGTCCCGTTTCTTCTGGGGAAAAGCCCGCATGCTTTCGTAGATAGACTTGGTCTGGTGACATCTTGTCAGTTCGCTGGAAAAAATGTGGCAGGAACTTATCTGGCATCTTTTTTGTGGTTTACTTCATAGATATTGAATTACTTACTTAAACACATAGAACTATGATTTCAGAAAAATTGCAAAATGCCATCAACGAGCAGATTACTGCGGAAATGTGGTCTTCTAACTTGTATTTGTCCATGTCTTTCTACTTGCAGAAAGAAGGTTTCGACGGTTTTGCTTCATGGATGCGTAAACAGTCACAAGAAGAATTGCAGCATGCTTATGATTTAGCTGATTATTTGGTTAAACGCGGTGGTGCAGCTAAAGTGGATAAAATTGATGTCGTTCCACAAGGATGGGGCAGCGTACAGGAAGTATTTGAACATGTTTACAAGCACGAATGTCATGTATCCAGCTTGATTGACGAGTTGGTAAATGTTGCTTCTGAAGTAAAAGACAAAGCTTCACAGGATTTCTTGTGGGGATATGTTCGTGAACAGGTGGAAGAAGAAGCTACAGCACAGAACATTGTAGAGAAACTTAGAAAATGTGGCGACGCAGCTGGCATTCTGTATTTGGATGACAAACTGGGACAACGTAAATAAACCACGTTTTTCATGAAATATTGATCCTGGATGGAAGCGGAATGATTTCTGCATCCATTCAGGATATTTTGTATCATAATTACACTATCCTTTTTGTTTTTCCACTATAAATTTTATCTTTGTCCCCCGTTATCAACCAATATTAGCGTCCGAAAAATGGGGGATTTTATATTAAGAGGGTGGAACTGGTGTCGTCGTTTCCGGCATCGTTGCGGATACGGAGTACATTCTCCTTCCGATTTCTTTTTTATTACGTTTGTCATTTACGAACGTTTACCATTCTATGCCTATGCACCATTGCATCATCTGAGACGTGTGGTGGCTTTTTTGCCTCATTATCGGGAAAAGGTCGATAAGTTCTTGTTCCGTCTGATTAATCATCTCCGGCCTTCTGTAGTGTGGGAAGTGGGAACTGGCAGCGGAATAAGTACCCGCTATATGGCCGAAGCCAATACAGGCATGCAGGTTTATACGTTCTCAGAACAATCGGAAGATGCAGTGAAACGGATTCTCTCCGGTAAATCTTCTATTGATTACCTGACCGGAAACTGTGAAGCAGATATGGATAGGCTACTCAAGGAGGGTGTAAAGCCGGAAGTGGTACATATCGCCCATACTCCAGCGTATAAGGAGATGTTTGAACGACTGATTCCACTGGCCGATAAACATACTTGTTTCATCATCGGTAATCCTTATGCTACTCCAGAGAAGAAAAGATGGTGGAAGGAAGTTATAGCAGATCCTCGTACGGGAATCACATTTGACCTTTATGATGTCGGACTGGTATTTTTTGATAAAGAGCGTGTAAAGGAGCATCGTATTGTGAACTTTCTTTGACTTTAAGACCTTAAATATATGAAAATGACCAAGATTTATACCAAGACAGGTGATAAAGGTACCACCTCACTGGTAGGAGGAGTACGTGTTTCAAAAGCAGATATACGTCTGGATGCATACGGAACCATAGACGAACTGAATTCTTTTATCGGGTTGTTAATTTCGGTGATGAAGGATGCAGAGCATGAAGAGTTGTTGCGCTTTGTGCAGCATAAACTGTTTTCATTGGGTTCTTATTTGGCTACCGACTTGGAAAAGACTACTTTCCCGGTAGAGAGTCATATCTCAGTAGAGAATGTGCAGCGTCTGGAACAGGCTATCGATGAGATAAACGCTTCTTTACCGTCGCTTGCAGGTTTTATCCTTCCGGGAGGGAGTTATCCGGCTTCCGTTTGTCATGTCTGTCGTACGGTCTGTCGTCGGGCAGAACGTCGGATTCAGGCCTTGGAAGAAAGTCTTTCCTATGAATTGGAGGAGCAGGCAAAGTGTTTTGTGAACCGATTGTCTGATTATCTGTTCGTTTTGTCACGCCGGTTAAACAATTTAACAGACGAAAGCGAAATTTATTGGGATAAGCGTTGCGAGTGAAAGAATTTGTTATATTTTTGCGAATCAATATAAAGAAGTAAAACTGTTTAAAATTATATACTATGTATTGGACATTGGAATTGGCCTCAAAGCTGGAAGATGCTCCTTGGCCAGCAACTAAAGACGAGTTAATTGACTATGCAATGCGTTCAGGTGCTCCACTGGAAGTAATCGAAAACTTGCAGGAAATGGAAGACGAAGGAGAAATTTATGAAAGTATAGAAGATATCTGGCCTGATTATCCGAGTAAAGAAGATTTTTTCTTCAACGAGGAAGAATATTAATAGCCGTCAGGGCAGATTAAAAGATTAAATCTCAGCGGGATGAACAAAGTATATTTGTTTGTCCCGCTGATGTTTTATAGTATTCCATCGGACTTTCGCAATAAAAGTTATAAACGCGCGTTTCTCTCAACTTGTTTGATTCAAAATTTGTTCTTATTACAAAATGCACTATTTTTGTGCACAAAGAAAAGAATTGATAACCCGTTATTTTGTGAATTATGAAAAGATTGCTGTTGATGGCGCTGGCTGCTGCCATGCTGACTCCGGCTTGTGGAAATAATGCTGGTAAAGAAACCAAGGCGGAAGTACAGGAGAGTGCAGCTGTACAAGCCAATGTTACTCATCTGACTAAAGCTGATTTCTTGGCTAAGGTATATAATTATGAGAAGAATCCGAAGGAATGGAAATACGAAGGTGGTAAACCGGCCATTGTGGATTTCTATGCCACTTGGTGTGGTCCATGTAAGGCTATCGCCCCGGTATTAGAGAAACTGGCTGCGGAATACAAAGGAAAGATTGTGGTTTATAAGATTGATACAGATAAGGAACCTGAGTTGTCGGCAGCTTTTGGTATACGCAGTATTCCGACCCTTCTGTTCATTCCGGCAAAGGGAACTCCTCAGGTGGCGCAAGGGGCTTTGCCTGAAGAGGCTTTGAGAAAGACCATTGACGAATTTTTATTGGGAAAGAAGTAAATTTTTGATAAGAAAAAAATGAGGAGGGCCTGAAGTTGTTGGAATTTCAGGCCCTTATTGTATATTTTTATCTACGGTTGCTGTCTTCAATCAATTCACGGATTGTCTGGTTCAGTTCCTTTTCTTTCAGAAGTTGCTCCAGTGTGAGGTGCATTCTCCATCGCCAGTAATGCCGTGGATGGGCCGGTATGTTAATTCGCTCTCCTTCTATATCCGGATTGCGTAACTGCTCGTTGATGCTCATCCAGTCCTGCCATGCCAAAATGCAGAGCAGTGAAGGGCTTTTCAGGTGATGGAATACGATGTCCTTACAGAGCCATCCGGGAGCATGTACAGGAATCTCTCCCTGATGGTGCATTTCCTGATGGTAGAAGCGCTCTGTGAGGACTGGGTCTTCTTCCCACCATCCGCGGAAAGTGGACATGTCGTGCGTACCGATGGTGCATACCGACAAGAACGGATAGTTTTCAGGGTGTCCGAAGTCTTCGTACATTTGTTTGGGCATGCGTTGGATTTCAAGCGAGAGTATCTGCAACTGTCTCATTACCCAGGGCACACACTCCGGAACCATGCCTAAATCCTCTCCACATACTAACATAGGAGTGGACTGGGTGAGCACCGGAAGCTTTTTCATGGCTTCCTGATACCAGAATTCGTTGTGGCGCTGGTAGTAGTAATGATTGTACAGGTGATTGAAGGCTCCCTGTTGCTTCCAGTTCAGCTGCTGGAATACGGAATCATTCTGTACGGCAATTCTGGGATGGAGTTTCTCGGTGTCGTGGTGGTCTGTGACGAACAGCACGTTGCTGATCAGGGAATAAAGTCCTTCTTTTAGTTTCAGACTATCCTCGTCTTCTTTTCCATTGAAATAAGCTTCCACCTTTCGCTGGGTATCAAACTCCGGCAGTAATGCGTAGCCTCCTTTTCCGTTGGGCGTGATAAAATGTTGCCGTACGTACTCACTTTGTGCGCCGAAGACTTCTTCCAGCACCTTGTCGTTGATAAACGGCTGTGTCATGAAGTCCCGGTCCAGATTCAGACCAAAGCTTCTGATTTCATCCATGCTCAGGGGAAGGGAAGGGGAGAACTGTCCGAGCAGACCGTGTACCGAATGGTCGGGAATTTCCCAGATGCGGAAAAATCCTAAGATATGGTCGATGCGGTAGGCCGTAAAGTATTCTGCCATCTTGGAGAAACGGCGGCGCCACCAGCGGTAATTGTCTTTTTCCATTACTTCCCAATTATAGGTTGGGAATCCCCAGTTTTGTCCGTTGACAGAGAACGCATCGGGAGGAGCACCTGCCTGACCGTTGAGATGGAAATAATGGGGTTCTACCCAGGCTTCTACGCTGGAACGGCTGATACCGATGGGAATGTCGCCTTTCAGCAGAATGCCTTTTGCTCTGGCATACGTACTAACGGCGAGTAGCTGCACGTGCAACTGGTATTGCAGGTAATAGTAGAAGGCGATTTTGGTATAGGCTTTGTTTCCGGGTGTACACAGTCTGGCTATTTCATCGGCATCGTAAGTAGAATATTTCGGCCAGTGATTGAAATCCGGTGTGCCATACGAGTCGCGCAGGTAGCAGAAAGCAGCATAAGGCTGAAGCCATTCCTCATTATGCTGGAAGAAGTTCAGGAAATCTTCCGAGGCAAGTACTTTTTTCCCTTCCATCTGGTATACTTTTCTCAGGTAGTCCATCTTCAGCTTGTTAGCTTTCTCATAATCCATCATGGGAAGGGTATTCACTTCGATGCGTGCTTTTTCGAACGCTTCTGCGGCTTTCTTGTCCTTCAGGGCTGGGAGCTGGCGAAGGTCGATGTACATCGGGTGAAAAGCGTAGATGGAGATGCTGTTATAAGGATAAGAGTCAGTCCACGTACCACTCATAGTCGTATCATTGATGGGAAGAATCTGAATGGCTTTCTGTCCGGTCTCATCTGCCCAGTCGGCCAGTAGCTTCAGGTCGCCGAAGTCGCCTACGCCGCAACTGCCTTCCGAGCGAAGGGAGAATACGGGAATGGCGCAACCGGCTATCCGTTGCGGGGCATCGTCAAAGAACACTTCCGTTTCCATGGGCAGGTAGGTTTCTCCGCGTTGTAACGGTTGCAGAGGGAATATCCGGTTGGGGCGGGTTTCCCATTTCTCTACGGCTCCGGTTTCTTCATGAATGGCCACGAACTTATATTCAAAAGGATATTCCAATGAGGAGGCATCCAGTGTCAGGTGCCATACGTTGGGCTGTACTTCCTTCATTCTCAGCGGGCGGCAGTACTCCCAACTACCCAGTGCTGCACAGCTTCCGATGAGGCCCAGACGCTGTCCGTGGGTACTCAGTCCGGGGCAAAGTGCGCGGAAGGTGATGCACCTGCCGGTATTGTCAGACAAGCGGGAGGGCTGTTCCGGCGTGTATGCATTGTTGAAAGCCGATGTATAGCGGTAGGCATCTTGTGGCAGATCTCTCCAACAGTCTTCTACGAGGTAGTGCTGCTGTTGCAAGTTACCCGGATAGAAAGAATGGGGGATGGCGCCAAATTCCTGGCGTACAAGGGTGCCTTGACGGCTTACGGCATAACGGTAGCAGATAGGTTCGGAAGGGTGAAAGTCGAATTCTGCCTTTCCGGTCCATTCTTCTCCGTTGCGGGTAGTCATTTCTACGGTATGTTGTATGTGATTCTGGCTGAGAAGCACGCACAGGCTTTCTCCCCAGACTGTACGGTATTGTATGCGAAAAGTAATTTTCATATCTTATGTATTAGTTGTGGCTCATAGTTTTGTCCAAAAATAATGAATCTCATGGATTCATGCAAATAAAAAACCTCCGGATGTCCTTTCGGCTTCCGGAGGTTCCCTCGTGTAAGATGTGAGGATGGATTTAATAATAATGAATTAAAAAATGAGATTATGCGTCGATATTTGCATACGTCGCATTTTTCTCGATAAATTCACGGCGTGGACCTACATCGTCGCCCATTAGCATGGAGAATATATAGTCGGCTTCGGCCGCGTTTTCGATATTTACCTGTTTTAGGATACGGGTTTCCGGATTCATGGTAGTTTCCCATAACTGTTCCGGATTCATTTCACCCAAACCTTTGTAACGCTGGGTATGAATACCTTGCTCGTTTCCTTCGCCATATTTCTGGATGAAAGCCTGGCGGGCTTCGTCTGTATAGCAGTATTCGCTGATTTTACCTTTGCTGCATTTGTACAACGGAGGAGTAGCGATATACAGGTGACCACCCTGAATTACTTCAGGCATATAGCGGTAGAACAGTGTCATGATCAGTGTGTCGATGTGAGAACCATCGACGTCGGCATCGGTCATGATGATGACCTTGTGGTAGCGCAGCTTGTCAATGTTGGCTTTCTTGCTGTCTTCTTCACCGTCCACACCGAAACGTACGCCCAGCGCCTGAATGATGTTGTTCACTTCATCGCTTTCGAACGCTTTGTGCCACATGGCTTTTTCTACGTTCAGAATCTTACCGCGCAATGGCAGGATGGCCTGGAACTGACGGCTTCTTCCTTGCTTGGCCGAGCCACCTGCAGAATCACCCTCGACGAGGAAGAGTTCGCATTCTTCGGCTACACGGCTGGAGCAGTCGGCCAGTTTTCCCGGCAGTCCGCCACCGCCCATCGGACTTTTACGCTGAACCGATTCGCGGGCCTTGCGGGCAGCCACACGTGCGGTAGCAGCCAGTACCACTTTGTCGACAATAATCTTTGCTTCTTTCGGATGTTCTTCCAGGTAATAAGTCAGGGCTTCTCCCACAGCTTGATTCACAGCACCGCTCACTTCGTTGTTACCCAACTTGGTCTTGGTCTGTCCTTCAAACTGAGGTTCCGATACTTTTACAGAAATCACGGCAATCAGTCCTTCGCGGAAGTCTTCACCTGAGATTTCTACCTTGGCTTTTTCAAGCGCCTTGCTTTCTTCTGCATATTTCTTCAATACACGTGTCAGAGCCATACGGAATCCGGCTTCGTGTGTACCACCTTCGATGGTGTTGATGTTGTTCACATACGAGTGAAGGTTTTCACGGAATCCGGTGTTGTACATAATGGCACACTCGATGGGAATACCCTGTTTTTCGGTATTCAAGTAGATTACGTCATCAATGAGCGGTGTATTGTTGGAATTCAGGAAACGTACGAATTCTTTCACGCCTTCTTCTGAGTGGAACTTTTCCTGTTTGTAAGAACCGTCTTCCTCCTTCACGCGTTTGTCGGTCAGGGTGATGGTGATTCCTTTGTTCAGGTAAGCCAGCTCGCGCATGCGGGCCTGAAGAATGCTGTATTTATATTCGGTTACGGTGAAGATACTTCCATCCGGCCAGAAAGTCTGGCGTGTACCGGTAATGTCGGTTGTACCCACTTCTTTTACGGCATACAGCGGTTTTCCGCATTCATATTCCTGCTGGTAGATTTTTCCGTTGCGGAATACGTTGGTGGTCATGTGAGTAGACAAGGCGTTCACACAAGATACACCCACACCGTGCAGACCTCCGGAAACCTTATAGGAACCTTTGTCGAACTTACCTCCGGCATGAAGCACGGTCATTACGACTTCGAGGGCTGATTTTTTTTCTTTTTCGTGGAAATCGACCGGAATACCGCGACCGTTGTCTTGTACGGTAATCGAGTTGTCTTCGTTGATAGTTACTTCTATATGTGTACAATAACCGGCAAGGGCTTCGTCAATGGAGTTGTCCACTACCTCGTAGACCAGGTGATGCAAGCCTTTTTCGCTGATGTCGCCGATATACATGGCGGGGCGTTTACGAACGGCCTCCAGTCCTTCCAGCACCTGGATACTGCTGGCCGAGTAGTTGCTTCCGCTGTTCTGTGTCAGTTCTTCACTCATGTTTTTTCTTCGTTTTTTTAAGCTTTCAAAGATACTAAAAAAACTGGAACGAAGCGATTTTCAGCACTCTAAAAATCGTGAAAAAGACATGAACCGAGTCTATACGACAAAAGGCTAGATGTAATCATCCAGCCTTAATATCTTTCTTGCGTCAAGCGTAGACTTAAGCCAATTTGCTGATGTGAGCAGCCAGTTTAGACTTCAAGTTAGCAGCCTTGTTCGCGTGGATAATGTTGCGCTTAGCCAGCTTATCCAACATTTTCTGTACACTAGGATACAATGCAACAGCTTCAGCTTTGTCTGTAGTTGCACGAAGTTTCTTCACTGCGTTACGCATTGTCTTAGCATAATATCTGTTGTGAAGTCTTCTTTTTTCTTCCTGTCTGATTCTTTTAATAGATGATTTGTGATTTGCCATCTCGACTAATCTTTAATATTGTTCTTGATTTTTGTTTATTATGTAGCCCGTGGGGGAATCGAACCCCCCTTTCAAGAATGAAAATCTTGCGTCCTAACCGATAGACGAACGGGCCATCCTTTATTTCAGGAAGAACTCCTGAATTCTCACGAGGATACATATCTCTCGTTTGCGGATGCAAAGGTAGGAAGAATTTTGAAATCTCCAAAACATTCGCTCCTTTTTTTATGAAATTTGCTGTGTTTTTTTGAGTTCCCTTTCATTAAATGGAATTCCTTTTGCCGTTTTTTAGGTTTCTCGTGGCTGAACCTTATGTTTCCCTTCCGTAAAACTTACGGTTCCGCCTTGAGAAACGTAGGTTTCGCGGGAAGGAAACGTAAAAAGTGCCTCGTGGTGTGAAGAAAAAGTTTACGGGTTTTGTTTGTTTTGTATAAGGACTTTTTCTATCTTTCGTCCGCAAAAATGGATTTTATATTTAGGATAATTTGAAAGATGGAATGCTGTAAATTAAGGTCCGTCGGCCTGTATAATGGAAAGGTCTGTCTGGCAGAATGGGGAGATAAAGAAGGGGAGCCTTCTTCTTTCCAGGTGTTGGCTGAGTGTACGGAATTAGTGTATGTGCGTTTACGTACGTTGGAGGCGGTGGCCTCTTTTCGTTTTTTAGAGAGGGCTCTTGCCGTGATGGCGCATTATGACATGCCTGTTTTTGCCATGGCTTCTTCGGCCGGAAATTTTTCTGTGGTGACGGGAGCGGATGCTTCTGCTTTGCAGAATGTTTGTAAGGAACTTTCCGTATTTGCGGAAGTGACGGTGGAGAAAGAGGTGGAAGTGATATGTGTACAAGAGACGGCTGAGCGCAAAGGGGAGATGTCGGAAAAAGGTCTGGTGACTTTGCTGAAGGATATTCCTCTGCTGATGGTGTCTTCTGAAGAAGGTTCGGGCAGTGTTTCGCTGACGGTGCGGAGAAAGGACCGTGACAAAGTGCTGAATTTGTTCTTTGCTTGCTGATATGTTGCAGAAGTTGGATGGAGTAGTGCTGCACGTAGTAAGGTACAGTGACAAATCGAATATTGTGCATATCTATACTTGTCAGCATGGAAGTATGTCGTTTGTGATACCTGCCACGCGTTCGCGCAAGTCGCTGGTAAACGGGGCGTTGTTTCGTCCGCTTTCCCTGGTTGAGGTGGAAGCCGATGTGCGTTCCCGTACTTCTTTACCTCCGGTGAAGGAAGCAAGATTGTCTTATCCGTTGGAGTCAGTACCTTACGACCCGTACAAGTTAAGTATCGCGATGTTTTTGGCTGAGTTCTTGTCGCATGCCTTACGCGAGGAAGGGAAGAACGAACCGCTGTTTGCTTATCTGGTGTCGTCTATTCGCTGGCTGGATGCCTGCAGGAGTGATTATGCTAATTTCCACCTGGTGTTTCTGATCAGGTTGTCCAGGTTCTTGGGTTTTTATCCTAATCTGGAAGATTATCGGGAGGGAAGCTGGTTTGATATGTTGAATGCGTGTTTCGTAGAGAACAAGCCTTTGCACGGCATCTGTCTGTCTCCGGAAGAGTCGTCGCATATCTGCCAGCTGGCACGTATGAATTATGAAACGATGTTTCTATTCGGTATGAACCGTATGGAGCGGCAGCGTTGTCTGACTGTGATGATGGAATATTATCGTCTGCATCTTCCGGAATTCCCTGAACTGAAATCGCTTGATGTGCTGAAGGAACTTTTTGCTTGATACCTGAGTGACGATGGGAATAAAAAAACGGGACTCTCCTTTCATTTGAGAAAAGAGAATCCCGTTTTTTTGATGGGGATATGAATGATCTTATCCCAGCAATTCTTTTACTTTGGCAGAAATTGCTCTACCTTCAGCCAGACCAGCCAGTTCTTTAGAAGCTACTCCCATCACTTTACCCATGTCTTTTCCGCTGGTAGCACCTACGCGGGCAATGATTTCTTTCAGTTTAGCTTCCAGTTCTTCCGGAGAAAGCTGTTTCGGGAGGTATGCTTCAATCACACGTACCTGAGCCATTTCTTCTTCTGCCAGGTCGGCGCGGCCTTGTCCTTCGTATACAGAAGCTGAATCTTTTCCTTGTTTCACCAGTTTCTGCATGATTTTCAGGGCTGCATCATCGGTCAGGGTATCGTTGGCACCCGGAGCGGTTTTTGCTTCCAGAAAACATTTCTTTACGTTGCGCAAAGTCTCCAGTCTGACTTTGTCTTTGGCTTTCATGGCCTCTTTGATATCGTTGCTAATCTGTTCAAATAAATCCATATTCATTATAAAGTTTAAATGTTGTTCTCTTGGTGATGTTTAGAAAGTAATTGTCATAGAGCCGGTATTGGTTGTGGTTTCCGGT
This sequence comes from Phocaeicola plebeius, assembly GCF_003437535.1. Lineage (GTDB taxonomy): Bacteria > Bacteroidota > Bacteroidia > Bacteroidales > Bacteroidaceae > Phocaeicola > Phocaeicola plebeius_A. The sequence continues at coordinate 24,805 of NZ_QSQT01000022.1, forward strand.
TCCGGTGCAATCTTTTCTTCTGTAGTCGCTTTCGAACGGATATTCTCCAGTTCCATCTTGGTGCGCTTGTAGGTAGGGGTTGTTTCTACCATGCTGATGATGTCATCGTTGGCCAAGTCTTCCTGACTGAAGATGTAGATGTTCGGACGTTTCTTGCGGATGCTGCTTTTCAGGATGCTTTTTCCGTAGTAGTCGCTTCGACGTTCGTCTTTCTTTTGCTCTTCTTCTTCCAGATCGTCCAAACGTTTCTGCTCTTCAAGTGAACGCTGTTTGAGCACATTGTCCATACCCGGAACGTCTTTGATACCGAATCCCGTAGCCAGAATGGTGAATTTTACTTTGTTTTCCAGCGTTTCATCAGTGTAAAGACCCCATTTGGTTTCTACGTCCTTGCCAAACTTGCTCATGAATTCATGGATTTCATCCATTTCACCCATCATCAGTTCGCTGTTCGGGCTATAGGTAATTACGAACAACACTTTCTTGGAGTTGAAAATATCGTTGTTGTTCAGCAACGGGGAATGAAGGGCATCGGTAATAGCCTGTGTGACTCTTCCTTCGCCTTCTCCGTATCCTGTACTCATGATTGCTACACCACCGTCCTTCAACACGGTTTTCACATCGTTGAAGTCCAGGTTGATGATACCTCTCAAGGTAATGATTTCTGCAATACTCTTTGCGGCGATAGACAGCGTGTCGTCTGCCTTTCCAAAGGCATTCATTACACTGATATCGGAATATACATCGCGCAGGCGTTCGTTGTTGATAACCAGCAGGGCATCTACATGCTTACTCATTTCTTCTACACCATCAAGAGCCTGGTCGATTTTCTTGTTGCCTTCGAACAGGAACGGAATGGTCACGATACCTACGGTCAGGATTTCCATGTCCTTAGCCGTTTTGGCAATGATAGGAGCCGCACCGGTTCCGGTTCCACCTCCCATACCAGCCGTGATGAATGCCATGCGGCATCCGTCGTTCAGCATATTCTTGATGTCTTCGATGCTTTCTTCAGCAGCAGCACGTGCCTTGGCCGGACGGTTTCCGGCTCCCAGTCCTTCGCTACCAAGCTGTAGTTTCCGGAGCACGGGTGATTCTTCCAGAGCCTGGTTATCCGTGTTGCAGACCACAAATGTCACATCATGGATACCTTCTTTGTACATGTGATTGACGGCATTACCTCCTCCGCCACCCACACCAATTACTTTTATTATATGTGGAGAGTCTTTCGGGAAATCGAAAGGTACCATTGTTTCGTCTGACATAATCCTAATATGTTTATGTAAATGAATAATCAGTTATCTTTTAATATTTCATCTGAAAGGTTTGTAACTTTCTTGGCAAAGAGGTCAAACCAACTGTTCTCTTTTTTCTCCTTGTTGATTTTCTTCTCCAGTTCATCCAGTTCTTCCTCCTTTTCAGCGAGGTGCATGCGCCGTGCATTTTCTACTTCCTTCAATGCAGCTTTGTATTTCTTTTTGCTGAGAAGTAGATGTGCTTCTTCTACGTATGCAGTATATTCTTCCAGTCGTTTACGGTTACGTTCTTCTTCCTGACGTTTTTTCTCTTCATTGATTTTGCGGATGCGTTCAGCTTCTTCTTCCGCTTTGCGTCTGGCTTCTTCCGCCTGAATACGTTCGGCTTCTTTGCGTTTGGCTTCTTCTTCCTTTTCCTTCAAATCTTCAATGAAGTCGAGCTGGTGACCTTTTCGAGGGTCTACTTTGAGACAGTTTTCTTTACCTTCGGCCAATAATCCGATCAGTGTGTTCTGTGTACCGTCTTTGGGAATTTCGATGGCACCGTTCAGTGTAATGTTTCCTCCTTTGGCAATACGGATTTTTTCAATCTTGGTAATCTGTTTGAATGCTTCGTCCATGTTGGGCATGTTGGAAGCCCCACCGGTAAGAATCAGTCCGGCCAGCAATTTATCGCCGTATTCAGATACCATGATTTGATTCCATACGTTCGAGATGATTTCATTCACACGAGCTTCCACGATGTATTCCAATTTGTGGGCTGCAATGCTACATTTCCCTTCGATGCTGTATTCCTGTTCATCTGCGGTTTCGTCATTTTCTGCTGGAGGTGTCAATGCACATCCGTAGCGGAGTTTCAGCTGTTCTGCATCTTCTTCTTCGATTTGCAGGCTGCAAATATCTTTGGTAATGTTATTGCTTCCCAATGGAATGACTGCCAGATGGCGCAGGATGTTGTTCTTATATACTGCCACAGTCGTTGTGTCTGCACCTAAATCCACGAGTGCACAGCCGGAGCGTTTTTCACTGTCGGTCAGTACCACGCTGGCGGTAACAACCGGCGAAAGGAAATAGTCTGCTATTTCGTATTTGGTCTGGTTGAAACACTTGGTGATTCTGTCTTTGAGCGTATGGTGTGCGATAATATTCAAATAACGCCCCTCAATGCGGTCGGCTGAAATACCGACAGGTTCAGTCAGCAGATTGTTTCCTACTTTGTATTCTTGTGGTTCTACATCCAGAATCTCCTGATCTATCAGTGAGATTTCCCGGTTGCTTTCCATAAGTGATTCAATCAGTGCTTGTGATATTTTTGTATCTTCCCCTAATTGCTTGGTCACATTGTTACGTGTGCTTCGTATAGACTGTCCGCCTATTCCCACATAGACTTTCTTGATGGAAGCCTGCAAATCTTCTTCCAGCTTCTGGATAACAGAAACCAGCACTTGGGTGGTTTTATCCAGATTGAAGATTGCCCCCTTTTTGATACAATCTGACGAAGGAGTATTGGCATAGGCAAGAATCTGGATACTTCCATCAGCATTCTTTTTGCCGGCAATTCCTGTGATGTGAGTCGAACCCAGTTCGATAGCTGCTATAAAATCTGTTACTGCCATATCTTAGTCTTCTTTTTTTGTTCCGATAATTTGATTGTTAAACTCAATACTGATTCGCTCATATTTGTTCCAGCCGATGCGGTTGAGCACTTTGCTGTAAAACGTTTGCAATTTACTGAATTTTTCTTCAAAATCAGTGGCTTTCCCTAAAAAAAGAATATGGTCGCCTACTCGGGGAACAATTTCCAGTTCTTTTTTCGGGGTTACGTTGATCTGTTCCACTTGGGCTTTCCAAAACGGATTGCGCTGGAGGTACAAGCCTAATTCATATAATTCCTGTTGAGCAAACTTTCGGTCAATAAAACCCGTGGCAACGGCTACATGAATTGGCTTTCCTGTGGCATTCATGATTTTCCCGGAATGGTCAATGTAGTAATTGTCCCCATTGCTGCTCATGATTCGTAAGAGAGGGATACGCTGGTAGATTTCAATTCCTACTTTCCCTCCCGAAGTGAGATAGCATTCAGCTCTGCTGATGAAAGGATGCTGTGACAGCACTTCCTCTAGCTGGCGGACATTGATTGTGCCAATACGCTTTTTCTCCGGGTATAGATTCTTCTGCTTTAGTAGTTTGGTTACTTCTGCTTCAGTGATGAAACCGTAGTCAACGCTGTCTTTAACAACCAATTCCATACCCTTGCAGACCTGATTTTCGGGCTTGCGATTGAATATGGTAACGGCCACTATGAGGTAAATAGAGACCGCTACCAGAATGCAGAGTATGAGAATTCGTTTAATCATCTATCTTTTAGTAATTCATAAATTTGTGGAACGTAATTGTCTATGTCTCCAGCTCCAAGCGTGATGAGTACGTCCAGCTTTTTATTTTTCAGTACTTCCATAATCTGCTCTTTGGAACACATGCTTTTTTCTATGCCGGGGCGTAAGTTATCATAGATAAGCTGACTGCTTACTCCTGGTATCGGAGCCTCCCGGGCTGGATAAATATCCAACAGAATCACTTCGTCTAAGAGTGACAGGCTATGGGCAAAATCCTGATAGAAATCGCGGGTACGCGTGTAAAGATGAGGCTGGAACACGGCCGTGATTTTCCGGTTAGGATATAATTTGCGGATAGAGCTTACACTCTGTCGGATTTCTTCCGGATGATGTGCATAATCACTCAGAAAGACGATGTGTGAATTCTTTATCTTGAAATCAAAACGACGGTCCACCCCTCTGAACTGTGGCATTGCGGCCTTTATTTCTTCTGTGGTGGCACCTCCGATTTGTGCTAAAGCCATAGCGGCAATACCGTTTTCAATATTGACAAAGACAGGTACTCCTAACTGCACGTTGGTGATGTTGCCTAAAGGAGATATGTAGTCGAAATAAATTTCACCGTCGTCAATACGGATGTTTTCGGCATGGAAGTCTCCTTTTTCGGTAGAGTAGGTGTACACAGTAACTCCCGGCTGTACATCGGGTTTCAGTTCCAGTCCTTCCTTGATAATCAGGTATCCGTCCGGACGGATAAGTGAGGTGTACTTACGGAAACTTTCCAGGTAAGCTTCGTGCGTACCGTAAATGTCCAGATGGTCTGAATCGGTGGCGGTAATAACCGTAGCATACGGAGTCAGCCAATGGAATGAACGGTCGAATTCGTCTGCTTCGATAACTACATAGTCACTTTTATCTGATAATAACAGGTTGGTCTGGTAGTTCTTGGAAATACCTCCTAAAAATGCATTGCATCCCACGTGTGAATGGTCCATCAGGAAAGCTGCCATGGTAGAGGTGGTTGTTTTTCCATGGGTCCCGGCTACACACATTCCTTTCTCAGTCTGAGTCAGCATTCCCAATACCTGGGCACGTTTGTGAATCTCAAACTGATGTTCCTGGAAATAAACCAATTCTTTGTGGTTGGTAGGGATAGCAGGCGTATAGACCACCAGCGTGGTTTCCGGATGAAGAAATACTTCCGGGATGAGAGACACATTTTCTTCATAATGGATGTCTGCTCCTTCTGCAATCAGTTTCTCTGTCAGCTCGCTTGGAGTGCGGTCATAACCGCCTACTTTTTTCCCTTTTGACAGGAAATAACGTACCAGAGCACTCATGCCTATGCCTCCGGCTCCAATGAAATAGACTGCCTGTATGGTATTAATGTTCATGATTTTCTTTGTATTTTAACGCTAGCTTGCAGACCTCCTTTGCGATGATAGTGGCAGAGTCCTTGATAGCCAGTTTGGTAATGTTGTTCCTTAATTCTTTCAATAAATCGGGTTTGTGAACCGTTTCGATGGCGGTATCCAGCAGTTTTTGAGTTGCTTCGCTATCTTTAATGTAAAGTGCCGCATTCTTGTTGACAAGTGCCAGTGCATTTTTTGTCTGGTGGTCTTCTGCCACATTGGGAGAAGGTACCAGGATGACTGGTTTGCCTAACAGACAGAATTCTGAGATAGAACCTGCGCCTGCACGACTGATTACCACATCTGCAGCGCTATAAGCAGCAGCCATATCGGATATGAAGTCGGTTACGTGCAACATTGGAAGTTCCCCGTAAGCCTTTACAGCTTGTTGGGCTTCATTGATATAGATTTTCCCGGTCTGCCAGATAAACTGCACTCCTGATTCTTTGATTTTGTCGAATCCCTGCATCATGCAGTTGTTGATTGTGCGTGCTCCCAAGCTGCCTCCGACAATTAGAATGGTCTTCTTCTTGGGGTCTAATCCGAACGAGCGGATTGCTTCTTCACGTGATATGTTTTTGCTCAACAACCCTTGTCTGACTGGGTTTCCTGTCAGAATGATTTTGTCTTTATCAAAGAACCGTTCCATTCCTTCGTATGCCACGCAGATTTTTTCTGCTTTTTGAGCCAATAGCTTATTGGTGACTCCGGCATAAGAATTTTGTTCCTGTATCAGCGTGGGAATACCCATCATGCCTGCCATTTTCAGGGTAGGACCACTGGCATAGCCTCCTACGCCTACAGCAGCATGAGGCTTGAAATCCTTTATGATTTTGCGGGCCATCAGTTGACTTCTGAACAATTTGATAAGTACACTGATGTTTTTCAATAAATGCTTTCTGTCAAATCCAGCGACTGGCAATCCGATAATCTTGTAACCTGCGGCAGGAACGCGTTGCATTTCCATTCGTCCTTCTGCTCCGATAAACAAAATCTCAGTGTCCGGATATAATTCCTTTATGGCGTTGGCGATGGAAACGGCGGGAAAAATATGTCCTCCCGTGCCACCTCCACTTACTATGATGCGTAATTTTTCTTCCATATTCTAATGTGATTTACCTGCAAAGGTAAGAATAAACTTTTAAACGGATTTCTCCTGTGGTATGATATTATTTTCTGGAGCAATCTCCTGAGATTGTTCTGTCTGTTGTGCGAGCAATTCTTCTGCCTGCTGACGTTTCAAGTCGTTTACGTATCGGCTGATACTCAGAATCATTCCAATGTAAACACAGTTGACGAGGGTTGATGTACCTCCTTTACTGATAAGTGGCAAAGGCTGTCCGGTGACTGGCATGATTCCTACGGCTACCAGCATATTAAACGTGGCCTGCAACACAAGCAGAATCCCAATGCCTGTAACCAGAAATATGTAATATGACTTGTCACAGTTTCTGGCTATTTTGGCAATTCTCATCAGAAGCAGGATGTAAAGAATGGCTACGAAAGCTCCTCCTACAAGTCCCAACTCTTCGATGATGATGGCATAGATAAAGTCGGAAAAAGCTTGTGACAGGAAATCTCGTTGTACACTGTTTCCCGGGCCTTTTCCTAAAATGTGGCTACTTGCTATGGCAATATTGGCATGGGCTATCTGTGCATCATTGTCGATGTCGAATTTGGCTGCCGGTATTTCACTCTCGTCAAAATGATTGTTCAAGCGGCTTTGCCAGGTTACCATACGATGAAGCCCGATTTTATCCCAGGCTTCTCCAGGAATATATTTGATGGTTCCTACACCAATGATGATGCAGGCAAAACCGATACCTGCAAGTAATCCGAGCTGCTTGAAGGGAACTCTTCCTACAAACATGAGAAGAAAAACACTTCCTGCCAACAAAACTGCCGTAGAAAGGTTTTCAGTCACAATGAGTCCGCAAGTTGCAGCCGTAATGCCGCATATATACTTGAAAGCTTTTTTGTTGGCTCCATTTTCTTCCTGCATGCGCGAAAGAATGAATGCGACGGTGATGATGGTTGCCATTTTGGCAACTTCTGAGGGCTGGAACTGAATGAAACCTAAATCAATCCATCGTTTGGCTCCATTGGTAAGGGCACCAATCACGAATACGGCTATCAGTAATGCCCATGATATAGGTAGTAAAGCGATAAAAGTCTTAAACCAGCGACAGGGAATATTATGCACAATCCATACAGCGATAGTACCAACCATCAGCAAGGTCAGATGGTTGGTAATCGGTCCCCAGTGGTCTCCACTTTTATAGGTAAGCGTACTGGATGCACTGAATACCTCTACAATGGATATCAGGCAGAGAAACAGGTAAATAATCCAGATCGCTTTATCCCCTTTAAAAAAGTTTTTTAGCAAATCCATGTGCTATGATTCTAACTTTTTAATGATGCTTATAGGTTTCTTACACACTCTTTAAACTGGTCGCCTCGGTCCTCATAACTTTTAAACAGGTCAAAGCTTGCGCAGCACGGACTCAGCAACACGGTTTCTCCTTTTTTTGCCATGTTGTAGGCTGCGTTTACGGCATCAGGCATGCTTTGTGCGTCTACAATCGGAAGACCAAAGTTGCCGAAAAAGTCGTGCAGCTTTTCGTTATGGAGTCCCAAGAATATCAGTCCGCTACATTTCTCTTTTACAAGGTCGGCAATCTCATTGTAGTCATTTCCTTTGTCTTTTCCTCCCAAAATCAAAACTGTTTTGGTTTTCATGCTTTGAAGTGCATACCAGCAAGAGTTGACGTTCGTAGCTTTTGAGTCGTTGATATAATCCACTCCTTTTACGCGTGCTACCTTTTCCAGTCTGTGCTCTACGCCTTTGAAGTCATTCAGTGCTTCGCGGATGCATTCTTTGCGAATACCTGCAATGTTAGCAGAAATACCGGCAGCCATGGAGTTGAAGAGGTTGTGAGTTCCAGTCAAAGCTAATTCTTCCTGTTCCATGTTGAATGCGATAGGACGGGTGAAGTACACCTTGTTTTCTTCGGTAAAGGCGGCGACTCCCTCTTCGTTCTTTTCAGCGAATGGGAAGTATTGTCCGTGAATACCATATTTATGAAGTTCCTTCTGTATGATGGGGTCGTCGTTCCAGAAAATGAAGGCATCATCATCCGTTTGGTTCTGGATAATACGGAATTTGGCATCTACGTAATTCTGCATTTCGAATCCGTAACGGTCCAGATGGTCTGGAGTGATGTTCATCAGCACGGCGATATTGGCATGGAACTTATACATGTTGTCGAGCTGGAAGCTGCTGAGTTCAATGACATAATAGTCATAATTACATTCAGCCACCTGATAAGCCAGACTTTGCCCGATATTGCCTGCCAGTCCCACATTCAGGCCTGCTTTCTTGAAGATGTGATAAATCAGTGAGGTTGTAGTCGTTTTACCATTGCTGCCTGTGATACAAATCATTTTGGCATTGGTATATCGGCCTGCAAATTCAATCTCCGAAATGATGGGAGTACCCTGATTCTTTAATTTCAGAATGATAGGAGCATCATTGGGAATTCCCGGGCTTTTAATCACTTCATCCGCATTCAGAATCAACTCTTCTGTGTGTTTACCTTCTTCCCATTGAATACCTCTTTCGTTCAACATTGCTTTGTACTTGTCCTTGATGAGGGACATGTCTGATACAAATGTGTCAAATCCTTTTTTCTGTGCCAGGACAGCGGCACCAGCTCCGCTTTCTCCTGCTCCTAAGATGACAATTCTTGCCATTGCTTTATCTGATTTTAAGTGTGATTATCGTAATTGCTGCTAATACAATGGTTACAATCCAGAAGCGGACTGTAATCTTGGACTCATGGAATACGCTGTGAGGGCGTGTGATCAAATAAGTACAGTTCGGGTCGAGCTGTGCCAGTGTCGTACGGAAATGGTCGTGAATCGGTGAACGCTTGAATATGCGCTGTTTGACTCCTTTTTTCTTACCGCGCTGGAAATACTTTACCTGAAGAATAACCGACAGGTTCTCGACCAGAAATACTCCACATAGAATAGGAATTAATAACTCCTTGTGTATGATGATGGCAAATACGGCGATAAGTCCTCCAATAGTAAGACTTCCCGTATCGCCCATGAATACTTGTGCAGGGAAGGCATTGTACCATAAGAAACCAACCAGTGCTCCAATGAAGGCACAGATAAAGATTACCAGTTCCTCACTTCCTGGAATATACATGATATTCAGGTATTCTGCATATTCTATGTGACTGGATACGTAGGCCAATATTCCTAAGGTAACTCCAATAATGGCCGAGTTCCCGGCTGCCATTCCATCCATACCATCGTTCAGGTTGGCTCCGTTGGAAACGGCTGTGACCACAAAAATAGTGATGAATACAAAGACAATCCATCCGGCATCCTGTGCATGCTCTCCTAAGAATCCTACAAAATCAGCATAATCCAAGTTGTTGTTCTTGAAGAAGGGGATTGTTGTCTTGGTTGATTTCTCATCCACAGGTTTATGGACCACGTCAACTACACGACCGTTTTGTTGGATTTCAATGTTCTCTCGTATTACTACATCCGGACTCAGGTACAGAGCCAGGCCGACAATCAGTCCGAGACCTACCTGGCCGATGATTTTAAATTTGCCATGAAGTCCTTCCTTGTCTTTCCGAAAAACCTTGATATAGTCATCCAAAAAGCCTAAAGTTCCGAGCCATAGGGTGGTAACCAGCATCAATATCATATAGATGTTATGCAATTTACCTAATAACAGGCAAGGAATCAGAATGGCTACGATGATAATGATACCTCCCATTGTCGGGACACCAACCTTATTGACGTTAAAAGGGTCAATAGACGCATCTCGCTGCGTCTCTGTAATCTGCTTCTTTTTGAGCAGGTTAATGAAATATTCTCCAAAGATGGCAGAAATCAACAAGGAGAGGATGACAGCCATTAATGAACGGAACGATACGTATCCGAACATTCGTGCTCCCGGAAAATTGAATTGCTCTAAATATTGAAATAAATAATATAACATTGTCTTGTCTCTGTTTTTTAAAGTTCTCCTTTGAATATTTCCTCCAATACCTCTTTGTCGTCAAAATGTGATTTGACACCCTTTACATCCTGATAAGTTTCGTGTCCTTTTCCGGCAATCAGGATGACATCTTGCGGTTGGGCCAACATACATGCGGTACGGATAGCTTCTTTGCGGTCGACAATGCTGATAACTTTTTTCATGTCGTCCTTGCTAAGTCCCGCTAACATGTCATTGATGATGTCTTGCGGCTCCTCGAAGCGTGGATTATCAGAAGTGATAATTACTTTGTCACTTCTTTGAGCAGATTCTTTTGCCATTAAAGGACGTTTCCCTTTGTCACGATTTCCTCCCGCACCTACTACTGTAATGACTTGTCCTCTTCCTCTTAACACTTCATGAATGGCTTCCAATACGTTTACTAAAGCATCGGGTGTATGTGCATAGTCAACGATGGCTGTATAGCCTTTGGGAGAACGTTTGGCATCGAAGCGTCCGGAAACAGGGCGAAGCATACTCAGTTTTACCAATATATCTTCCGGGCGTTTCCCTAACAGGCAAGCTGCTCCATATACAGCCAGCAGGTTGGATGCATTGAAGCGTCCGATAAATTGCACGTTAACTTCGCGGTTATTAATGTCAAGCAACATTCCGTCAAAACTGTCTTCCAGTACTTTGCCTTTGAAGTCACAAAGAGAATGTAATGAATAGGCAGCCACTTTGGCTTTGGTGTTTTGCGTCATGACCGTACCGTTCTTGTCATCTAGGTTAGTCAGTGCAAAAGCTTGTTTCGGAAGATTGTCAAAGAATGCTTTCTTTGCTTTCAGATAATTTTCAAATGTCTTGTGGTAATCCAGGTGATCACGGGTAATGTTCGTGAAAATGCCACCGGCAAAAGTCAGACCACTGATACGTTTCTGTACAACAGAATGTGAACTGACTTCCATGAATACATATTTGCATCCTTCATCAGCCATACGTCCCAGCAACTGATTCAGTGTAATCGGGTCTGGAGTAGTATGGTCAGTAGGGATGGCCTCTCCGTCAATGTAATTGCACACTGTAGAGATTAATCCGGCCTTATATCCAAACAAGCGGAACATATTATATAATAAGGTAGCGATGGTCGTTTTTCCGTTAGTACCAGTTACTCCTACTAATTCCAGTTTGGAAGTCGGGTCTCCATAGAATGTAGTAGCAAGTTTGCCAACAGCTTCTTCTGTGTCTGACAATTGTACATAAGTCACATTAGATTCTATGTGTACAGGCAGTTGTTCACAAACAATTACTGTGGCTCCATTCTCAATGGCTTTGGAAATATAGTTATGTCCGTCAGCTTGCGTTCCTTTTACGGCTACAAACATGAATCCGTTTTTCACCATGCGAGAATCCATGTGAATACCATTTACCTCCAGGTTGGTATCTCCTATGATTTGCTGTGCGTTGACAGCTTTTAGCATATTCTCAAGTTTCATTGCTTTCTAGTTTAATGTTAATGTTATTGTTTGTCCTTTATGTAAATAAGAGCCTGCATTCAGGCTTTGTCTGATTACCTTTCCTGTACCAGATAAGCGTACACGGAGTCCTTTGCTTTCCAATAAATAGACTGCGTCCTTTGCTCCCATACCTCTTACGTTAGGTACTAAATTCTTTTCCGTATTTGTTCGCTTCAGTTCTGCATAAGTCGTTGTGCAGTTCGCTTTGCCCCAGATAGGAGTACTGCTTTTCGGTATGCTTGAACTATTACTCTGAATATTCAGATTCTGTAATACATAAGATGCTTCGCGCAAGTCTCCATTCTTTACTTCAGGAATAATAATTGAAGTTGAGTCTTTTGCTGAGGCTAAATCCTGATACAGATGCTTAGCATAAATACGTTCAGCAATCCGGCTGAATACGCTACCAGCTTGCAAACCTCCTGATGCAGGACCATGCGGTATCTGAATGGATACCATACAACTGTATTTAGGCGCTTCAGATGGGAAATAGCCGCAGAAGCTGACTAAGTAACTTACTCCTCCAGCTTTGTATCCAGCTTTCCCTTGAGAAACCTGGGCGGTACCTGTTTTTCCGGATACACTAAACTGCTTACTTCCGGCAGGCTTGGCCAGTCCTTGAGAAACCACCTTTCGTAGAATCCCTTGAATCATGGTCAGAGTAGTGTCCGAACAGATTTTAGGATTTACAATCTCTGTCGGGAATTCTTGTATGATTTCTCCATCTTTTGCGATAGCCTTTACAAACTTAGGCTTGACCATGACTCCGTTATTGGCTATGGCATTGTAAAAATTCAGCATATAGATAGGAGGAATCATCGTTTCGTATCCGATACTCATCCAAGGCAAAGAGGTCTTGGCGAAGTATCGTTCTTTAGGCCCCAATATACGAGGACTTGCTTCTCCTACGAAACCTAAATTTAAAGGTTTGTCAATGCTCATGCGTTTCAGCCCATCTATAAATTTCTGTGGATTGTCTCCGTAAAATTTGTCAATGATGCTTGACACGCCGACATTGGATGACACTTCCATGATTCTGGTTACATCTATTTTTCCATATCCGCCTTTATACCAGTTCCAGTCCTTCATGTTGCTTCCGTGCATATTGACCACACCATTGCCCGTGTCTACCATGTAGTCAGGGGTGATAAATTTATCTTCCAGTGCGACCATGATTGAAGCCGTCTTGAAGGTAGAACCCGGTTCCATCAAGTTACTTACGGCGATATTTCGCATTTCATAATAGTTCCCGTCACCTGCTCGGGTCATGTTTACGTTAGCTTTTACTTCTCCAGTTGCTACATCCATGACAATGGCTACACCAAATACCGCTTCAAGATTCTTTAGCTGGTCTACAAGAGCCTTTTCGGCAATATCCTGCATGTCGACGTCTATTGTGGTAATTATATCACAACCGTCTACGGCAGGTTTGTCGATGATGTTCAGATATTTGTTCATGACTTTCTGACGGTGAGTAATACCATCCTGTCCTTTCAAGATAGAATCGTACGTCAACTCTATTCCGTTCTTTGCTCCCAATGTTACATCCGGATACATATCGCCTAACGTACGTGCCGCCAATGAACCGAATGGCTTTTTGCGCTGGTTGAAAGCCAGTTCATGAAATCCTCCTTTAAATTTACTTAAGTTGAATACGGGCAATTTCTTGGCTTCTTTGTATTCAATGTAAGAAATACGTCGTGGATAGAGAAGATAGTTCCGGCTCTTCTGCCGTCTGCCTTTCAAGATGTGCTGGCGAAATTCCTTTGCACTTTTATCAGGAAAGATTTGATGAAGCCCTTCGCATATTTCCGTCAGGTGGTTCATCAGCATGGTGTCTTTTGTTTCTCCACCTGCCTTGAAATCCATGTAAATCTTATACTCCGGCAGACTGCTGGCCATCAGTTTCCCATCTGCAGAAATGATATTGCCTCTGGTGGGATGGACAATGACATTCTCTTTGATGAAACGGTCGGCCACATCCTTCCAGTATTGTCGCTCTGCAAACATGATAATTGCTGCTTTTGCAATAATTGCAATAGCCAGCAATGCCATGATGAACATAATGAGCGTATATCGTAATATGATATTTTTTTGTCCTGGTACCATTTTAATCCTTGTTTTTTATTAGATAGGGTGGTGTGGAAGCTGTTTCCAGTGGAGTCCCTTCTGCAGAAATATACTCTTCAATGCGCGACTGGCGGCTTTTCTCCGTCAGCTCAGAGGAAATAGTCAGTGCGTCATATTTGGTATCGATTAATTCCTTTTTCAAGCGGTCTATTTCAATCATTTCCTGCTGACTGGAATAGCGGTTGTCTATGTACAGGATGACAAGAATCATAATCAGTATGATTAAGTTAGCTTGTTTTCTCATCAGGTGTACCAGTACTTCCCCTCCTAATATGCTTCTCCAGGTAATATGTGGAGAATCTTGTGGTGTCATCTCTTGGTGTTCCATGTGTTACTTCTTTTCTGCGATTCTCAGTTTGGCGCTGCGTGAACGTGGGTTACGCTGTATTTCGTCCTCGCTGGGGATAATAACCTTGTTGTTGATTAACTTGAATGGAGTTTCTACGTTCCCGAAAAAGTCCTGTTTAGCCTTTCCTTCAATGTTACCCGTTTTCATGATGTTTTTCACCATGCGGTCTTCCAGTGAATGATAGGTTATGACTACCAGTCGTCCTCCGGGCTTGAGAGCTTCCGTTGCAGCATAAAGCATTTCTTTCAGCGCTTCCATTTCTTGGTTTACTTCTATTCGAAGAGCCTGAAAAACTTTTGCTAATTCTTTCTTTTCTCTTTCTCTTCCGTAAAGTGGTTTTACAATCTCAATGAATTCCCCTATGGTCTCCACTGGCTTTTGTGCTCTGGCCTTTACAAGTGTGGCAGCCAGTTTACGACTGTTTTTCAACTCTCCGTAAAGATAAAACAGGTCAGCTAGCTTTTCCTCCTCATACGTATTGACAATATCGGCGGCAGTAATGCCTGCACGTTTGTTCATTCGCATGTCCAGTTTTCCGTCAAAGCGGAAAGAAAAACCGCGTTCAGAGTCATCAAAATGGTGAGATGAAACACCTAAATCGGCTAAGATGGCTTCTACTTCTTCCACTCCGTAATAGCGAAGGAAATTGTGCAGGTAGCGAAAATTACTTCTGACAAAAGTAAAACGTTTGTCGTTGATAATATTTCTTTCCGCATCGGCATCCTGGTCAAAGCTGAACAGCCGGCTCTTACTGTCCATGTTCCGTAATATTTCTCTGGAATGTCCTCCTCCTCCGAATGTGACGTCCACGTAAGTGCCTCCAGGTTGAAGATGCATGCCTTCAATACTCTCGTGTAATAGTACCGGTATATGATATGTAGACTCTGTTTTCTCCATGCGATTTTCTTGTAAATTCACCTTATTATATATTCAAGCGGTAAAATTAGAAATTTCCATAGAATCACGCATCATGTTTTCTATAGAAAATTTGAATAAGTTATCAACAGGTTACTCTTTCTGTGCAAAACAAGGAAGAAACGTCAAAGATTTGTCTTAATGAAATTAGTTCTGCAATTTTTTTTGTCTGTATAAGTGTATTTTTTGTCATAAAATGAGTGTCTTTTCAAAAGATGAGTTACTTTTGCAAAGTAAACTTTTGTAGAATGGGTGAAAATTCAATATTTTTAATTGACATTGACAAAGTATTGAGAGACAAAGCAGGGAAAAAGGCTGACCGCATACCGCGTTTTTTAGTGTCATACTTAAAGCATATTGTGCATCAGGACGAAATTAATGTGTTCCTGAAAAGTGTTGCCGACAAGACCGGTGTGGATTTTCTGGAGGCTTGCATGGAATTCCTTGACATTAAGCTGGAAGTGAAAGGGATAGAGAATCTTCCTTCCGATGGCTTATGCACGTTTGTGTCTAATCATCCTTTAGGAGGACAGGATGGTATCGCCTTAGGCTATATATTGGGCAAGCATTACAATGGTCGCATAAAATACCTTGTAAATGATTTGCTGATGAATCTTCATGGGTTAGCTCCATTGTGTATTCCTATTAATAAGACTGGGTCTCAGTCGCGCGATTTTCCTAAGATGGTAGAGGCTGGATTCCGCTCTGATTCTCATATTATTATGTTTCCGGCTGGCATCTGTTCCAGAAGGCAAAAAGGAGTGATAAAAGATTTAGCCTGGAAGAAAACCTTTATCTCTAAAAGTGTGGAAACACAACGGAATGTCATCCCGGTGCATTTCGAAGGAAGAAATTCTGATTTTTTCTACAATCTGGCCAATCTGTGTAAATTTTTAGGGATTAAGTTTAATATAGCCATGCTTTATTTGGCTGATGAAATGTTTAAAAACCGTCATAAGACCTTTAAGGTAACAATTGGCAAACCGATTCCATGGCAGACGTTTGACAAATCACGTTCGGCAACGGAATGGGCGGACTATGTAAGAGAGTTAGTTTATAAACTGTGAAAAGAAAATACGATTTAATCATTGGATTATGGAAGATATAATTGCTCCGATTGACAAGGAAGTTCTAAAATCGGAACTAACGGAAGACAAGCGCTTAAGATTTACGAACAAGAGCAACAACGAGATTTACATTGTTACATGGAAGAATGCGCCTAATGTGTTGAAAGAAATTGGGCGTTTGCGTGAAATTGCATTCCGTGCCGCTGGAGGGGGAACCGGTAAGTCAATGGATCTTGATGAATATGACTTGATGGAAAATCCTTATCAACAATTGATTGTATGGGATCCTGAAGCCGAAGAAATCCTGGGTGGCTACCGTTATCTGTTAGGAGATGAAGTGGAATTTGATGCCGACGGCAAACCTTTGCTGGCAACAGCTCACATGTTCAATTTCTCCGAGAAATTCCTGAAAGACTATTTGCCTACCACGATAGAATTAGGACGCTCTTTCGTGACGCTTGAATACCAGTCTACTCGAGCAGGTTCAAAAGGACTGTTTGCCTTGGATAATTTGTGGGATGGTCTGGGAGCGTTGACGGTTGTCATGCCGCAGGTAAAATATTTCTTTGGAAAGATGACCATGTATCCCAGCTATAACCGCTTCGGACGTGATATGATTCTTTATTTCCTGAAGAAACATTTCAATGATAAAGATAAGTTGATTACCCCGATGCAGCCTTTGCTGATTGAAACCGATGAAAAGGTACTTGAGAAGCTGTTCTGCTACGATACCTTTAAGGAAGATTATAAGGTGTTGAATACAGAGGTGCGCAAGTTGGGATATAACATTCCCCCTTTGGTGAATGCCTATATGAGCTTGTCGCCGACCATGCGTATGTTCGGTACGGCGATTAATGATGGCTTTGGCGATGTGGAAGAAACCGGCATCTTGATTGCTGTGGATGAGATTCTTGAAGAAAAGCGTGTGCGTCACATCGAATCTTATCTGCGTGAACATCCGGAGGCTCTGCAGATAACTTCTGGAGCCAATCCGGTGGTAAATAAAACGCAGAAATAATAATATTCTTTATAGAGCAGGCAGGCTGTTCCCGTTTATTTTTCGGTATAGGTCAAGTGCATAGACATCTGTCATACCGGAAATATAATCGAGTACAGCCTGAATTTTTTCATATAAGGTAGGAGCCTGGATATGATATTGGCTGGACACTCGGTTGATTAACAACTGGGAATACGCCTTTTCCGGGTATCTTACGGCTTCAATCATTAAGTCGACCAGCGTGGTAATTACTTGGTAACCGGCCAGTTCAATGTCGACTACATCTTTCGAGCAATAAATCTTTTCAAAAGCCGTATGTGAGCAGTTCTCATAAGCCTCTCTGACTCTTGAACTGAGCTTCTGAATCAACGTTCCTTGAAATTCACCTTTTAGAATTTCCTCTTCGTGCAGAATAAAGGTGCGTACACATTCACTGATTAATACTCCGATGGCCGATGAACGCAGGTAGGCTATTTGCTCGTTGGTATCGTCCACCATTTTGCATATCGATTGAATATGGCCTAACTTTTCGGGTGCAAAGAAACGTAAATACAATTCTTTGGTCTCCTGTGTAGTCAGTATTTTCAGTTTATGCGCATCTTCTATGTCCATCATCTGGTAGCAGATGTCATCTGCCGCTTCTACAAGATACACCAGCGGATGGCGGCAATACTTCAATGGCTCTCCTTCCTTGCTAATCTTTTTAAGTCCCAGTTCATGAGCTATCTTCTGAAAAGCTTCTTCTTCGCTGGTGAAAAATCCGAATTTCTGTTTGCTTCCGGCCAGTTGCGAGGAAAAAGGATATTTCACGATGGCAGCCAGCGTGGCATACGTCAGTACAAAACCGCCGGGGCGTCGTCCCTGAAACTGATGGGTGAGCAAGCGGAATGCGTTGGCATTTCCTTCGAAGTGAGTGAAGTCATCCCATTCCTTTGCTGAAAGATATGCTTGTAAGGTCCGTCCTTTTCCTTCGGAAAAATACGTGCCGATGGCCTTTTCTCCCGAATGACCGAAAGGAGGATTTCCCAAGTCATGCGCCAGGCAGGCGGCCGATACAATGGAGCCTATTTCTGAAATATGCGTATCATGCAGTTCCGGATGAAGCTTTAATAGCTCGGATGCGATTTTATTGCCGAGCGAACGCCCTACGCATGAAACTTCCAGGCTGTGTGTCAGTCGGTTGTGTACGAAGATACTTCCCGGTAAAGGAAAGACTTGTGTCTTGTTTTGCAAACGCCGGAAAGGAGCTGAGAATATCAGGCGGTCATAGTCACGTTGGAACTCTGTACGGTCTTCTTTTCGGGCTTCATGAAGATTCTCCAGACCGAATCTTTTATTTGATAGCAATTGTTTCCAGTTCATAATGTAACTCCTTTGTGATGTGGTACTTAAATTTAAAGAAGCTCTAAAAGTTAAGTGCAAAAATATAAAAAAATGGTAAACGTAACTATTAATTCTGTGGATTGTGTAACTTCGCAACTTCATAAAAGCATAAAATAGATGAAAATACAGATTATAAATACTTCCCGGCATCCGTTGCCGCAATATGCTACTCCACAGTCGGCTGGAGTAGATCTTCGTGCGAACCTGAATGAACCGATTGTGTTGAAGCCTTTGCAGCGTTGTCTGGTACCCACCGGATTGTTTTTGGCGTTGCCACAGGGGTATGAGGCTCAGGTGCGTCCGCGTAGTGGACTGGCTATCAAAAAAGGTATTACCGTATTGAATTCTCCGGGAACCATTGATGCCGATTATCGGGGAGAAATCAATGTGATATTAGTCAACTTATCAGCTGAAGAGTTTGTGATTGAAGATGGTGAACGTATAGCACAGATGGTGATAGCTCGTCATGAACAGGCTGAATGGGAAGAAGTGGAAGTGTTGGACGAAACGGAGCGTGGGGCAGGAGGATTTGGTCACACAGGAACCGTATAAACCTGAATGTATGAAAAAACTATTAGGAATCATCGGGATGGTTTTCCTGCTGTTTGCCTGTGGTACCACCGGAAAGCAGCATTCGGCAAAGCAAAACTTGGCAAATGAGGAAAGGGATACCTTGTCATACGAACAGCGCAGGAAGTATAATTACTTTTTTCTGGAGGCAGTTCGCCTGAAGCAGAAGGGAGAGTATGATGCTGCGTTTGAACTTTATAAGCACTGTCTGGATATTTATCCGGGTTCCGCTCCAGCTTTATATGAGATTTCCCAGTTCTATATGGTCTTGGGCCAGGAACAGAAAGGCGAAGAAGCGCTGAAGAAAGCAGTACGTTCGGATGAATCAAATTTCTGGTATAAACAGACTTTGGCGGCTTATTACCAGCGGAAGCGTGATTGGGCGAAAGCCATTGCCGTGTATGACGACATGGCACATCAGTTCCCGTCCCGATTGGAACCGCTGATGGCATTGGTCGATTTGTATAATCAGACAAAAAGCTACGCACAGGTAGTTTCTGTGTTGAACCGTCTGGAAGAACTGGATGGAAAGTCTGAGCAAATCAGTATGGAGAAGTTCAGAATGTACCTGCTGATGGATAATCAGGAACAGGCGTTTAATGAAATTGAAAGTCTGTCGAAAGAGTATCCGTATGATTTACGCTATCAAACGATTTTAGGCGATGTGTACCTGAATAACGACAAGCCCGAGGAGGCTTATGCGGTTTACCAGCGGATTTTAAAGGAAGAACCGGGATATGCACCGGCTTTGCTATCAATGGCTTCTTATTATAAACAGTTGGGTAAGGACAGCCTGTATCGTCAGCAATTGGATACCATTCTGTTGAATGAGGATGTGGAGTCGAACACTAAGATGGAAATCATGCGTCAGCTTATCCTTCAGTCGGAACAGACCACGAAGGACAGTACACAGATTGTATCCTTGTTCAAGGAAATCTTGGACCGTCCGCAGCAAAATGCCGATTTGGCCATGCTTTGTGCACAATACATGATTACAAAGCACATGGAAAAAGAGTCTATACCTGTACTGAATCAGGTTCTGTCGCTCGATCCGGAAAACAAGCCTGCACGCTTACAGTTGCTCAGCTATGCTATTCGTGACAATAACCTCGATGAAGTGATTCGTGTGGCTACTCCTGCGCTGGAATACAATCCCGATGCCATGGAGTTCTACTATTATTTAGGCTTGGCTCATTATCAGAAAGAAGAAACGGATAAGGCTATGGAGATTTTCCAGCAAGGGCTGAAGCAGGTAAATGAAAAGAGTGATAAAGGAATTGTCTCAGATTTTTATGCCATTTTAGGAGATTTGTACCATTCTAAGGAAATGAAAGCAGAAGCTTATGCAGCCTATGATTCTTCATTGGTTTATAATCCGAACAACATCGGTACGCTCAACAACTATGCTTACTATCTGTCTGTAGAACGGACCAATCTGGATAAAGCCGAGGAAATGAGTTACAAGACCGTAAAGGCAGAACCTGAGAATGCGACTTATCTGGATACTTACGCCTGGATTCTGTTTGAGAAGAAACGCTATACCGAAGCTCGTATTTATATCGAACAGGCCATGAAGAACGGAGGAGACAGCAGTCAGGTGATTGTGGAACATTGCGGTGACATTTATTATATGTCAGGCGAAAAGGAAAAAGCGCTGGAATACTGGAAAAAGGCGGATAGCATGGAGAATAAGGAAGAAGACGGAGCTACTCCGCGTACAGAAGCTGAATTGAAGCGCTTGAAACGTAAAATCGCATTGAAAAAATACATAGAATGAAACGGTTTATTTACTGGGTATATGTGGTGTGCCTGATTGTATTGGCCTCTTCTTGTCGTTCTCTGCGTCATGCAGAACGCGCCCCGATGATTGGTGGACTGAAAGGAGAAGAGTATCAGGAAAAGGTAATTTCCGGTCTTCCTCACTGGAATTGTGTGACAGGAAAGGTCGCTTTGAACCTGAATGTAGACGGGGGGAAGAATACGAAATTATCGGCTACGCTCCGAATGAAGAAAGGAGAAGTCATACAATTGTCGGTGGCTCCTTTGCTGGGCATTGAAGTGGCACGTCTGGAAATTTCTCCAGACCGTATTTTAGCCGTCGACCGCCTTCACAAGCAGTATGTGGAAGTTTCTTTTGATGAGTTGAACCGGATGGCCGATCTGAATCTGAGCTTTAATGTGCTGCAGTCTTTGTTTCTGAACGAAATCTTTTTGCCGGGTAAGGAAACCGTTGAGGTGTCCGATTTGCATCGTTTCCGGATGACATCAGAAGGAGACCGTGCTCTGTGGGAAGTAAAAGATACCCGAAAACTGGCCTACCGTTTCCGGACTACGGCCGATAAAGGATGGCTTGAAAACACTTCTGTGGCCCTGTCTGGCACTCCGTATGCATTAAGCTGGACGTATGGAGATTTTGGGAAATTAGGTACGGCTTATTTCCCTCAGCATATATTGGCAGAGTTGCAGGGGACTGGAAAAACTTATAGTCTGGACATGAAGCTTTCCCGTATGTCGGTGGGAGAAGACTGGGAGACGCGGACAAGCCTGTCCTCCAGATATAAGAAAATAGAATTAACAACCTTGCTCAAAATGTGGTTGGAAAGATGAAACGTTTTGTAGTCATATCTTGTATTTGCTTTTGCGTTTGTACGCTTGCTGCTCAAACTACTCCGAAGATTCGTCAACTGGAAAAACAGCGTAATGAGCTGAAACAACAGATTGCCGAATCGGAAACCTTGTTGCAGTCTACCAAGAAGGATGTGAAAAGTCAGCTGGGAAACCTGGCTTTACTTTCAGGGCAAATAGAGGAACGACAAAAATACATTCAGACCATAGAAAATGATGTAAAGGCCATTCAGCAGGAGATTAGCCGTCTGGAGCGAGATTTAAAGAGTCTGCAGAAAGAACTGAAAGAAAAGCGGCAAAAATATGAATTATCTGTAAAATACATTTATCGGAATAAGTCTATACAAGACAAGCTGATGTTTATTTTCTCAGCCGAAGATTTCGGGCAAATGTACCGGCGTTTGCGGTATGTGCGTGAATATGCCGATTATCAGCGTTTGCAAGGCATTCAGGTACAGCGGAAGCAAAAGCAAGTTACCGAAAAGGCCAATTCTTTGAAAAACAGCCGGAAGGCGAAGGAAGACTTGCTCAAGCAGGGAGAAGCGGAGAAGGCTAAGCTGGAAGCACAGGAGCAGGAACGCAAGCAGATTTTGTCAGGCTTGCAAAAGAAACAGCGGAGCATTCAGTCGGAACTGGCTAAACAGCGTCGTTCAGCGGATAAACTGAATGCGCAAATTGACCGTCTGATAGAAATTGAAATCGAAAAAGCTCGTAAGCGTGCGGAAGAGGAAGCTCGCCGTAAAGCCGAAGAGGCTCGTAAGAAAGCGGAAGCTGCAAAGGGCAGTACCGAAACATCATCGTCGGCTAAAAAAGAGACAGCGAAGACTTCTGTCGAGAAGTTAGAAGCTTATAAGGTGGATTCGGAAGACCGTCGCTTGTCAAGTAACTTTGAGAAAAATAAAGGAATCCTCCCAGTGCCAATTACCGGACCATACGTGGTGGTAGGACATTATGGACAGTATCAGGTGAAAGGACTTCGTAATGTGAAGCTGGACAATAAGGGAATGGATATTAAAGGAAAGTCGGGTGCCAATGCCCGTGCTATCTTTGACGGTGAAGTTTCGGCTGTCTTCCAATATAATGGCCTGACCAATGTGCTGGTACGTCATGGAAGCTATATCTCCGTTTATTGTAACCTGTCTACAGTGCGTGTCAAGAAAGGCAGTCTGGTACGTGCCCGTGATGTGTTGGGAGAAATCCATACCAATGCAGAAGGAGAAACGATTTTGCATTTCCAGTTGCGTAAGGAAACGGTGAAACTGAATCCGGAACTTTGGATACATCGTTAACAATCGTGCGGATATAGAATGGGGAGTCCTGGTTTTATTAGCCAGGACTTTTTAGTGTATAAACTCTTCAATATAGGGATATGATGGCGCATTTCCTATATGTGTACTTACATAAAAAGGAAAATTTTAGTGCAAATTCTCTGTTTCACACTGTGAAATATAAAAACCACACTGTGGGATACATATTTCACACTGTGAGATACAAATACCACAGTGTGAAACAGAGAATTTATCAGAGCGTTGTGAGGAATGTACTAAGGCAACTTTGATTAGGGCTGATTGAGTTATGATTTTAAACCATAGTAAATGAAAATTACTATACTTCACTGTAATAACTTTAATACTTTTATCGTGGCGTTCCGGTTTCTCAAAAGATATATTTATTTTTATATTGAATTCACGTTATTTTCTATGTATTTTTGTAATAAAGTTATGAGTTGCATAGTAGTAAGACAATAGTTTGATGAAGAATCATTATTTTCAGATGGATGACAGGGCATTGTGGTTAGAGTTGCGTAGTGGTAGTCTGATTGCTTTGGAGGTTATATATAGAAGATACTATTCATTGCTTCTCAATTATGGGATGAAATGTACTCCTGATGATGATATGGTTCGCGATTGTATTCAGGAGCTGTTTGTGAAGCTGGCTAAGAGTTCAAATCTTTCGGATACGGAATATCCTCGCTCTTATCTTCTGAAGTCGTTGCGCAATATGATTAATGATAAGTCTACTTCAGCAAGGTCTCAGGTAGAATGTTTCTCATTTAATGATGAGATTTTTTCGGATATTATGGATGATGATTCTTTTGAAAAGATTTTTGGAAACAGTGATGAGGATCTTCGGAAGAAGAAGGCACTTGTCCAGGCACTTTCTCAACTTACCTCTCAACAAAAGCATATCCTTTATCTTCGGTATATAAAGGGGCTATCTCATAAGGAAGTAGCTGAGGCTATGGATATGAATGTACAATCTTCAATGAATCTATTGTCTCGTAGCGTTTCAAAACTTCGTGAGATTCTTGCAACTCATTCGATAATGTGTATCACATTCCTTCAGTGGATGCAAATTATTTTAAAATAGTTTCTTGATTATAGACTCCGATATATATTTTGATGAATATATATCGGATTTTTTTTCTTTTTATATTATCCTGAAAGACATTGTGTTATAAAAAATCGCATAAAAAAGTCATTAAAAGTGAGTAGGTTTTTGTTATATTATCGTATTAAAGATAAAAGGCAGAAATAATGAGTAGAGAAAACAATATATCATACTTTAGGAAATTAATTTATTATTTTAAATCGTGTGAGGTATCACCAACGGTTGATGAAGAAGACAGATTGTGGAATAATATAATGTCTGAAATCAGTGCTTCTAGACGTCGGAGAAGATATGAGTTAAATAGATGGCGTATCTCCTTAATTTCTTTGGGAGTAGCTGCGATGCTTTCAGGAATAGTCTGGATACTTCAGGATAATAACAGAAATGAGTTGCACGCTCTTTATGTAGCCTATCAGGCAATGGATGTCAGTACGCATATAAAGAGTGACAAGGTGAAGATTCTGACTGGTGAACAAGAACTGGTTTCTGTAGATAATGGTGCGAGAATAGATTATACAAAATCTGATGAGAAACTTGTTTTAGGAGATAGGGAAGTTGCGATGCCTGATGATGCAGCATATCACCAGCTTGTGGTTCCGAATGCTAAACATGCATCTTTAGTTTTGTCAGATGGCTCTGTTCTCTATGTGAATGCAGGTACACGCGTGGTTTATCCTGATAAATTCAAGAAAGACTATAGAGAGATTTTTGTGGATGGTGAAGTCTATATAGATGTGGTAAAAAATGAAAAAGCTCCTTTCAAGGTTCATACTACCTCTTGTGATATAGAGGTTTTAGGTACGTCTTTTAATGTTCAGGCATATAGTAGTGATACCAATGCGGAGGTTGTATTACTTCGCGGTTCTGTGAAACTTAAGGATAAACATGAGGAAGAGTTGCTGTTGCAGCCTGATGAACTGGCTGTGATAATGGGCAGTAGCATAAAAGAGAAGAAGCATGTTAATGCTTCAGACTATATATTGTGGACGAAAGGTCTTCTTAAACTTGATGCTACACCTCTTTCTGCTGTATTTAAACGGTTGGAAAGATACTATGGAGTTAAATTAGCATATCCTGAAGAAATGGAGAGCATGAAATTATATGGTAGTCTTGATTTGCAATGCTCACTTGAAGAAGTGCTTCGCCGTATAAGTTTGACAGCTCCTATTTCTTTCCAAAAGATGGATAACGAGATAGAGATACATATAAACAACGTTCATAAAAATAACTGACTTGTGAATCAAGAAATATAAGTCGGATAAATATTAACCCAATAAAATCTGTATACTATGGTTTTAATGAATTATTACTCAACTTAAGAAAAGTCATTGTCTTTTTTTATTTGAAAAAGGATGTATGAAGAAGATTTTTAACCTTTTAATTTAATAACAAACATGGAAAGCAACAAAAAGATTTTCAGGAGTAATAGTATAAGAACACTATGTACTCTACCTTTATTTTTACTGCCTATAGCAGAAATGAATGGAACTACAACTTATGCTCAGTCAGTGCAGTTTAGTTTTAGTTTATCTAATTCAACTGTAAAAGAAGTGTTGGAGCAGATAGAAAATGAAAGTGAATTCGTTTTTGTATATTATGAAAACACATTTGACCCTTCAAAGAAAGTTAGTATAAATGCAAACGGAAAAGAAGTCGATGAAATTCTCGATGAAGTATTTGCCGGACAAGGAGTCAGTTATGAAATAAACGATCGTCAAGTTATCTTGAAAAAAGGAGATGTTGCCAATACTGCTTTCAATGCTGTGAGCCAGCAGGAAACAAGAAAGGTCAAGGGAATTGTAAAAGATAGTTCTGGAGAACCCATTATTGGTGCCAATGTATTGGTGAAAGGTACATCTATAGGTACTATAACTGATATGGATGGTAATTTTATTCTTGATGTTCCGTCAGATTGTACTCTTCAGATTTCTTATATCGGTTTTAATACTCGGGAAATAAAGGTAACGAACCAAACCAATGATTTAACTGTAAGCCTGAAAGAAGATACAGAAACTCTTGACGAAGTGGTGGTTGTGGGATTTGGATCACAGAAGAAAGCAAATCTTACAGGGTCTGTTTCTACTGTAAAAATGGATGAAGTAATGGGTAGCCGTCCTTTAGTTTCCGCGTCAGATGCTTTACAGGGAACTATGCCGGGACTTATGGTATCTAATAATGGAAATGCTCCAGGAAAGGGAAAGTCCTTCCAAATTCGAGGTGCCTACTCGCTGGGTGCACAAAATACCACAGATGGTTCTTATGGAGCCGTGATAGAACCTTTGGTTCTTATAGATAATGTGGAAGGTGATTTAGATTTGGTTAACCCTGAAGATATTGAAAGCATTACTGTTTTGAAAGATGCTGCTTCATCTGCTATTTATGGTGCAAGAGCTGCTGGTGGTGTGATATTGGTAACTACTAAACGTCCACAAAAGAACACTCAGTTCACGCTTAACTATAATAACAACTTTGCTTTTGCTAGTGCTATAAATCTTCCAAAACAAACGTCTTTGGAAACTTACTTACGAGCCTATTCTGATGCAACAGGTGATGCATTTTGGACAAAAGGAACTCCTAGTGTAAGTAAGTGGCTGCAGTATCTGGAACAATATAAGAAAGATCCTTCTTCGATGAAAGTTTATGGTGATGGAATTTATAAGGATGCTGATGGCGGAATTTATTTCTTGAATGAAAAAGATCTTGTGAAGAATATGTTGGAAAGAAGTTTCCAGCAGACACATAATATTTCGGCAAGTGGAGGTACTGATAAAGTTCGCTACAGACTTTCTGCAGGTTATTTGTCAAGTGATGGAGTGCTTATTACGAATAAAGATAAATATACCAGAATGAATGTAAGCGGGTTTATGTCAGCTGATTTGACTAATTGGTTTACTCAAGAGGCTACTTTTTCTTATGCACACGGCAAAAAGAGTGAACCTAAATCGGCTTTAGGAGCAATATATTCTACTCGACTCGCCTCATTCTATCCAGAAGGAACTATGCCGGAAGAGATTGTTCCAGAGGTGGCTGGCTTACCATTCTTTACTTCTAGAAATCAGATTCAATGGTCTAATCCCATGACTGAGAAGACTGATAACCCGAGAATATTCTTAAAGTCAATATTGAAGCCGCTGAAAGGTTTGCAAATAGCTTTTGAATATACATTTGATAAGAATATCTACGATTATCATTGGTATACAGGTAGTGAATATTACACTACAGTACAGGGTGATAAGAGTGTTACTCCTGCTGAAGATTATTTGGAGAAAAGAAAACGTTCTACAAATTATAACGCTATAAATCTTTATGCAACTTATGATCTTACTATTAAAGATATTCATAAGATGAAGTTTATGGCTGGTTTTAACCAGGAATCCAGTTATATGGATGAATTGGAAGCTTATTCTTATGGTCAGGCAGTGATTGAGGTTCCTTCGCTTGGTGGAGGTACTTCTACGCTTAAAGCCAATGACAGCTATGACGAATATGCTGTAAGAGGTGGATTCTTTAGGGTAAATTACAGCTATAATGATATTTATTTACTTGAAGTTAATGGTAGATATGATGGCTCTTCCAAATTCCCGAAAAATTCACGTTTCGGATTTTTCCCTTCAGTATCAGCTGGATGGAATATTGCGCAGGAGTCTTTTATGGAAAGAACCCGTACGTGGCTGGATGGTTTGAAATTGAGAGCTTCGTATGGTGTGATAGGTAATCAAAATATTCCTACTTATGCCTTTAATCCTACTATGTCTATCAACAATAAGTACAACGGATGGTTGCAGAATGGAAACTATGTGGCTGCTATAACTACGCTGCCTTCTCTTGTAAGTCAGAACTTTACCTGGGAAAAGGTTGGAACTGTTGACGTTGGTCTTGATTTGACAATGTTGAGTAACAGACTTACCGGAACTTTCGATTGGTATCAGAGAAATACTAATGGAATGTTGGCTCCGGGTATGCAATTGCCAGCTGTAGTGGGTGCAGAAGCTCCTTATCAGAATACTGCAGATATGCGGACCAGAGGATGGGAAGTTGCGCTGAACTGGAGAGATATGGTTGGTAATCTTGAATATCGGGTAGGTTTCAATCTTTCTGATAGTAAATCAATCATTACTAAATATGATGGAAATTCTGATTATTTGCTTAGTAGTCAGCGAACAAATATTTATACAGGAGGAACATATACATTCTGGGATTATTATGAAGGTAAAGAAGTCGGTGAGATTTGGGGGTATGAATTCGATGGATTCTATACAGTAGATGATTTTAAGAATACTACTACTTGGGAATTAAAAGATGGCATTGCCAAACCGGATAACGCAAATCCTATGCCGGGTGATGTGAAATTCAAGAATTTACGTGATGATGAGAAGGGTACTAACTTGATTACAAGTGGTGATAATACTTTAAAGAATCCTGGTGATAGAAAGGTGATTGGAAATGAGATGCCTAGGTACCTTTACGGAATCAATTTGGGCTTGGGATATAAGGGCTTCGATTTAAGTGTGTTTATGCAAGGAACCGGTCGAAGAGATAAATGGATTGCTAATACATTGACATTCCCGTTGTATTCTGACTTTAAATTTATTCCATTGTATGAAGGTCTTGAGAATTATTGGAAGCCTGCTGATGTAGCAAATGGTGATTATACCTGTGTTAATCCGGATGCAGAATATCCTCGTATTTATGGAAGCTATGGTAATCAGGCTTCAAACTATCGTGAATCTGATAAATATCTTTGTGATGCTTCTTATTTCAGAATTAAGAATGTGACACTTTCTTATACATTCCCTAAACCGGTGATTTCTAAGTTGCTATTACGTCAATTGAAAGCATTTGTGAGTATAGAAAACTTAGCTACATTCTCGTCATTACCTAAAGGTATTGACCCGGAAACATTGACGTGGGATTATCCTGCATTCCGTACGGTTTCATTTGGTATAAATGTTACATTGTAAAATCTAATATGTATAGTTTTATGAAAAAGATTTTTATTAATATGATGATATTGTCAAGTATTGCATTTACAGGATGTAATGATAGCTTTCTTGACAAAACTCCTGTTACAGAATTGACAGAAGAAACTGCATTTAATTCTTATGATAACTTTAAGGCCTTTATGTGGCCTTGTTATGAAATGTTCACCAATACAACGATTAGGACCTCTATTGCTTCTGGTTCAGCATGGGGAGCTAATGGGCATTATCTTGGTGATGTGGATGCAGGTTACCTCCAAAAAAATAATGTGGCCGGTTATAATGAGTTTGCCAATCAGGTGAAAGGTAGTACTGCTTCTGGAAATGGATGGGATTTCAGCTCATTTATAAGAAGAATTAATATAATGTGGTCTCATTTGGATTCTTCACAGATGACACAGGCCGAAAAAGATCATTGGCGAGCTGTAGGAAACTTTTTCCATTCATTCTGGTATATGGAACTTATTGACAGATTCGGAGATGTTCCTTGGGTAGATACGGTCTTAGATGAAAATTCGCCGGAAGCATACGGACCAAGAATCAGTAGAGATATAGTGGCGAAGAATGTCATGACAAATTTAAAATGGGCGTATGAACATATTGGTGACTTTAATGATGGTGAGAATACCATAAATAAAGACTGTATTCTTTTTGCCATTTCACGATTCGGTCTTCGCGAAGGTACATGGCGAAAGTATCATGGTCTTGAAGGAGGGGATGACTATCTTAAAGAGTGTATTGCTGCGAATGCGATTCTTATGAAAGCATATCCGACTCTATATAAAGGGACCGACAAGTCTCCAGCTAGTGGATATGGTGAAATGTGGACTACAGAAGACCTGAAAGGTATTCCTGGTATAATATTGTACAAATCGTATGTGGCAAATATCAATCCTCATGGGGCTTGCTATGTAGAACATACTTCTTCTCACCCCATAGAAATGAATCAGTTTACTGTGGACTTGTATTTGATGAAGAATGGCAAACCTATTGCAAATTCGGCTTCTGGTTATGAGGGAAAGGATAAGGATATGTATCATATCTTCAGAAAACGTGACCCCAGACTTTACCAGACTGTTATACCTCCGTATAAGGTAAGTGCAGGTAGTGGTGATTATCCTACCTGGTCGTTTACAGGAGAGAGTGCAGATAGAGAATATATAGATGTAATGGGTATAAATGAAACTTGTTCTAATCCTGGTGTTGGCATGAAAAGATTGCCAGGACAGAATTGGACGGCAGCTTTGGTGCCTGAGATTCCACGACTTGGAACAGGAGCGTTTGTGATGTGCCGTTCTGGATATTATGTATGGAAAAACTGGGACAGTTGGGAAACTAATTTCAATAATGGAAATTTGAATACAGCAGATAAGCCTATATTCAAGATTGAAGAGATTCTTTTGAATGAGGCTGAGGCCCAGTACGAACTAAATGGAAGAATAGAGCAGACCACAGTTGAAGAAACTATAAATAAGCTTCGTGAACGTGCAGGTGTTGACAAAATGGTTGTTGCAGATATTGATGATTCTTTTGATCCTAACCGAGGAAAATACTATCCAAAGGATAATGAAAATGGTGTGTTGGTAGATCCTGTTCTTTGGGAAATACGTAGAGAAAGAATTGTGGAACTCATGGGTGAAGGTTTTGGCTTTTATGATATTCGCAGATGGAGAATGGCGCCTTGGTTCCTGAATAGAGTAACAGTTGGTACTTGGGTCAAGAAAGAAGTGGCTAATGCGGCTGGACTTACATTGTACAATCCTGCTACAGGTGAGTCTGATGGCGTAAATGGTTCCTTGGCAGAGGGTAATATATTTTTATTCCCGAAACCTAAAGGATGGCTGGAAAAATATTATTTGTATCAGGTTCCTACAACTGAAATCGTTCTTAACGATAAGCTTGAACAGAATCCTGGCTGGTGATAGGTAATAATTGAAGTGTAAGTCCTGGTTTATTTCAAATAAGTTTATAAACCAGGACTTGTTTTAAAATCTAATATGATGAGAAAAGACGTTTTATTTACAAGTTGCTTCGCTGCTCTTCCTTTGTGTATGGTCAGTGCAGCATCGGAGCAGAAGCCTAATATTATTTTTATCCTTTGTGATGATATGGGGTATGGTGATTTGGGATGTTATGGACAGCAATACATTAGTACTCCCAATATAGACCGTATGGCTCAGGAAGGTATGAGGTTTACCCAGGCGTATGCCGGGAGTCCAGTTAGTGCCCCTTCACGTGCGACTATCATGACCGGACAGCATTCTGGGCATTCTCATGTGCGTGGAAATAAAGAGTATTGGGGAGATTCTCCGTTGATGAAGTATGGAGATAATGATGAGTATACGGTAGTTGGACAAGAACCATACGACCCTAATCACATTATTCTTCCTGAAATAATGCAAAAGAACGGATATACTACCGGTATGTTTGGGAAATGGGCTGGTGGATATGAAGGCTCTTGTTCTACTCCGGACAAGCGTGGCATTGATGAGTACTACGGGTTTATCTGTCAGTTTCAGGCTCATCTCTATTATCCTAATTTCTTGAACCGATATAGTAAATCGAATGGTGATACTGCTACTATACGTATCACATTGGATGAGAATATCAAATATCCGATGTATGGCGATGATTACAAGAAACGTCCTCAGTATTCTGCAGATTTAATTCATCAGGAAGCATTGAAATGGATAGATTCCCAGGATGGTAGTCGGCCTTTCTATGGATTTTTTACTTATACGCTTCCTCATGCAGAACTTGTTCAGCCTAATGATTCTATTTTGAAACAATATAAAGAGAAGTTTTTCCATGATAAGACTTGGGGGGGATCTGAGGGTAGCAGATACAATCCTGCAGTACATACACATGCAGAATTTGCCGGTATGATAACCCGTTTGGATGCATACGTCGGTGAAATACTTGCGAAACTGAAAGAAAAAGGTCTGGATGAAAACACAATAGTAATATTTAGTAGTGATAATGGCCCTCATGAAGAGGGAGGAGCTGATCCTGAATTTTTTGGTCGTGACGGAAAATTGCGTGGCTTGAAGCGCCAGTGTTATGAAGGTGGCATACGAATCCCGTTTATCGTGCGTTGGCCAGGGAAAGTGAAAGCTGGTACCGTGAATGATCATCAGCTTGCTTTTTATGATATTATGCCTACTTTCTGTGAGCTTATAGGAGATAAGAAATTTCCTAAAAAATACATAAATAAAAATCTTGAAGGTGATTGTTTTGACGGTATTTCTTTTGTTCCTACGTTGTTTGGTGATGATGAAAACCAGAAAAAGCATGATTATCTTTATTGGGAGTTCCATGAAACAGACCAGCTTGCAGTACGTATGGGTGACTGGAAACTTGTGGTTAAGAAGGGTATTCCTCATCTGTATAATCTGGCTGATGATATTCATGAGGATAATGATATTTCGACCAATCATCCGGAAATAGTAAAGCAAATGATAGAGATAATAAAGAAAGAACATAAGGAAAGTGATATATTCAAAATAACTTTACCTCTATGAAAAAGAATTGTGTGATTGCTTTTTCCTCTTTGATGTTGTCTTGTGCATTATATGCTCAGAACAAAAGAATGAATGTCGTGTTTATTATGGCCGATGACCTGGGGCTGAACGATACGGGGTATACGGGAAGTGATTTTTATGAAACTCCTAATATCGATAAATTGTCTGAAGAAGGAATGGTGTTTACGAACGCATACTCTTCTGCGGCTAACTCAGCTCCAAGCCGGGCCTGTTTTATGAGCGGAATGTATACGCCCCGGCATGGAATCTTTACTGTAAGCCCTCCTGACAGGGGAGACAGAACGAAACGTAAACTGATTCCCATTCCCAATGTGGAGGATTTGAGGAAGGATATACCTACTATGGGGGAGTTGTTTAAAAGAAACGGCTATAGATGTGGTCATGTTGGAAAATGGCATTTGGGTGATGATGAAGATGGTACAGGACCGTTATCAAGAGGTTTTGATGTGAATGTGGCTGGAGGAAGAGCCGGAACACCGTATTCCTATTACTATCCTTATTGTAATAATAAGGGGATGTGTCATATAGGGTTGGAGAAAGGTAAACAAGGAGAATATCTTACAGACAGATTGACCGATGAGGCTGTAGCTTTCATAAAGGAATCTGCACATGGAGAAAAACCTTTTTTCCTTTATCTGGCACACCATGCAGTGCATACTCCTATTACAGCTCCGCAGAGTATTGTGGATAAATATGAGAAGAAAGTCAAAGGTAAATATCATACGAATTCAGTCTATGCTGCGATGGTTGAAACACTGGATAATAGTGTAGGAAAGATATGTGGTATAATAGATTCATTAGGTATAAGTGATAATACTATAATTATTTTTAATTCGGATAACGGTGGTTCTGAGCCTATAACAGATAATTATACAGTCAGAGGAGGTAAAGGAATGCCGTACGAAGGTGGAAATAGAGTGCCTTTAATAGTTAAATGGCCTGATGTGACCAAAGCCGGTAAAATTTCGGACTGTCCTGTCAATAACATTGATTTCTTCTCTACTTTTCAAATGTATTTGGAAGGAAAGATAGGTGATGAACTTGATGGAGCAGATATTTATCCTTTATTGAGTAATGAAAAATCTTCTATTGAAAGAGATTTATTCTGGCATTTCCCGGCTTATCTTGAATCGTATACAGATAATGGAAAAGGTTTTAGGGCAAAGCCGTATACTTCTGTGCGTTCAGGCAAATGGAAATTGATTTATTATTACGAAAATGAGAATACAGAGTTATTTGACTTGGATAAAGACCCTTTGGAAGAATATGATTTGTCTTGTGTAAACGAGGAAATGGTTTCGATTTTAAAGAAAAAGATTTTTAGTTGGATAGAAAGAGTAAATGCTCCAGTTCCGACAAAATTGAATCCTTATTATGAAGGAGATTAACGAATATCTTACCCGGTAGTGCTTATCCTTTTTAAGGTACTACCGGATTTTTAATTAGTACTTTTATTGTTGTGTTATAAATTCAGGTGAAAGATTTATTCTAATTTTCTATACTTAAAATTTTATAGCATCTGTCTGTTAGAAAATAATAAAATAAAAAATGTAATTTACATATCCTTTTTTACTTCAATAAATAGTTATACATTCGTGCGGTTTTTGCAAAATATGCAAAGAGAGAAAATAGAGAAGTCTAACCGTTAGTAATGTTATACTATGAAGCTAAAGTATTATTCTGTCTTGTCTCTGTGTGTACTTGGGGGCCTGTTGAGTACCCCTGCCTCTGTATGGGCTGCACAGCAGACTGAGATAACTATCAGCAGCGCCAGTGTGCTGAATCCGTCGGCGGTGGAAGTGGTCTTTTCCAACCAGCAGCGCATGACGCTTGATTTTTATGGTGAGAATATTTTCCGGATGTTCCAGGACAATCAGGGAGGCATTGTGCGCGACCCGCAGGCTTCTCCTGAAGCCCAGATTCTGGTAGACCGTCCCCGGAAAGAGGTCGGCGAGCTGTCGCTGACAGACAAGGACGGAGTGATTACGATTTCTACGGCCAGAATTCAGATAGAAATGGACAAGCGTACATCGCTGTTCAAGATTACGGATAAAATCCGCCAGAAGGTGGTAGTGGAATCAGCACGTCCGGTGGATTTCATGGAAAAACAAGTCTGCCTGTCACTCAAAGCACACGATAATGAGTATTTTTATGGAGGTGGTGTACAGAACGGCCGTTTTTCTCACAAAGGGAAAAGCATCCGTATTGTCAATACGAACCAGTGGACAGATGGTGGAGTGGCTTCTCCTACTCCTTTTTACTGGTCTACAGAAGGATATGGTGTCATGTGGTACACGTTCCGTCCCGGACTATATGATTTCGGAGCAACTGATAAGGAAGTGGTGAAGCTGTCGCATGAAGAAAACTACCTGGATGTCTTTTTCATGGTAAATGACAGTCCGGTAGCCTTGTTGAATGATTTTTATCAGCTGACCGGTAATCCGGTGCTTTTACCGAAGTTTGGTTTTTATGAGGGACATTTGAATGCCTATAACCGTGACTATTGGAAAGAAGACGAAAAGGGTATTCTGTTTGAAGACGGAAAACGATACAAGGAAAGCCAGAAAGACAATGGCGGTATCAAGGAATCGCTGAATGGTGAAAAGAACAATTACCAGTTCTCGGCACGTGCGGTAATTGACCGTTACAATGCGGCCGATATGCCGTTAGGATGGATTCTGCCTAATGACGGTTATGGAGCCGGCTACGGACAGACTTCTACGCTGGATGGTAATATCCAGAACTTGAAGGAACTGGGTGAATATGCCCGTGCCAAGGGAGTGGAAATCGGATTGTGGACACAGTCGGACTTGCATCCCAAAGAAGGAGTAGAAGCTTTGCTTCAGCGTGACATTGTGAAAGAAGTGCGCGATGCAGGTGTACGTGTATTGAAAACCGACGTAGCCTGGGTAGGAGCTGGCTATTCTTTCGGATTGAACGGAGTGGCCGATGTGGGACAGATTATGCCTTATTACGGCAACAATGCACGACCGTTTATTATTTCACTGGACGGATGGGCAGGTACACAGCGTTATGCAGGTATCTGGTCGGGCGACCAGACTGGAGGTGAATGGGAATACATTCGTTTCCATATCCCGACCTATATCGGTTCAGGATTGTCGGGACAACCTAATATTTCTTCGGACATGGATGGTATTTTCGGTGGAAAGAATATTCCGGTCAATGTACGTGACTTCCAGTGGAAAACATTTACTCCTATGCAGTTGAACATGGACGGATGGGGGACAAACCCGAAATATCCGCAAGTGCTGGGTGAGCCGGCTGCTTCCATCAATCGCTGGTATCTGAAGATGAAATCGGAGTTCATGCCTTATACTTACAGTATAGCCCGTGAGGCCGTGGACGGAAAGCCGATGGTTCGGGCCATGTTCCTGGATTATCCGAATGACTATACACTGGGAACGTCTACCCGCTATCAGTTCCTTTACGGGCCTTATGTACTGGTGGCTCCGGTATATCAGAATACACAGGCCGATGCGAACGGAAACGATGTACGTAATGGCATTTACCTGCCTGAAGGAAACTGGATAGATTATTTTACCGGTGACTTGTATCAGGGCGGACGGATTCTTAATAATTTTGAGGCGCCTTTGTGGAAACTTCCATTGTTTATCAAACAGGGGGCTATTTTACCGATGACTGCAGCACATAACAATGTGAGTCAGATGGATAAGCACTTACGTGTGTATGAACTTTATCCGGCTGGCGATACGGAGTTTACGGAATACGACGACGATGGAGTGTCTGAAGCTTATCGTGCGGGGCAGTATGCTACTACGCATATCCGTTCCGTGGTAGAGGGAGAGAACTTGACAGTGTGTGTAGAACCAGTGCAAGGCTCTTTCGAAGGAATGGTAGCGCGTAAGCGTACCCATTTCCGTATCAATGTAACTGCGCAGCCGAAGAAAATGACAGTACGTGTAGGCGGAAAGAAAGTGAAACTGACTCCGGTGACTTCTTTGGAAGAATTGCAGAAAGGAGCGAATGTATATTATTATGAGTCGAGTCCAGAGTTGAATCGTTTTGCCACTCCGGGTAGTGAACAGGCTCGTCTGCACGTCATTAAGAATCCAGTGGTACATGTGAATCTGGAAGAAATGGACGTGACTCAAAACGATATTCAGTTGGAAATGAAAGGCTTTGTGTTTGCACCTGCTGAGAAACTGTTGGTGAGCCAAGGAACATTGCGTGCTCCGGAAGCAGAGGTGACGGAAGAAAATACAGGGGCTTATACATTGACACCTTCATGGAAAAAGGTTGACAATGCCGATTATTATGAAATCGAATACAACGGTATGCTGTATAGTACCATTCGGAACACTCAACTTCTGTTTGAAGATTTACGACCGGAAACTACTTGCACGTTCAAGGTACGCGCCGTGAATGCTACAGGTGCATCAGAATGGACTAATGTGACGGCTACTACCAAATCAGATCCGTTGGAATTTGCTATTCATGGAATCAAGGGAGAAACTACTTGTCCGAATCAGGGAGGTCAGGGAGTGAATAAACTCTTTAACTTCGATGAGGGAGATGCATGGCATACGAAGTGGAGCACGGCTGCAGTTCCTTTTGATTTGATTATTGACCTGAATAGTGTAAACCAGTTGGATAAATTCCAGTATCTGCCTCGTCTAGATGCCGGGAACGGTACATTGGGCAAGGGTACTGTATATTATAGTATGGATAAGTCTGATTGGCACGAAGCTGGCACTTTCGACTGGAAAGGAAGTGACGTGAAGACCTTTGTATTCGAGAAACAGCCTGTTGCACGCTATATTAAGCTGTCGGTTGTATCTGCTACAGGTCAGTATGGCTCAGGTCGTGAATTGTATGTATTCAAGGTACCTGGTTCAGAAAGCTATATTCCGGGTGATATTAACCAGGATAAGCTGGTAGATGAGAATGACTTGACCTCTTATATGAACTATACAGGCTTGCGCAGAGGAGATTCTGACTTTGAAGGCTATATCAGCAAGGGTGACCTGAACGAGAACGGTCTGATTGATGCGTATGATATTTCGGCGGTAGCCATTCGTATGGAGTCAGGAGTAAGCAGTCGTCAAGTACCTTCAGTAGCTGGAGAAATCATGGTTGTTCCAGCTAAGAAAGTGTATAATGAGGGAGAAACCGTAGAAATTCGTGTTTCAGGTAAAGGTTTGCGTTCGGTCAATGCCCTCAGCTTTGCATTGCCTTATGACCCTCAGGCACTGGAATATGTGGGAACAGAGATGACTGGCATGAAGGAGATGCGTAACCTGACCAATGACCGTCTGCATACGAACGGAACGAAGGCTTTGTATCCTACTTTTGTAAATATTGGAGAAAAGCCTTACCTGGAAGGGGATGCTGAACTTATGACAATCAAGTTTAAGGCAAAACGTAAGCAAAAGATTGACTTGAATGTACTGGACGGTATGCTGGTTGACAAGAATCTGAATACAGTGAAGTTTTGATAGATTATCCGGGACTCGTTCCCGGATATAAAATAAAAAGAGAGGAAAATGGTTGTCTGTTGAGTTGGACAATCTTTTTCCTCTCTTTTTATAATGCAGATAAAGATTCTATCAGATTTTTAATCCGTCCAAGATTTGCACATAGGTTGAAATTGCTTCCTCTATTTCACTGACGAGAATGTATTCATCGGCGGTGTGCGAGCGGGAAGATTTTCCCGGTCCCATTTTTACAGAAGGGAAGGGCATTAATGCCTGATCGGATAACGTAGGTGAACCGAATGGTACTTTCCCCAGTTCTATGGCACGTTTTACAAACGGATGATCAGACGGAATGCTGGAAGAATTGAGACGGAATGAGCGTGCTTTGGCCTCACTCTGTATATGTTGGCAGATTTCGGCGAACAGCTCCTCGTTAGAGTAACATTCGTTGCTTCGGATATCTACCACGATGCTGCACAAATCAGGAATTACATTATGCTGTGTACCCGCATTGATCTGAGTGACACTCATTTTGACAGGCCCCAGAATGGGTGATTCTTTAGGAAACTTATATGTACGGAACCATTCAATATCTGGCAGCAGCTTGTAAATGGCATTTTCTCCTTCGTTACGTGCAGCGTGTCCGGATTTTCCACGTGCTGTGACGTCGAGTACCATAAGTCCCTTTTCTGCGATGGCAGGTTGCATTTCCGTAGGTTCACCTACTACTCCTAATGCAATAGGAGGGAGTTGAGGCAGGACGCTTTCAATGCCGTTTTTCCCGGATACCTCTTCTTCGCAGGAAGCCAGGAAAATCAGGTTGTAGCTTTGGGTTGTCATGCTAAGGTGACGGTACACCTGGAATAATGATACCAGACTGGCACCGGCGTCATTGCTGCCCAGACCATATAATTTCCCGTTTTCATTTTTGGGAGTAAACGGCTGTTTTCTCCATCCGCTGACTGGCTTCACGGTGTCGATGTGTGAATTGAGCAGGATGGTAGGTTTATTGATGTCGAACATGGGGCTGATGCACCAGATGTTATTTCCGGATCTTCCGGTCATGATTCCCGTTTCTTCTATGTAGTTTTGCAGGAAGTCTGCTGCGGCTTCTTCTTCCCGGCTGATGGACGGGATTCCAATCAGGGAATGTAACAGAGTCAGTGCTTCAGATGTGTAGTAACCTGTGTCTATCATAAATAATCCGTTTTTTTGATTCTTTGCAAAGATAGTCTTTTTTAGGAGAAATGCTTTAGATTGGCCGGACATTGCAAATAAAATCCTATATTTGCAGAATAAACCAATAAAATGAAGTAAGATAGATGGTTAATTCATGTTTGTCCCGGCTTGTACGACAACAAGCTGAAAAATATGGGGATAAAGTTGCCTTAAAATACCGTGATTACACCACTGCTACATGGATTCCTGTCACATGGAACGGGTTTGCTGATCTGGTAGATAAAACAGCCCGTGCGTTTGTAAAATTAGGAGTGGAAGTACAGGAAAATGTAGGAGTATTCTCTCAAAATAAGCCGGAGTGTCTGTATGTAGATTTTGGAGCTTTTAAAGATAGGATTGTAACTGTGCCTTTGTATGCCACAAGCTCAGAAGCGCAGGTACATTATATTGTAGAAGATGCTGGAATTCGTTTTTTGTTTGTAGGAGAGCAGTATCAGTATGATGTGGCTTACCGGGTGCAGGGCTTATGTCGTTCATTGAAGAAGATTATTATATTTGATCCCGAAGTAAAGCGTGCCGAAGGTGACAATAATTCTATCTATTTCTCGGACTTTTTGCAGATGGGTGAAAAAGAAGAGTGTCAGCCGGAAGTGGATAAGCGGGTTTCTGAGTCTTCTTTGGATGATTTGGCGAATATTCTGTACACTTCTGGTACGACAGGTGATTCAAAAGGGGTAATGCTGCATCACTCTAACTACGACGTTGCTTTTAAAGGGCATAACGCACGTCTGACCAATTTGGGTGAAAATGATGTCGTCATGAATTTCTTGCCGTTTACGCACATCTTTGAAAGAGCATGGTCGTATTATTGTTTGTATAAAGGATGTATGCTGTGTATCAATCTGCGTCCGCAGGACATTCAGAAGACAATCAAGGAAGTACGACCTACGGCTATGTGCAGTGTGCCTCGTTTTTGGGAAAAGGTATATGCCGGAGTACAGGAAAAAATCAATGAGACTACGGGCCTGAAAAAGAGTTTGATGCTGGATGCGCTTCGGGTAGGGCGTGAACATAATATTACGTATCTGATGAACGGAAAGACGCCTCCTTCCTTGTTGCACATGAAATATAAGTTTTATGAGAAAACAATTTATAGCCTGTTGAAGAAGACAATTGGAATAGAAAACGGGAATTTCTTCCCTACAGCGGGAGCTGCTATTCCAGAGAAAGTAGCAGAGTTTGTGCATTCGGTGGGCATTAATATGATAGCTGGTTATGGACTGACAGAAAGTACGGCTACAGTCTCTTGTGAATGGATTGGAGATTTCCGTTTGGGAGCGGTAGGGCGTGTACTCGACGGAGTAGAAGTTCGTATTGGAGAAAATAACGAGATACAGCTTCGTGGAGGTACCATAACGAAGGGATATTATAAGAAAGAAGCCATTACCCAGCAGGCATTTACAGAAGATGGCTGGTTCCGTACGGGAGATGCCGGATATATGAAGGATGGTTTCTTGTACTTGACAGACCGAATCAAGGATTTGTTCAAAACTTCCAACGGTAAGTACATTGCTCCGCAGGCCATTGAAACCAAGCTGGTGGTAGACCGTTATATTGATCAGGTGACCATTATTGCGGACCAGCGGAAATTTGTATCGGCCCTGATTGTGCCGGAATACAGTCAGGTGGAGAAGTTTGCGCAGGAACATCACATTGCTTTTGGAAGCAGAAAGGAGTTACTGGAGAATCCTCAGATTATTGAGTTGTTCCGTCTTCGAATTGATACGCTTCAACAGGAGTTTGCGCATTATGAACAGGTTAAGCGCTTTACTCTTCTTCCGGAGCCGTTCAGTATGGAACGTGGCGAGCTGACCAACACGCTGAAACTGAAACGTGCGGTGGTAGCCCGTAACTACAAGGATATTATCGACAAAATGTATGAAGAAAATGTCGGTTAAATAGCTGACTTTTATCTACAGGCACTCTTTCAGGGGTGCCTGTTTTTTCATATCTTTGCAACGAGAAAAAATAACAGACTAATTTATCGTATTTTATGATTACCATAGAGCAACTGAAAGACGTGAAGGAACGTACGGAAGCCTTGTATCGTTATCTGGACATTGAAGGAAAGAAAATACAGGTGGAAGAAGAACAGCTTCGTACGCAGGCACCCGGTTTTTGGGATGACCAGAAGGCTGCCGAAGCGCAGATGAAAAAAGTAAAGGCTTTGCAGCAGTGGATTACCGGTTATCAGGAAGTGAAGACATTGGCGGATGAACTGCAGTTGTCTTTTGATTTTTATAAAGATGAACTGGTTACTGAGGAAGAAGTGGATGAGGCCTATTCAAAAGCTATCTCTGCAGTGGAAGAGCTGGAATTGAAGAATATGCTTCGTTCGGAAGCTGACCAGATGGACTGTGTACTGAAAATCAATTCAGGTGCAGGAGGTACAGAAAGTCAGGACTGGGCTTCCATGCTGATGCGTATGTACATGCGCTGGGCTGAAAGCAATGGATATAAGTTGTCAGTAGCTAACCTTCAGGAAGGGGATGAAGCCGGCAT
The DNA here is from genome assembly GCF_003437535.1 of Phocaeicola plebeius. Classification (GTDB taxonomy): domain Bacteria; phylum Bacteroidota; class Bacteroidia; order Bacteroidales; family Bacteroidaceae; genus Phocaeicola; species Phocaeicola plebeius_A. The sequence goes on from NZ_QSQT01000022.1 coordinate 66,476, forward strand.
CAAGACGGTGACGATGAATATTGAAGGATCCTATGCTTATGGTTATCTGAAAGGAGAAAACGGGGTGCACCGACTGGTTCGTGTATCTCCTTACAATGCACAGGGTAAGCGAATGACTTCTTTTGCATCTGTTTTCGTGACTCCTTTGGTAGATGATTCAATTGAAGTAACCGTAGAACCGGCTCGTTTGTCATGGGATACATTCCGAAGTGGTGGCGCCGGAGGGCAGAACGTAAACAAGGTAGAATCTGGTGTACGTCTGCGTTATCAGTATAAAGACCCTTACACAGGCGAAGAAGAAGAAATCTTGATTGAAAATACGGAAACCCGTGACCAGCCGAAGAATAAGGAAAACGCCATGCGTCAGTTGCGCTCTATCCTTTATGATAAAGAGTTGCAGCACCGTATGGAAGAGCAGGCTAAGGTTGAGGCCGGAAAGAAAAAAATCGAATGGGGTTCTCAGATACGAAGCTACGTATTCGATGACCGACGTGTGAAAGACCATCGTACCAATTACCAGACATCGGATGTCAACGGGGTGATGGATGGAAAAATTGACGGTTTCATTAAAGCTTACTTGATGGAGTTTTCAGATAGCGAAATCTGATAACTTTGAGTAAAATCGCTCTTTTTTATTTGTCTTTTTGCAAAGATGTTGTAATTTTAGGGTTGTAAATCTAAAATTGAAAACTTATGGGACGCAACAGAAGTGTAAAAAGACAGAATTTTGAAAAACGTGAGGAAGAAAAAGCCAATAGATTGTTCAAGATGATTTGTATTGTCTTGATTCTATTGGCTATTTTAATGATTGTAGGTTACACATTGGCTTCTTGATAGCTTAGATAGAATATGCCGCAGGAAATAGAACGGAAGTTTCTGGTGCGTGATGATTCATATAAAGCTATGGCTTATAAAAAGAAGCGTATCAGGCAAGGGTATATCTGTAGTGAAAGAGGGCGCACCGTGCGGGTACGTATCCAGAATGAGGAAGGTTATCTGACCATCAAAGGACCTTCAGATGTATCGGGTATGAGCCGTTACGAATGGGAGCATGCTCTTTCTTTGCAGGAGGCGGAAGAATTGATGAGGTTGTGCGAGCCGGGAATGATTGACAAAACTCGTTATCTGGTACAGTGGGGGACGCACGTTTTTGAGGTGGATGAATTCTACGGAGAAAATAATGGACTGGTCGTAGCAGAAGTTGAATTAACTGACGAGAAGGAAACTTTTGAATGTCCACCTTTTTTAGGGGAGGAAGTCACCGGACAGGTGAAGTACTATAATTCGTTCCTGATGAAGTCACCTTATAGTAAATGGGGTGAAAACCTTCCTGAAAACTGTCAGAACAAGGGGTAAAAACTCTCAATTGACAGTTTTTACCCGTTTGAATATCAGATTTTGTGAAGAGTCTTCTTTGTTTTTCTACTAATATTGCAGTGTCGAAACCAAGACAGACACTAAAAGAATTATGAAAACGGCAACATTTGCTCAGAACTTATTGAGCATGCAGACAGAACTACTTCATTTCGCTTATAAATTAACGGCAGACCGCGAGGAAGCGAATGACCTTCTCCAGGAGACTTCATTGAAGGCCTTGGATAATGAAGAAAAGTATGTAGCAGAAACGAACTTCAAGGGATGGATTTATACCATCATGCGTAATATATTTATCAATAATTATCGCAAGACTTTGCGTGACCAGACATACGTAGACAATACCGACAATCAGTTCTTCTTGAACTTGGGAGTGGATATTGAGGATGACTCCATGCAGGGCGCTTATGATTTGAAGGAAATGCGCCGCATTGTGAATGCATTACCGAAAGAATATCGTGTACCTTTTGCAATGTATGTATCGGGCTTTAAGTATCGCGAGATTGCAGATAAATTGAATCTGCCTTTGGGAACAGTGAAGAGTCGTATTTATTTCACTCGCCAGAGATTGCAGGAGGATTTGAAGGATTTCAGATAAAAACGATAACTCTCTATCTTTAAAATAATATATTTAATAGACGCCGGTTGCTGTGAGAGCACCCGGCGTTTCGTCTTTTTATGACTTGGAGTCAGGACTCCGGCTGTGATATTTTTTCTGGATGAACGGGCGATAAATGTAGTGCCCTGCCAGTGAAGCTAAGCATACTCCTGTGCAGTTGGCAATAAAATCAATCCAGTCTCCGCTGCGGTTATCTGTACAGCATGACTGCAGGATTTCAATGCATCCGCTCATCAGGATGGGAAACAGGATGCTTCCCATGATTAGTGGGAAACTCTTGATTTGCTTGTGCTGAATCAGGTATTCTATCCATATAATGGAACTTAGACCGCCATACATGCATACATGTACCAGTTTGTCGAAGTTATTGATTTCCTCCAATTGAGTGTGTGGAGGAGTAAAAAAGGATAGGTACCAAATGGCAAGAACCGTCAAAATAGAAAATGGATAATGTCTTAAAATCTGCATTTTGTGTAAAACTTTAATCTTTCGTGCAAAAATACGATATTTTTTGTACTTTTGTCTCCGTTTTGAAGTGTAATTATAATAAAATGATGTATGCAGCACAAAAGTGAAAGAGTGAATTTTGGAAGCAAATTAGGTGCAATTCTTGCAGCCGCAGGCTCTGCGGTAGGGTTGGGTAACATTTGGCGTTTCCCTTATGAGACAGGAAATCATGGTGGAGCTGCATTTATATTGATTTATCTGGGCTGTGTCATTGTATTCGGACTGCCTATAATGATTGCGGAATTTACTATTGGTCGGCGTGCCAAGGCGTGTACGGGTGGAGCGTATGAAACGTTGGCTCCGGGTACGCACTGGAAATGGGTAGGCTATGCCGGAGTATTAACCGGCTTTTTGATATTAGGATATTATTCGGTAGTAGCCGGATGGACCTTGGAGTATGTATGGCAGGCTGCTTCATTCGGATTGTCGGGAAAAACTTCTGGAGAATATGTATCCATGTTCCAGGATTTCTCTCAGCAACCGTTCCGACCGCTTCTGTGGTTGTTTGTGTTTATGTTTGTTACCCATTTCGTTATTGTGAAAGGAGTAAAAGACGGGATAGAGAAGTCTTCTAAAATCATGATGCCTCTGTTGTTTGTTCTGGTTATTCTCTTGGCAGGTTGTTCTATTATGTTGCCAGGGGCAGAAAAAGGTATCAAATTTTTGCTTCATCCGGATTTTAGCAAGGTAACCCCTGATGTCTTTTTAGGAGCCATGGGCCAAGCTTTCTTTTCCATGAGTCTGGGAATGGGATGTCTTTCAACTTATGCTTCATATTTTGGAAAGGAGACTCGTTTGGGACATACGGCCATGAGTGTAGGTCTGATTGATACATGTGTGGCTGTTTTGGCTGGTCTGATTATTTTTCCGGCAGCTTTTTCAGTTGGTATCCAGCCCGATGCAGGTCCTTCTTTGATTTTTATTACTTTGCCTAATGTGTTCCAGCAGGCTTTTGCCAATGTACCTTTCCTGGCCTATATATGCTCCGTAGCTTTCTATGTGTTATTGGCTTTGGCTGCCTTGACGTCTACAATCTCTTTACATGAGGTCTCTACGGCCTTCTTGCATGAGAAGTTTCATTTTACACGAGGACGTGCAGCCTGCATTGTAACAGGAGGATGCCTGTTGATAGGTGTGGTTTCCTCATTGGCTTTAGGAGAATGGAGCAGCGTGAAGATTGGTGGATTGAATATGTTTGATGCCTTGGACTACCTGACGGCTAAAATTATGCTTCCGGTATGTGGCATGTTTGCGGCTGTGTTTGTCGGTTGGGTATTGGATAAGAGCATCGTAAAAGGGGAGGTAACCAATTATGGAATGTTGAAAGCTCCTTATTTTCCAGTGTATCTGATTGTGCTGAAGTTTGTTGCTCCTATCGGTATCCTTGCCATCTTTATCAATGAACTGGGATTGTTGAGCTGGTAATGTGGAAAGATTTTTTCTATTATTCCCGTTCTGAAAGAAGAGTAATTCTACTTCTTTTAGGGCTGTTGATAATCTTGGGCATTTCTTGGTTGGTATGCTGGAGGCTCTATAGGACAGAATATGTACGTCAGGAGGATTCTGCTGAGATAGATTCTTTCCTGGCTTCTGTGAAGCAACGGGAGACTGCCTATGCAAAGCGTAATTATACGGCATCAGGTGTCAGGAAAGGGCAGGAGGTCGTTTTGTTTGATTTTAATCCGAATACAGCCGATTCCGTACAATTGAAAAAACTGGGATTACCTTCCTTTGTGGTTCGTAATATTCTTCGTTATCGAGAAAAGGGAGGGACTTTTCGTACTCCGGAAGCTTTTGCTCGCATTTATGGGTTGAAGGAGGAACAATATTTATTGCTGAAACCCTATATCCAGATACCGCCAAGAGAGGAGAATAAACAAGATTCTGTTTGCGAACAGGTTAAAATACAACGAATTGAAAAATATCCGGAAGGAACCCTTGTGGCTTTGAATGAAGCGGATACAGCCCAATTAAAGCGAATACCAGGTGTGGGAAGCGGTATCGCCAAAATGATTGTGGCTTATCGTAACCGTCTTGGAGGTTTTGTTCGTTTGGAACAGTTACAGGAAATTCCGCATGTAGATACCTGTCTGAATAAATGGTTTGTTGTGCAAGGTACTCCTTTTCGGAAAATACGAGTCAATAAAGACGGATTGGATAAATTGCGCAATCACCCTTACATGGATTTTTATAAGGCTAAAGCCATTTTAGAGTATCGCCGGAAAAGGGGTAATATAAAAGGTCTTTCCCGGCTCTCTCTCTTTGAAGAGTTTACCGAAAAAGACCTTCAACGCTTGTCTCCTTATTTATCTTTTGAATGATTTATTTGCGTGTATAGCCTGCTGCTTCAGCAATTTTTACCGGAATCTCGGTATTGTCAATTCGGTTCTGGAATTTTTCGGCTCCGGCTCCAATGGCAAAGATAGGTACATATCCTGCAGAGTGTCCTCCACTTGTCCAGCCAGTCAATGCTATTTCATTGATAATTCGTTTAGCTTCAGCTGCAATGGGCTCGTCTTGAGCATATTCACTCTTTTCCATTTTTACTTGTTGGTTTTTCAGAGTCTGCTCGTACACGGTTTTCAAGCGAGCTTCCTGTTTTTCGTTTAATTTGATTTTATCCCAAAAACCAAAGTTGTCTTTTAAAGCCTGTTGTACAGCTTCCCAGGATACTTGGTTATTCGTCTTAGAGCGAAGCTGGTTGATGACTCTGGTGAATCCGCTTTCACTGACCTTCTGGTTCTTGAATACCTGCAGGTTCAGCTCATACGGACCTTTTCCTAAAACAAAACCTCCGGTTTCATGGTCGGCAGTAACTACAATTAAGGTTTCATCCGGATGTTGTGAGTAAAATTCGTAAGCAACCTTAATTGCATTGTCAAAGTCGATTACTTCATGAAAGGTCGTAGCGGCATCATTGCTGTGGCAAGCCCAGTCGATTTTCCCACCTTCTACCATCAGGAAGAAACCTTTTGATAAATCTTTAGAGAGGAAATTAATTGCCGAACGGGTAATCTCCTGCAAAGTAAGGTCGCTTTTTCCCCGGTCAATAGCGTATGGTATGGAAGAACGGTCTGACTTAGAAGCGGCTTCCGGCTGGAACAGAATCATCTTGTCAGCTTTTTTGCTCTTCTTGAGATAATCTTTATATCCTCTGGCAATGGTGTATCCGTATTGATCAGCCAGTGAGTAAAGGTTGGCTGCTTGCGGATTTTTCTTGTCCTGCGGCTGAAGAAAATCTGAACCGGCATAGAAATCAAAACCGGTTTCATATAAGTCTTTTCCGATTTCATAATAACTTCCTCTACCTGAAGCATGTGCATAGAAAGCGGCAGGAGTTGCATGATCCACACTGACGCTGGTAGCCACTCCTACCCGGCATCCGCGTTCTTTAGCCCATGTAGCTACACTGTAAACGGGTGTTTGTAAATCTTTTAACACTCCGATGGCACCATTTTTTGTCTTGTTTCCTGTTGCAAGTGCTGTACCAGCAGCGGCAGAGTCTGTTACTCCGTTAGTCGCAGAAAAGGTTGTTGCTACGGTTGTGTAGGGGAACTGAGTAAATTGTAAGGGTGTGATACCGATTTTTCCTTCAAGTTCACCTAGATACAATTCTGTACCTTGCACTTGATTGACTCCCATTCCATCTCCGATGAAATAGAATACGTATTTGGCTTGCTGTGCATTTATTTGACAAAAAGCCAGTAGGAAAAATAGGATAGTGATGGATAATTTTTTCATAAAGCCTTGTGTTGAGTTTATTTCTTCGCGAAAATAAGAAAAATACAGCTTCAAGAATTTTTTTTCATAAAAAGATGCGATAAAAAGGGAAACGTTTTCAGATTCTTTCATTTTAATTATTGAATGATGTTACGTTATTAAAACATTTAGTTATGAAAAAGAAAAATCTATTAGGGGCATATTTAGTCTTGTCCCTGTTGGCTTCTTGCCAGCAAAAAGAGAATTTGCAGCACATGGGTGATGAGTTGAAATTGAGTTTACAAGCTTCGGTGTATGCTCCTTCCAATGGCTCCAGGGTTGTGACGGATGAATCTGGAGTTACGACTTTTTCAGAAGGTGATGAGCTTGGCTTTTTTATGCCGGAAGAGAGTGAGCCAGTGAAATGGACATTGACTGAAGGCCAATGGATTTCAGCATCTCCTCTGTCATGGAAAGATAAGGTTAATAAGTTTACCTATTGTGCGTATTATCCTTTTTCCATTGAATCAACGACTCGCGACAATATTCCGATGCCAGATTTGAGTTTGCAGAATGGAACATTGGCGGGTATAGGTGAATTTGATTTTCTGACAGCTCGCTGTGAGGCCAGCTATGAGGAAACGGATAATGGAACCGTTTCGTTTACGGGTGAATCGTCTTTCAGACATGCATACAGCTTTATTTCTATAACGATAAAGAAAGATTTGTCGGAAGAAAATGTATTGATCAGCCAGGCTTCTTTTCAGGGAGAAAATTTGTTTAGCCGTAGTACCTATCACTTTGCGGAATCGGAAGCAGAAGATGGTATTTCCTATCTGGAGTCATCTGAAGTGCATGCATTGACCTTGAATTTTGAGGAGCCAGCTACCGTCACAGAAGAATCAGGCTATACATTGTTCTTGTTATGTAATCCACAGTCTTTGGTAGAAGATTCAGGATTTTCTATTTCCTATCAGCGAGATGGAGTGTCTTATACGGCATCTACCAACAAATTAGGAAAGCAGTTTGAAGCGGGTAAATATTACCAGTTTGTGTTGAGATTAACGAAAGAAGAATTGAAAGTGGAAGGTTGTGAAGTGTCTGACTGGGTTTCTGAGAAACTTCCGGAAATAGCCATTGAGGAAATACCGTCGTAACCCGACTGTTAGTGATTGCCTCCGGAGAAATCTTGAATGGGTTTCTCCGGATTTTTTATGTCTGTTTTTATCTCTTGAAATAGAATTGTCATAAATCTCAGAAAAAACATGTAACTTTGCACCTTCAAATAAACTAACAGTCAATTTCGTTCATTTAACATAACAATGAAAGCACTTAAAGACCGCATCATTCGTGATGGAAAATGCTTTGAGGGAGGCATCCTTAAAGTGGATAATTTTATTAACCATCAGATGGATCCCATTCTGATGAAGTCAATGGCAGTAGAGTTTGTACGGAGATTCGCCAGTACGAAAATCAATAAGATTCTGACCATAGAGGCCAGCGGTATCGCTCCTGCCATTATGGTTGGCTATCTGTTGGAACTTCCGGTTGTTTTTGCCAAGAAGAAAAAACCGAGTACAATGGAGAACATGCTGACAACTACTGTCTATTCGTTTACGAAAGACCGCACGTACGATGTGTGTGTAAGTAAGGATTATTTATGTCCGGGCGATAAGGTGTTGTTCATTGATGACTTCTTGGCCAATGGTAATGCCGCAAAGGGGATTATTGACCTGGTACAGAAAGCAGAAGCTGAATTAGTGGGGATGGGCTTCCTGATAGAAAAATCGTTCCAGCATGGGGGAGATTATTTGAGAGCACAGGGCATTCATGTGGAATCTTTGGCGATAATTGAAAGCTTGGAAAATTGTCAAATTAAAATAAAAGACTAAATCTTTAAATGGAAAAAGAACAACAGCAAACTGCTCAGAGTGCTGGGCTTATTTACGGGTTGAATGACCGTCCGCCTTTAAAAGATTCTATTTTTGCCGCTTTGCAGCATTTGTTGGCAATCTTTGTGGCTATTATTACTCCTCCGCTGATTATTGCAGGAGCATTGAAGTTGGACCTGGAAACCACCGGATTTTTAGTTTCCATGGCTCTTTTTGCATCGGGTATCTCTACATTTATCCAGTGCCGCCGCGTAGGACCGATAGGTTGCGGACTGCTGTGTATTCAGGGAACCAGTTTTTCATTCATTGGTCCGATTATTTCTGCGGGCTTAACCGGTGGACTGAGTGCTATCTTCGGAGCTTGTATTGTAGCTTCTTCGGTTGAAATGTTAATTAGCCGGGTGTTGAAATACACACGTAGAGTCATTACTCCTTTGGTATCGGGAATTGTGGTGACACTGATTGGTATGAGTTTGATTAAAGTGGGAATCTCTGCTTGCGGAGGTGGAGCTGCTGCACAGGCAGATGGTACTTTTGGAGCTTTCCGCCATATTGGTTTGGCCGCTTTGGTACTTGTCTTGATTATCTTTTTCAATCGTAGTTCCAACCGTTATTTGCGAATGAGTTCCATTGTCATCGGTCTGGTGGTTGGCTACGTATTGGCATGGGCATTGGGAATGGTTGATTTTTCTGCTGTACAGAGCTATGGTGGTTTCAATATTCCTATCCCTTTCCGTTACGGTATTTCATTTGATATTTCTGCAATCATCGCTTTAGCGTTAGTTTATTTGATTACGGCAATTGAAGCGTATGGAGATATTACAGCCAATTCATTGATTTCTGGAGAACCGGTGGAAGGAGAAACGTTTGTCAAACGTGCTTCCGGAGGCATCTTGGCTGATGGTTTTAATTCTATGCTGGCCGGATTCTTCAACTCTTTCCCTAACTCGATCTTTGCTCAGAATAACGGTATGATTCAGTTGACTGGAGTAGCCAGCCGCTACGTAGGATACTTCATTGCAGGTTTCCTTATCTTGTTGGGCTTGTTCCCTGCAGTAGGATTGATTTTCTCGTTAATGCCTGAACCGGTGTTAGGTGGAGCAACTCTGTTGATGTTTGGAACAGTGGCTGCCGCAGGAATCCGAATCATTTCTGCACAGAAAATCAACCGTAAGGCTACGCTGGTGATGGCTTTGAGCTTTTCTTTCGGCTTGAGTGTGGAACTTGTGCCGGATATTCTTTGTCAGTTGCCGGAAACCGTGCGTAATATATTCTCTTCAGGTATTACAACTGGTGGGCTGACTGCCATCCTGTCTAATCTGCTGATTCAGATAAAAGAGTAAAAAAACATATTGGATAAAAAGAAGAGGCTGTCTCAAAATGAAGTGACCCCAAAAAGTTGGACAAGTTAAACATT
>NZ_QSQT01000023.1:0-24059 GCF_003437535.1 Phocaeicola plebeius
AAAAGTTTTGTGTCTAACTTTTGGGGTGCAGTACATTTTGAGACAGCCTCTTTCCTGTCTTTTCTATTTTATTTTAGGCTTTAATTCATCCGGTGAGTCTTTCGTATATAGCATCGGTGAACCTGCTACCTTTGTAAATAATTCTTGAACCTGTTGAATTTCCACTTTTTGTTCAGGATGGAAATTTTCCGAATTCATGTAATCAAGTATTGATTTCTTTAATTGCCGGGCTACTATTCGTTTTTCCGGTGCACTATCCAAATCCAATGTGGTCATAATCAGTTTGCCATTTAATACATTGGCTTCGAACAACACCCCGATTTTACGACTGATAAACCACGTGTCAATGCTTTGGACAAGTGGCTGGAAGTCTTTCCCGAAATCGGTGAATTGCATGACTGGTGCACGATTCAATAATTCCCACCATTGCAGGTTGCTATGATATTCGGTCGGAAACTTCCGGAAAAGAGGATGGTGAGGATTAAGCAGGATGCCGGTCGTATGAGGTGGGCGCATCTTGAACCAGGAAGTGTTCCAGAATACCGGGGTAAAGTACTGTACGACTTCTTTTCCGTATGTCACTTTCTTTCCTGCTTTGATAAGTACCTTTCCTCCTTTTTCCAGTATTTCTCGTGCTTTGTTGTCTAGCGTGTCTGTCTGATATATTGTTTCTTCAGAGGTGAAATCGACGGTTTCAGGATACACCCAGAAATCCCAGTCATTAACGGCATCTGTTCCTTCCACTCGTACCTCTATGTTGAGTTTCATAGCCGATGGAATATCTTTCAACGGAAAATCAACCTGTCCGATATGGTTCAGGTTACCAATTGGAATATCCGTCTGACCGATGACACCGTGTGAATAGACTTTTCCGTATGCATCGGTTATACGGTAGCTTACTTTAGCTGCCTGAAGAGATTCTGCGTCGAAATGAGAAATTTCTATATCAGCATGAAACGTTTCGTTAGTGGTGTATACGAACTTTTCTGTGCGCATGAGTGGTACGGTCGGTGCACAGAACCGACGCCACTCATCGGCATTTATGTAACCTTTTTCTTCAAAGAACACATCTAGTATACCTACTAATGCCGTGCCTTGTCCGGAGTAGTCATTTAAAGCCAGCAACTGAAATCCTGCATAGTCTGGGGTACGCAAGGTACGTTCGATTTCATGTTTATAGCATAGTGCCTGTAATTTTCCGGAAGCCATCATAAAATCTTGCCCTTTGCCTTCCATGCCGTGCGTGTGCAGAAGGTGCTGGAAGATTTCGAAATTGCCTGCTTTGTTGACTCCGGTGTATTTCTTGATTTCATTGAAGTTCGGAAATACGCACCATTGTCCGGTTTCGTGTGATACAAACGGTTGTTTAACCGTATCAAGATATTCCCGGAAATCAGTCATCGTTTCCGGACGTTGGCTTTTCCAGTTCAATCCTCTGACTCCTGCTTTTACATGGTACTGACTTTTAGGTTGCCATGCCCATCCTCCACCTACAGAGGCACCGGTATATACCCGGCGTGAGTCCTTGGCTTTCCAATAATCCACAAAGCGAGAAACCCATGGAACCCAGTTCCCGGAAGGCTCGTTTCCGCAAGCCAGCATACAGAAAGAGGCGTAGTTCCCGTATCTTTGCGTCATGCGGATAGTTTCTTCCAACAGGTATTGGTCAATGTATTGTCCTTGTCCCAGACGGACGTCATGGTTTGGCCAGCTTGGTCCTTCTGGTTGCAGATAAAATCCTACGCGGTCGGCCGCTTTAAAGGCAGCTTCCGGTGGGCAATAAGAGTGAAACCGCATGTGGTTGAGACCGTAGTTCCGGCAGATACGGAATACGCGCTCCCAGCTTTCTACATCCATTGGGGGGTAGCCGGTCAGTGGGAAGTCACAATTCTCTACAGTGCCTCGCAACATGGTCTTTCTTCCATTTACATAAAACCAGCGCCCTTGGATTGTGAATGTACGCATGCCAAATTCTATTTCGCGTGTGTCACTTTGATTCGCTTGTGTAAGCGTGGCTGTCAACTTATAGAGTGTCGGATGGAATTCGTCCCATAATTGTACATCTTTTCCCATGGGCAGCACCATCTCAAGGGTATCTTTTAAATCGTTTTTAGAGAAGGTTTGTGTGATTTCCGGTACACGATGAGGAATGTCACTATTAAAACTTTCAGCCTTCAAGGAAAGTTCTACAGGATGCTTACTCCCCTGTATGACCATACGTACACGGGCCTGTTGTTTGTCGGGCTCCGGAAATACCTGAATGTCTTTAAAGGATATTTCAGGAAGAACATAGAGATACATGCGGCCTACCACACCGTTCCAGTTTCCTTGCGTGTGGTCTGTGATGCTATGGGAGTTTTGGCCTACTTTGGCACAACTGTCGTGGTTGTCGATACGTAGAGTAAGTGTTGATGTTCCGGGACGAACGGCTGTAGTGATGTCATATTCATGAGGAGTACTCAGGCTGTTTTGTGAACCTATACGCTGGTTGTTTATCCAGACTGTTGTTTCAATATGTGGACGTTCTAGAAACAGCATCACGCGTTTGCCTTTCCAGGATGAAGGTATGTGTATTTCTCGTTTATACCAGGCAGCTCCTACATAACGTCGTTCAGGGGTAAGGAAAAAAGGAAACTTTATATTTCCTGTACGTCGGAACATTTCCAGTTTGGGATTATAATAGAAAGAACTGTCGTAAAGCGATCCTGTCCATTGAGTTTGCAATGAAGGACGCTCTCCTTTCAGTTTTTCCGGCATAGAACCGGGCAGGTTGATTTTGTCGTTAAGAGGACGGGCGTACCATTTTTCGTCAATCCCTTTATTTTCTTTGTCAATTTGAAAATTCCACTCTCCTGTCAAATCAATGACATTCTGCGCATGAAGCAATTGGGTGATAAGCAGGAGATAAAAAACAAAAATGTGTTTTCTCATAAATACCAGTAACTATAAAAAATTATCGAGGCAAATGTAAGATTTGATACCCACATATCCCTCGATAATTCTTCAAATAGCTGGAATTTTGTGTATTTATACTTTAATCAGTTTGTATTTAGGCACAAGCGCTTTCATTACACACCATGCTATGAGGTAGGCTACGGCACAGATACAGAAAATGATGAAGTAACCGGCTTCTTTTCCTTCGAAACCAAAGAACACCATTTGGCTTTCTGCTGCATAGTCGAACAGGATTCCTGAGCACATGTTGATAAGGAATGCTCCTACACCACCTGCCATACCTCCAATACCGATAATGGTGGCTACTGCACTCTTAGGGAACATATCACTTCCTACAGAATAGATATTAGCTGACCATGATTGGTGGGCAGCTCCTGCGATACCGATGATGATAATCGGGAACCAATAAGAAATGTTACCCAATGGCTGTGCAAAGAGTGTGAATAACGGGAATACGGCAAAAATCAACATAGCCTGCATGCGGGCTGCGTATGGATTCTTTCCTGTTTTGTTGATAATGATAGTAGGTAATTTGCCTCCGTAAATGGAAAGCATGGTAATGGCATACAATACGAATATCAGCAACTGGGCTGTCGCGCTGTCTGAAGAGAATCCATATACGTCGGAGATATAGGCGGGGGTCCAGAAAAGGAAGAACCACCATACTCCGTCTGTCAGGAATTTTCCAAAGATAATGGCCCAGGTCTGACGGAACTTGAAGCATTGCCAGAGGGAGATTTTAGGCTCGTCTTCCGTGTGAACGTCTGCTTCTTCTTTTTCTTTATCCTGTTGGATGTAGGCAAGCTCAGCTGCATTGACTTGCGGATTTTCCTGGGGCTTTTTATACATGAACATCCAAAGTCCCATCCAGATAAATCCCAGCGCGCCAATTACGATGAAAGCCATTTCCCATCCGTTACCCACACCGATACTTTTGAAATAGCTGGCAAGTGGAGGAATACTCACTGGGGCTATGAGGGCACCGATGGTAGATCCGGCATTAAAGATAGATGTCGCAAAGGCACGGTCTTTTTTAGGGAAATATTCAGCGGTGACTTTAATAGCTGCAGGGAAGTTACCCGATTCACCTACGGCCAGCACAATACGTGCCGCAATGAAGTAGTACACGCTGGTAATGGCAATGGTAGAAGTAAGGGCTCCTGAGGCTGCAATCATTTCATTGACATCCTTAAGTCCGAGACTCATTTCGGTAGCCCATCCGCAAAGTGCGTGTAAGCAGGCACCTAGCGACCAGATGGCAATAGCCCAGAGATACCCTTTCTTGCTTCCCAGCCAGTCCACAAAGCGTCCGGCAAAAAGGTTGGCAATCGCATAAATAATTGAGAAAATGGCAGTAATAGTTCCGTAGTGCGTATCTGTCCAGTGGAATTCTGGTGCGATAAAATCTTTCCACGTCAGTGACAGTACTTGGCGGTCCAGGTAATTGACCGCTGTAGCGAAAAAGAGCATGGAGCAAATAATCCATCGGTAATTGCTCATTGTTTCGCTTGATGTTTTGGTTGTACTCATATATGATATTAGATTAGTTTGTTTTGGCACAAAGATAATTTTCTTACAAGCGAAAAGCCTGTAAATATTGGCAAAAAACCTGCATTAATTGGTCAGGTGTGTTTTTACAACCACAATGAAATGACAAATTCCACATACTTGGCAGATTCTTAATTTAAGAGTTCTGTGTAAGTCTGTGGAATTTGTGTATTAGGATACCTCTAGGTAGGAGGTATGTATGTTATTTCATTTCAGTGTATTTAATCTTGTCCATATCTCCGTAGTCCAGGTTTTCACCTGCCATACCCCAGATGAACATGTAGTTGCTAGTTCCAGCTGCAGCGTGGATAGACCATTCCGGTGACATGATAGCCTGTTCGTTGGCAAGCCATACCAAGCGTTCTTCCTGCGGTTCTCCCATCAGGTGGCAAATCATGTTGCCTTCAGGAACGTTGAAATAGAAATAAGCTTCGATACGACGGCTGTGAGTGTGAGCAGGCATGGTGTTCCACACGCTTCCCGGTTTCAGCTCTGTCAGACCCATCTGCAACTGGCAAGGACCTTCCTGCAGTACGTTCTTTACAATCAGCTGGTTGATGACACGGTCGTTACTTTCTTCCATCTTTCCGGCAGCCATTGAGTTAGCTTTCAAAGAGCCCTTGCGTCCATCGATGGTAATCCACTGAGTCTTGTATTCCTTGTGTGCAATGGCAGAGTTGATGTAGAACTTAGCCGGTTTGCTGGCATCCTTGCTCTTGAAAGTTACTTTCTGGTTGCCACGTCCTACGTAGAGGGCTTCTTTGAATTTCAACTCATATTCCTTGCCATCTACAGTTACGATACCGTCGCCACCGATGTTGATAACACCCAGCTCACGGTTGAACAAGAAATAAGGAGCTTTCAGCGGATCGATAGTATCCAGTGACAGCTCTTTGTTTACTGGCATGGCACCACCGAAGATGAAACGGTCGTACATAGAGTAAGTTACGTTGATTTCATCGGCTACCAGTACTTTCTCCATCATGAAGCTGCTGCGCAGTCTCTGTGTGTCGTATGTTTTTACGTCTTGTGGATTGCAGGCAGTCTGCATCCGGTAGTTAACTTGAGCATTAGCAGAAAGAGCTGCTACGCCCAGCATCATAGCCATAGCTAATTTTTTCATAAGCGTTTGTTTATTTATTGGTTTTTATTCTTCAATGTGTTTTGCTTCTTTGATAATGCGGCGACGGTTGTAGATAGCCATTGCCAGTGCCACGATAACCAGTATGCTTGAACCTACAATCTTGAAGTTGTATACTGCGTGGAATATCAGCCAAGAGAAGATGCTGGAAGCAAAGTCAAGTGCACCTCCCTGGAATCCTTGCGGAATCTGTACAGCCGGGTCGTTTGTTCTGACAAATACATCCTGAGCAGCTTGTGTAAAGAATGGAGCCAGGTCAGTTACAAAATACAGGCCTACAATCAGCGATACAAGACCAATCAGGAATGTTTTCAGCACATTACCTTTTGTGATAGGTAATACGGCTGGGAACAAGTAGAACATACCAGCCAGTGAAGCCAATGGCAAGAACTGGTTGTTGGGTAATACTACTGACAGGAACAGAGCTACGGGAATAAGCAGCAAAGAAACTACCAGTGTAGTCGGGTGACCGATTACCAGTGCCGGACTCATACCAATGTTGAGGCTTGCACTGTTTTTAAACTTGCGGGCAATCAGTTCGCGAGTTGCATCAGAAATCGGACGCAAACCTTCGATAAATAAAGAAGTGATACGCGGGATAAGTTCCATTACAGCTCCCATCTTGATACCCAGTCCCAGGATAGCCGGAATTCCGTCAACCAGCTCCTGGCTGTTTTTGCAGGCCAGAGCACCGATACCACAACCTACTACTACTCCGAGGAATAGCGGTTCACCCATGATACCGAATTTTCTTTTCATACCCTCTGCATCGATGTTCAGCTTGTCAAATCCCGGAATCATATCCAATGCTTTGTTGATGACAAGGGCAAAGGGTACAAATCCTTGGCAGAAAGGCTGCGGAATAGAGATACCGTCCATTTTTTCGTAATATGACTGGAACTGCTTGCAAGTCAAATCAGCCATAATCAGGGTAATGATGTAGCAGATAATTGCTGAGAAGAATCCCCACCAGATATTTTCAGTGGCGAAATAAACTACTGCGCCAATGAAGGCAAAATGCCAGTAGTTCCACAAGTCGATATTGACAGTTTTAGTTGTTTTCGTTAATAGCATGATGATGTTCACTCCCAAACATACAGGAATGATGAATGCACCTACAGAAGTGTTGTAGGCTACAGAGGCTGCAGCAGGCCACCCCATGTCAAAGATACCCAGTTCCAGTCCGTAGATTTCCGTTACCTTTTTCAACGGTTCTCCCAAACTGCTGGTCAAAAGAGCTGTTACAACAGAAAGTCCGACGAATCCGACTCCGACCAGCAAACCGCTTTTCAGCGCCTTGCCGAAATTAATTCCAATACATACTCCCAGAATGGTAAACAGAATAGGCATCATCACGGCTGCCCCGAGCCCGATGATATAGCTAAATACTTGTTCCATGTCTTTTCTTTTGTCCTTTAAAAATGTGGATTTAGGTTAAAAATAAATGATTTCGACCCAAAAGTACAGCCTTTTATTCTAATTTCCAATTGCAAATCCGTTATTTTCGAAACTTTGCTGATTTAATAACATTTTTTTCGTTTACGCACACGGGCGGACTTTCTCTAAGAAACCTTGTTTGATTTGTTTCAATTTGAAGAGGGAGGAATTTCTGTAAGGAATAAAAAAGAAAGTTGAAATGTGAAAAAATAAAAGAAAAATGCCAAAGGAGATTTTTTCTGAGGTCAGGATAATTTTTATGTTTCTCTGCCTTGAAACATACGTTTCCCGAAGCGGAGCCTTACGTTTCCGATAAGGAAAACATAGGGATTCGCTTCGAGAAACGTAGAAAATAACAAAAAGTTTACTTGTAAATGGAGTAACGTGTGTCGTTTTTTCTTTAGTCGTTTGCCGTTTCCTGAATAAAGATTTTACCGTTTTTCTTTTCCACTGCAATCTGGCTACCTTCCGGATTCAGGTTGAAAGGAGTGATTTCATCGGTGTGATTATCTACCACCATCAGCGTACTTTCTTCTGCGAAACGTTTCACTTGAAATTTGATGGCAGTATTTCCGATGCTTGAATTAAATAGCAGACTGTCATTGATATATACCGAAAGACTGTCTCCGGTAAAGGAGTCAGCTATTTCTACCGTATAAATTCCGGCAAATGTTTTTTCCTTGTCGTTGCTTTTAGACTGATTACGAAAACCTAAATATAAAAAAAGGCATACGATAAAGAATACTCCGAAAGCGAGTATCCCGTTTCCTATCATGAATTGTTTGTTGCTGTTGATACTTTTGTTGTTCATAATTAAGGTAGTTATAATGTATATTCCCTTGCAAAGTAAGTTATTTTCAGTTTGTTTATCGTGTATGTTATAATTTTTTTTCTACATTTGTCACGGAATTATATAAAAACGGAATACAGAATATCATGCAAAATAACCTGGTCATAGTGGAGTCTCCGGCAAAAGCTAAGACTATTGAAAAGTTTTTGGGGGAGGGTTATAAAGTATTGTCAAGTTATGGTCATATCCGTGACTTGAAGCAAAAAGCGTTCAGTATTGATATAAAGTCGCATTTCAAGCCGATTTACGAAATACCGGAAGATAAGAAAAAACTGGTGGCAGAGTTGAAGGAAGAAGCTGCCAAGGCCGACATGGTATGGCTCGCATCCGATGAGGACCGCGAAGGAGAAGCCATTTCCTGGCACTTGTTTGAGGTATTAAAACTGGACCCCGAAAAGACACGAAGGATTGTATTCCACGAAATTACGAAGACGGCTATATTGAAGGCTATAGAGCATCCGCGTCATATCAACATTGATTTGGTCAACGCCCAGCAGGCTCGTCGTGTACTCGATCGCATTGTGGGATTTGAACTTTCACCGGTGCTCTGGCGTAAAATCAAGCCGGCTCTTTCAGCCGGACGTGTACAGTCGGTAGCCGTACGCCTGATTGTAGAGCGTGAGCGCGAAATTAATGCTTTTACCTGTGAAGCTTCTTATAAGGTAGTAGCTACCTTTAAGGATGCAGAAGGGGCTGTAATTCGTGCAACTCTTGGCCGACGATTCAAAACCAAAGAAGAAGCACAGCGTTTTCTTGAAAAATGCAAGAATGCTACCTTCGAAATCAAAGATATTACTACACGACCGGTTAAAAAATCACCGGCACCTCCTTTTACTACTTCTACACTTCAGCAGGAAGCAGCCCGTAAGCTTGGTTTTACCGTGGCACAGACGATGATGCTTGCACAGCGTCTGTATGAAAGCGGGTTGATTACCTACATGCGTACCGACTCGGTAAACCTTTCTGAACTGGCCTTGTCTTCAAGCCGGGATGCCATTCTTTCTTTGATGGGAGAACGTTATGTACATACACGTCAGTATGCGACAAAGACAAAAGGGGCTCAGGAAGCACACGAGGCCATTCGTCCGACATACATGTCAAATGAATCCATCGAAGGAAGTTCACAGGAAGTACGCCTGTATGAATTGATATGGAAACGTACGCTGGCTTCACAGATGGCTGATGCAGAGCTGGAGAAGACGACAGCTACCATTTCGGTGAGTGGCTGTGAGGATGAATTTCAGGCTGTAGGTGAAGTGGTCACATTCGATGGTTTCTTGAAAGTCTACAAAGAATCATTTGATGAAGAAGTAGAACAGGAAGATGCTGCCGGACTTCCTAAAATGGAGGTAGGAGAGGTTCTGCAGCGGGAAGAAATTGCTGCAGTGCAACGTTTCAGTCAGGCTCCGGCACGTTATACAGAAGCAAGCCTGGTGCGTAAGCTGGAAGAATTAGGCATCGGTCGTCCGTCTACATACGCTCCTACTATTTCCACAATCCAGCAAAGAGGATATGTAGAAAAGGGAAACAAGGAAGGAGTGAAGCGTGAATACTCATTGCTGAAACTGACGGGAAAAGAAATTAAGGAAACGGTGCAGACGGAAATGAGTGGAAGTGAGAAATCCAAATTGATTCCTACCGATGTAGGTTGTGTAGTCAATGACTTCCTGATGCAGTATTTCCCGAAAATTATGGACTATAACTTTACGGCCAGTGTAGAAAAGGAATTCGACGAAGTGGCCGAAGGGGAAAAGAAATGGACCGATTTGATGGAGGTGTTCTATGAGAACTTCCATCCGCTGGTGGAAACGACACTGGCGACGAAGACAGAGCATAAAGTGGGCGAGCGTATGTTAGGTACTGACCCGAAAAGCGGTAAACCTGTTTCGGTGAAAATCGGACGTTTTGGCCCTGTGGTACAGATTGGTTCTTCGGACGATGAAGAAAAACCAAGATTCGCCCAGCTGAACAAGGAACACTCTTTGGAAACAATTACACTGGAAGAAGCGCTTGATTTATTTAAATTGCCGCGTGTATTGGGCGAACTTGACGGAACAACCGTTTCGGTAGGAGTCGGACGTTTTGGTCCGTATGTGCGCCACGGAAATGAATATGTGTCTATTCCGAAGGAAATGGATCCGATGGCTGTGACTTTTGAAGAAGCCGTACGGATGTTGTCTGAAAAGAAAGAAAAAGAGGCACAGAAAATCATTAAGCAGTTCCCCGAAAATCCGGATATGCAGATTTTGAATGGTCGTTACGGACCTTACATTGCTTACCAGAAGAAAAATTATAAGATTCCTGAAAACGTGAATCCGGCAGACCTGAACCTGGATGCTTGCTTCAAGGTAATAGAACTGCAGGCACAGAAAGCCGAGATGCGCAAGGCGAAAGGAGCAAAGGCGAAGACAAAGAAATGAAAAGAGTTTTCCTGATTGGCTATATGGGTTCGGGAAAAACCACACTGGGCAAGGCTTACAGTGCGGCTACCGGGCTACAGTTTGTCGACCTCGACTGGTACATCGAGGAACGCATGCATAAATCCATTTCCGACTTGTTTGCGGAAAGGGGAGAAGACGGTTTCCGCTTGCTGGAGCAGAAGATGCTGCACGAGGCGGGAGAATTTGAAAATGTATTGATTGCATGCGGAGGAGGCACTCCTTGCTTTTTCGATAACATGGACTATATGAATCATACAGGCGAAACAGTATTTCTGGATGTATGTCCGGAAGTACTGTTCCGTCGTTTAAAGATAGCAAAGGCCAAACGTCCGCTGTTGGCGAATAAAACGGATGAAGAGCTGATGCAGGTTATTACTTCTGCTTTGGAAAAAAGACTTCCTTATTATTCTAAGGCCAAATGGCGTTTCAACGCAGAAGAACTTGAAAGTTATGCACAGATTGACAGAGCGGTAAGCCGCTTGAATGAATTGATAAATTAAAGAAGTATAAATCTAGACTTTATGTAGTGAAATGAGAAAATGGCGTATTGAAGACTCTGAAGAGCTCTACAACATCACGGGGTGGGGCGTTTCATACTTTAGTATCAATGACAAAGGTCATGTGGTAGTAACTCCACGAAAAGACGGAGTAGCCGTCGATTTGAAGGAACTGGTGGACGAGTTGCAGTTGAGGGACGTAACCGCTCCTATGCTGGTACGTTTTCCGGATATTCTGGACAACCGGATTGAGAAAATCTCCAATTGCTTTACACAGGCTTCTGAAGAATATGGCTATCAGGCTCAAAACTTCATTATTTACCCGATTAAGGTAAATCAGATGAGACCGGTAGTGGAGGAAATTATCAGTCATGGAAAGAAATTTAATTTAGGGCTGGAGGCCGGTTCAAAGCCGGAACTTCATGCTGTAATTGCCATTAATACGGATTCTGATTCACTGATTATCTGCAACGGCTATAAGGATGAAAGCTACATTGAACTGGCTTTGCTGGCACAGAAAATGGGTAAACGTATTTTCCTGGTGGTAGAAAAGTTGAACGAGCTTCGACTGATTGCCAAGATGGCCAAGCAGCTGAATGTACGTCCGAATATTGGTATCCGCATCAAATTAGCTTCTTCCGGTAGCGGAAAGTGGGAAGAAAGCGGAGGCGATGCCAGCAAGTTCGGATTGACTTCCAGTGAGTTGCTCGAGGCACTTGATTTCCTGGAAAAGAAAGAAATGCAAGATTGCCTGAAGCTGATTCATTTCCACATAGGTAGTCAGGTGACAAAGATACGTCGCATCAAGACTGCATTGCGTGAGGCTTCTCAGTTCTATGTGCAGTTGCATCAGTTGGGCTTCCCGGTAGAATTCGTAGATATAGGTGGAGGACTGGGAGTGGATTACGACGGTACCCGCTCTGCTAACAGTGAAAGTAGCGTGAACTATTCTATTCAGGAATATGTGAACGACTCTATATCCATCATGGTGGATGCCAGCAACAAAAACAATATTCCTCATCCGAACATTATTACAGAAAGTGGCCGTTCACTGACTGCCCATCATTCGGTATTGATATTTGAGGTGCTGGAAACAGCTTCACTGCCTTCTATGGACGAAGACTTTGAGGTGAGTGCAGACGATCATGAACTCGTGCAGGAACTTTATCAGATTTGGGATAACCTGAATCAGAGCCGTATGCTGGAGGCATGGCATGATGCTCAGCAGATTCGTGAAGAATCGCTGGACTTGTTCAGCCACGGTATTGTCGATTTGAAGACTCGTGCACAGATTGAACGTATGTACTGGTCGGTTACACGTGAGATTAACCAGATTGCATCGGGCTTGAAACACGCACCGGATGAATTCCGCAATTTGGACAAGCTGTTGGCTGACAAATATTTCTGTAACTTCTCTCTATTCCAGTCTTTGCCGGATTCCTGGGCGATTGACCAGATTTTCCCCATCATGCCGATTCAGCGTCTGGATGAACGTCCTGACCGCACGGCTACCTTGCAGGATATTACTTGCGACTCGGATGGAAAAATTGCCAACTTCGTGACCAGCCGTAACGTGGCACACGACTTGCCTGTACATACCATCAAGGCAAAGGAATCGTATTATATCGGTGTGTTCCTGGTGGGAGCTTATCAGGAAATCCTGGGAGATATGCACAACTTGTTCGGCGATACCAATGCCGTACATGTCAGTGTGGATGAGAAAGGTTACAGCATTGACCAGGTGATTGATGGAGAAACTGTGGCCGAAGTACTCGACTACGTGCAGTATAGCCCGAAGAAGCTGGTACGTACGCTGGAAACTTGGGTGACGAAGTCTGTGAAAGAAGGACGTATCTCGCTGGAGGAAGGAAAGGAATTCCTGGCAAATTATCGTTCCGGATTGTATGGATATACTTATCTGGAGTAATTTAAGAAAGTAGCATTATGAAAGAAAAACTGACCGTTATAAAAGTAGGAGGAAAAATCGTAGAGGAACCTGATACATTGAATCAGTTGCTCGATGATTTTTCATCTCTGTCTGGCTATAAGGTGCTGGTGCATGGAGGAGGCCGCTCTGCCACTCGTATTGCTTCACAGTTGGGAATTGAAAGCCAGATGGTAAATGGACGTCGTATTACCGATGCAGAAACCTTGAAGGTGGTGACAATGGTTTACGGCGGACTTGTCAACAAGAATATTGTGGCCGGTTTGCAGGCAAAAGGGGTGAATGCCGTAGGTTTGACAGGAGCAGATATGAATGTAATTCGTTCGGTGAAACGTCCGGTGAAAGACATCGATTACGGTTACGTAGGAGATGTAGAGAAAGTAGACGGAAAGGCCCTGGCTGACCTGATTCATCGTCAGATTGTACCAGTGATGGCACCATTGACGCATGACGGGAATGGAAATCTGCTGAATACGAATGCCGATACCATTGCCGGAGAAACCGCAAAAGCTTTGGCCGAGTATTTTGATGTGACATTGGTGTACTGCTTTGAAAAGAAAGGGGTGCTACGCGATGAAAACGATGATGACAGTGTAATTCCGGTGCTGACTCCCGATTTATTTAAACAGTATGTGGAGGAAGGAATCGTGCAAGGTGGTATGATTCCTAAACTGGAAAATTCTTTTTCAGCCTTGGATGCCGGTGTGTCGCAGGTCGTAATAACCTTAGCATCAGCAATTCACAAAGATTCCGGAACAATTATCAGAAAATAATTCAAAAAAAATTGGCGGGTGGGTGTAACTTTTATGAAACTCACCCGTCATTAGTATAGAGAGCCATGCAAGAGATCAGTTTTCGTGACAATATTCTGCCGCTGAAAGATAAGCTTTTCAGGTTGGCCTTGCGCATTACGTTCGACCGGGCAGAGGCGGAAGATATTGTTCAGGATGCACTGATTAAGGTGTGGAACAAGCGTGACGAGTGGGGAGAGTTGGAATCCATAGAAGCCTATTGTCTGACGGTAGTTCGGAATTTAGCTATTGACCGAAGTCAGAAAAAAGAGGCCCAGAATCTGACCTTGACACCGGAAACGCAGGAAATGCCGGATGCACAGACTCCCGAAAGCCAGTTTGAACGGAATGAACAGTTTCAGTTGGTACACAGGCTGGTGAATGAACTCCCGGAAAAGCAACGAACGATTGTTCAGCTTAGGGATATTGAAGGTAAGAGTTATAAAGAAATTGCTGATGTGTTGGGGATCACGGAAGAGCAGGTGAAAGTAAACCTTTTCAGGGCCCGACAACGCATCAAATTAAAATACAGTGAGATTAACGATTATGGACTATAAGTACATTGAACAACTTCTGGAACGCTATTGGAACTGTGAAACCTCGGTAGAGGAAGAGCAGATTCTTCGGATTTTCTTTCAGCAGAAAGAACTTCCTGCCCATTTGCGCCGCTACCGTTCTTTGTTTACTTACCAGGAAGAAGCTGCCGGGATGAAGCTGGGTGATGATTTTGACAAGCGTGTGCTTGCGGAAATTGAACGTCCGGTAGTAAAGGCCAGAAAGCTGACGCTTTATTCACGTTTTATGCCTCTGTTTAAGGCTGCGGCTATGATGTTGTTGCTTTTTACATTAGGAGGAGTAGTGAAACATGCGACAGAAGAGGGAGGCGCTTCAGGTATTGTATATGTGCATGATCAGTTTGAAAACCGTCAGGAGACTCCGCAGGTTGCCTACGAAGGTGATTCGGTGAAGACGCTGATTCGGGAAACATCTTCCAAACCCAGACTGGAAGAAAACAGTAACAGATAGAACATTTTCATTTGCTTTTATATAAATAGTTAGTGCTTATTAAAACTTAAAACAACAACGAGGCTGTGAAGTTTCAATTCTCTCAAAATTAAATTACTAACTAAATAAAAAAGGATTACCGCGTGAGCAGTAGTCCTTTTTTATTTGGAATATTTCACTATTTTTGCCGCAAAATTTGGATAAGAACACATGTTTATAGTCATTGGAGTTATGTTGGGGGGGATGTTGATAGGCTTTCTCCTTCGCCGTCAGGAGTTTTCGTGGATTGGTAAAGTCATTACCTTGTTAATTTGGGCATTGTTGTTTTTGCTGGGAATAGAAGTAGGAGGTAATCGCCGGATTGTAGAGGGACTTGCCACTTTGGGGGTAGAGGCTTTTGTGATTACATTAGCTTGTGTGTTGGGCAGCTGTATTTTAGCTTGGGGATTATGGTATTTGCTGTATAAAAAGAAAGGAGAAAAGGCATGAAAGGAAGTTTGATTATTATCGGCTTTTTTATTTTGGGCACATTGTGTGGCTTTTTTCATCTGATTCCTTTTGATATAAGTAAAAGCAATATCAGTTTTTATGCCTTGTGTGCCCTGATGTTCAGTGTAGGATTGAGTGTGGGGCATGACCCGCAGACCTTGAAGAATTTTCGTTCGCTGAATCCACGCTTGATATTTCTTCCGGTAGCTACTATATTGGGGACTGTTTCTGCTGCAGCTTTGGTAAGCTTGATTCTTCCGCATCGTAGTGCTCCTGATTGTATGGCTGTAGGAGCAGGGTTCGGATATTATTCCCTTTCCAGTATTTTTATTACGCAGTATAAGGGGCCGGAACTGGGTACCATTGCTTTGCTTTCCAACATTATGCGTGAAATTATTACTTTGCTTTGTGCTCCTCTGTTGGTGCGCTGGTTTGGTAATCTGGCTCCTATATCGGCTGGAGGAGCGACTACTATGGATACTACGTTGCCCATCATTACCCGTTGCTCAGGACAGCAATTTGTGGTAGTTTCCATATTCCATGGTTTTGTGACGGATTTCAGTGTGCCGTTCTTGGTCACTTTCTTTTGTTCTATTTGATGAGTCGTTTTTTTAAGAATAAAATACGGCCCTCGACGAAGAAATTAACCATCTTACGTCGAGGGCCGTATTGTTATGAACGAGATAGAAGATTAATCTTGGTAGTAGACTCTCTTTACACGGTTTGATACGCTGGTCAGGATTTCATACGGAATTGTTTCCAGTATATCGGAGAGTACTGTTACCGGGAGATCATCGCCGAAGATAATGGCTTTGTCACCTTCCTTACAATCAATATCCGTTACATCAATCATACATACATCCATACAGATATTTCCTACGTAGGGGGCTTTCTGTCCGTTCACCTGACAGTAAGCATGTCCGTTACCCAGATGGCGATTTAATCCGTCGGCATATCCGATGGGGATGGCCGCAATGCGTGAATCCCGTGTCAGTACACCTTTACGGCTGTAGCCTACAGTTTCATTTGCTGGTACCTCGTGGATTTGCAGGATGGTTGTTTTCAGGGTAGTGACATTGTGCAGCATCTTGTTGGTAAACGGATCTATCCCATATAATCCGATTCCCAGGCGGACCATGTCGAATTGTGCACCCGGATAGCGCTCAATACCTGCCGTATTACAGATATGACGAATAATCTTGTGCTTGAAACCTTCCTGAAGCGTGGTCGAGGCAGCTTCGAACGTTTCTATCTGATGGCGTGTGAAGGCATCAAAACGTTCTGCATCACTGCCTACCAAGTGAGAGAATACAGAACGGGGGATGACTGCGCTCTGTTTCTGCAGGCGCTGTACGAGTTGCGGGATTTCGCTTGGAGCAAATCCTAACCGGTGCATACCTGTATCAATCTTGATATGAATCGGGAAATTGCTGACTCCTTCACGTTCCGCGGCTTTGATAAGTTCTTCCAGTAGGTGGAAACTGTATACTTCCGGTTCCAGGCGATAATCAAACATTGTTTTGAAAGCCGTGATTTCCGGGTTCATGATGATGATGGAACTGTTAATACCTGCTTTACGCAAGTCTGCTCCTTCATCGGCCACAGCTACTGCCAAATAATCTACTCGCTGGTCTTCCAGTGTCTTGGCAATTTCAAATGAACCGGCCCCATAGGCTGAGGCTTTTACCATACAAACGATTTTAGTCTCCGGTTTCAGTTTGTTACGGTAGTAGTTCAGGTTGTCTACCAGTGCATTCAGGTTGATTTCCAAGATGGTTTCGTGTACCTTCAGTTCCAACGCATCCGTAATGTCATCGAAGTGGAATACACGTGCCCCTTTTATCAGAATATCTTCGTTATGCAGCTGGTTCAGCAAACCGGAATTCAAAAGTTCGGAAGTGTTGGTAAAGAAGTCTTTCTGTATTTCAAACCGGTTGGCTGCAGCAGAAATTTCTTCGCCTACTCCGATAATATGGTCTACTTTCCGGCTATGAACCAGGTCGGCTACTTGTCTGTATAATAGTTTGCTTGTTTGTCCGCTTTCCAGCATGTCCGACAGGATGAGTGTACGCTTCCGGTTCTTGTCTTCCGAGCGTCTCATCATAAAATCGAGTGCGATATCGAGCGAGGCAAAGTCTGAATTATAACTGTCATTAATTAATGTACAACCGTTTTTACCCTCTTTTACCTCCAGACGCATGGCTATGGGTTCCAGATGAAGCATGCGTTCAGCAATTGTTTCAGGGGGTACCATGAGGTAAAGTGCTACGGCCAGACAGTTGAGTGAGTTTTCAATGGACGCATCGTCAATGAATGGGATACGGTATTCCTTGAAGAATCCTAAGTAGCGGTATTTGATGGTGGTTCCCGTATCGTCTTTCAGGATTTTCTCAATGAAAAGCGGGCGTTCGGAATCTTTGGTCGACCAGGCAATTTCACGGGCTGTGAACAGTGATTTGGTCACACAGCTGGTGATAAGTTCGTTGTCACCGTTGTACACAATCACGTCGCAGTCCTTGAACAACTGCAGTTTCTCCATACACTTGTCTTGTACGGAAGAGAAGTTTTCTTGATGTGCTCCTCCGATGTTGGTTAGAATACCGATGGTGGGTTGGATAATAGGGCGTAATGCTTCCATCTCACCCATTTCGGAAATACCGGCTTCAAAAATTCCTAATTCCGTGTGTTCATTCATCAGCCATACGGAAAGAGGCACTCCAATTTGTGAGTTATAGCTTCTTGGAGAACGGGTGATGGTACGGTCCGGACTTAGTATCTGGTATAACCATTCTTTTACCACAGTCTTTCCATTACTTCCCGTGATACCAATGACCGGCACCTGAAATTGTTCTCTGTGTCTGGATGCCAGACGTTGTAAGCTTTTCAGCGGGTTGGGTACAATCAGGAAATTAGCATCTGTATATGATGAGGCTGCTTCCGGTATTTCGTTGACAACGAAATTACGTACCCCTTTCTGGTAAAGATCCGGGATATATTTATGTCCGTCATTGCGTTTTGTCTTTAAGGCAAAGAACAGTGTCTCTTCCGGAAAACACAATGACCGGCTGTCAGTTAGAATCCAGTCGATTGTAGAGGAAGTAGTTCCTATGCGTTGAGCTCCTAAAATGGAGGTTATTTCTTCAATTGTGCTTGACATAACTTTATTTCCTTTTGAACATCTAAGTACGGTAATTTTTCTTTTAAGTCCTCTATCTTTAACAGTATTTGACTTAAAAAGGTTTGGTAGGCTTCTGATTCAGGATTAAAAGGACGGTGAGCCAGTCCCTGACGTATTTTGTTCCATTCTTTCAGGAATGAGAGAGTAGAAGGTGTAAAATAGCAATTGCAGAAGCATTCCCAGATGTATTGAATGGCAAGCGGACTGGGATGCATCATATCGTCAGCATAGAAACGATAATCACGCAGCTCATCTATCATGATTTCATAAGAAGGGAAATAGTGGCAGAAATCCATTTGACTACAAATCTGGTCAATTGCGATGAGCAAATTCGCCTTACTGAGCTGGTTGCCATGCAAACCGTCTTTGAGGTGACGTATCGGGCTGACAGTAAATAGACATTGCAGATTCGGACGTACTGCTTTCAGCTCTTGTAATAAAGGTAAATATATGGCAGTTATTTCATCGGCGCTGACCATCTTACGTTCAAATAACCGGGAAGAAAGCTTATGGCAGTTTCCTACAATTTCCCCATTTTCTTTCCAGGTATAGACGAAGGATGACCCCCATGTGAAAATAATCCAGTCGGCTTGCTTCAGATTTTTATGCCCTTGTGCGATGCGTTGATTGATTTTCAGCAGACAATCTTCCGCTTTGTGAGATGAAAAGGTACTGTGGTGCATCAGACTGTACCATCCTCCTTGCTCTTCACGTAAATCTTCTTTTTGATAGAGAGCTTTTTTCAATAAACAGTGTATGGAAGTCGCTATTGACATGGGGTTATATAACACCCCGAAAGGGTTCACATCGCAATTGAATTTATGTTCGGCCAGCAAGTTTCCGATATGTTCGGAAAAACAGGAACCCCATATCATCAGCCGGTCGGTATGCTGAATTTTAGGGCCTTTGGCGGGTAGTTCAACTTTGGTTCTGAATTCCATGGCAAGAGAAAATTTACTGCAAATGTAAGTACATTATATATATTTATGCTATTTTTGTGCGATTAAAGTTAATGAGGAACAGGATGGAACAGACGACTTCATACGATTTGCTGAATAAGATAGATAGCCCAGAGGATTTACGGAAACTTTCTGTCGAAGCGTTGCCAGAGGTCTGTAATCAGCTTAGAAATAAGATTATAGATGAATTGTCTCGTAATCCGGGACATTTTGGTTCCAGTTTGGGGGTGATAGAGCTGACTGTGGCTCTTCATTATGTGTACCAGACTCCTTATGACCGTATCGTTTGGGATGTAGGACATCAGGCATACGGACATAAGATTCTGACTGGCCGTCGTGACCGTTTCTGTACCAATCGTAAGTTGAATGGTATTTGTCCTTTCCCTTCTCCTTCAGAAAGTGAATATGATACTTTTACGTGTGGACATGCGTCGAATTCTATTTCGGCTGCATTGGGTATGGCAGTAGCAGCCGCGCGGAAAGGAGAAGATAACCGTCATGTGGTGGCCGTTATTGGCGACGGTTCCATGAGTGGCGGTCTGGCTTTTGAAGGATTGAACAACGCTTCTTCTACTCCCAATAATCTGCTGATTATCCTGAACGATAACAATATGGCCATCGATCGCAGTGTGGGTGGAATGAAGCAGTATTTATTGAATCTGCATACCTCCGAGGGATATAACCGTTTGAGAAATGCCTTGTCGAGAAAACTTTATCGCTGGGGAATCCTGAACGATGAACGGCGTAAGAGCCTGATACGTTTCAACAACAGCCTGAAGTCCATGCTGATGCAGCAGCAGAACATCTTTGAGGGACTGAATATCCGTTATTTCGGTCCGGTGGATGGACACGATGTCACTGCCTTGACAAAGGTTCTGAAAGAAATAAAGGACATGAAGGGCCCTAAACTGCTGCACATACACACTCGTAAAGGAAAGGGCTTTAAACCAGCTGAAGAAGCAGCTACTTTGTGGCATGCACCCGGTATCTTTGATAAGGAAACGGGAGAACGTATCGTTTCGGATACAAGTGGCATGCCGCCGTTGTTCCAGGACGTATTTGGAAATACGCTGCTGGAATTAGCCCGCAAGAATGAGAAAATCGTGGGGGTAACTCCCGCCATGCCTTCCGGATGTTCCATGAATATTATGATGAAGGAAATGCCCGACCGTGTGTTTGACGTAGGAATTGCGGAAGGACATGCCGTCACTTTTTCTGGAGGAATGGCGAAAGACGGGCTTTTGCCTTTCTGTAATGTGTATTCTTCGTTCATGCAGCGTGCATACGATAATATAATTCATGATGTAGCTATTCAGAAGTTGAATGTGGTACTTTGTCTGGACCGTGCCGGATTGGTGGGTGAAGACGGACCTACGCATCATGGAGCCTTTGATATGGCTTATTTGCGGCCGATACCGAATTTGACAATTGCTTCTCCGTACGATGAACATGAGTTGCGAAAATTGATGTACACGGCCCAGTTGCCGGATAAAGGACCTTTTGCCATTCGTTATCCTCGTGGACGAGGCGTACTAACGGATTGGGAGTGTCCGCTGGAGGCTGTAGAAGTAGGGAAGGGGCGTAAGCTGAAAGATGGTAATGACTTGGCAGTGATTACGATTGGCCCGATAGGGAATAAAGCCGCAGCAGCCATTGCTTCTGCAGAAAAAAAGCTGGGATGTAGTATCGCACATTACGACCTGCGTTTCTTGAAACCGTTGGATGAAGATTTGCTGCATGAAGTAGGACAGAAATTTACGCGGGTGCTGACCATCGAAGACGGAGTGCGCAATGGCGGTATGGGAAGTGCCGTACTTGAATTTTTGTGTGACCATGGTTATAAGCCGTGTGTCACGCGGTTGGGACTTCCCGATGCTTTTGTGCAACACGGATCAGTCAATGATTTGTATGCCATTTGCGGTCTGGATGAAAAGGGGATATTTAGTTCAATTACACAGATAATGAATTTATGAAAATTATTATAGCTGGTGCAGGTGCCGTAGGAACTCACTTGGCCAAACTGTTGTCGGGCGAAAAGCAGGATATTATCCTGATGGATGAGGACGAGAGCAAGTTGAGTGCCATGGGAAACAACCTGGACCTTATGACTGTCAATCTTTCGCCCACTTCGATTAATGGATTAAAAGAAGCCGGAGTCGCAGGGGCCGATTTGTTTATCGGGGTTATGCCTGATGAAAGCCGTAATATGACGGCCTGTATGTTGGCTACAAGTTTAGGAGCCAAGAAAACCGTGGCTCGTATTGACAACTATGAATACCTGCTGCCCAAGCATAAGGAATTTTTTGCTAAGCTGGGAGTTCATTCATTGATTTATCCGGAGATGCTGGCGGCCCGCGACATTGTGGATGCCGTAAAAATGAGCTGGATTCGTCAGTGGTGGGAATTTGCAGGAGGAGCATTGGTCCTGTTAGGAACCAAAATGCGCGAAAAGGCAGAAATCCTGAACGTTCCTTTGCATGAGCTGGGAGGAAGAAACATCCCTTTCCACATTGTAGCCATTAAGAGAGGCAACGAAACAATCATTCCACGTGGAGATGATGTGATAAAGTTGAATGACATTGTCTATTTTACCACGACGAAAAAGTATATCCCTTATATTCGTAAGATTTCCGGAAAAGAAAATGAAGCAGATGTCCGTAACGTGATGATTATGGGAGGAAGCCGCATTGCCGTACGTACCGTGCAATACATGCCCGATTACATGAAAGCCAAAATCATTGAGAGCAATATTGCCCGTTGCAATCGTCTGACAGAGCTGGTAGACGATGGAGTGATGGTCATCAACGGCGACGGTCGTGACATGCAGTTGCTGATGGAAGAAGGAATAAAAAATACCGAAGCTTTTGTTGCTTTAACCGGTAATTCCGAAACCAATATTCTGGCTTGCTTGGCAGCTAAGCGAATGGGCGTAACCAAGACAGTGGCCGAAGTGGAGAATGTGGATTACATCAGTATGGCCGAAAGTCTGGATATTGGTACGGTAATCAATAAGAAGTTTATTGCTGCCAGTCATATTTACCAGATGATGCTGGATGCCGATGTCTCGAATGTGAAATGTCTGACTTTTGCCAATGCCGATGTGGCAGAATTTACAGTCAAACCAGGAGCAAAGATTACCAAGCAGGCAGTAAAAGATTTGGGATTGCCTAAAGGTGCGACAATCGGAGGATTGATTCGTAACGGTGAAGGTATTCTGGTAACCGGTAATACGATGATACAGGAGAATGACCATGTCGTTGTTTTCTGTTTAGGAATGATGATTAAAAAACTGGAAAAATATTTTTAGCCGTAAATAATTGAACACTGAGGGTAGACGATTGAGTCTGATAGCGTTATTTAAGAGAAAAAGACTATGGAATTGCGCTATCAGACTCAATCGTTTTTTATTATGCTGGCCTGCATGTTCTTTTTTGTGGGATGCGGCTCTTATCAGGTAGAAGGAGAGGATGAACCGACTGACACGTCCGGTCCGTACGGAATTGATGTCACCTTATCCAATGCCCAGCTTTTTACTCCGTTGTATCCTCTTCATCTTTATTTCTTTGATACACAAGGCACTGTTACTTGGAATGAGGAGGTGTTGACTCAATCAGAATGGCCTGTCCTTTCCATGCCGGAAGGAGAATATGTATTTTCTGTTTTATCAGGTCTGTCGTCTGGAGATTATCTCCCTCCGATGTCTTTAAATTCCAAACAGTTCTTGACTTTTTCTGAGGGAAATCATGCAAAAACTCCTTTGGCAATAGGAAAGAATGTCATTAAATTACAGAAGGATATAAAAGTTTCCGTCTCTCTTTCTTATGCCGTGGCGGCTTTGTATCTTTCCTTTGGAGGTCTTCCTGCCGAAGCTGTTTCGGTAGAAGCCCGTATTTCTCCTGTCAGTTCTGGAATAACATTGGAAGGAACTTTAAGCAATGATGGCACATTTGCTTCTGTGCCCTGTGAAAAAATAAAAGGAGTGTGGAAGGCCGGACCTATATATGTATTCCCTTCGGAAGGTTTGCAGACCCATCTTTCTTTGAATGTTCAAACCGCTTCTGAGGAAACGGTATATGGCTGTTTCTTTAATTATCCGTTGGAGGCCGGAAAGCCTTATCGTTTTGTCAGTACGGGCGATGGGGAAATATCTTTGGAAGGAAACAACCAGATAGCCGGCTGGACACCGGAAGTGTCGGAAGAGTTTCCCTTTGAGAATATGACCGAAGAAGGAGAGTGGGAAGAACCGGATGCTCCTGATGGAGGAGAAGGTACGGAAGGCAACGAGGACGAAGATGACGGGCAAGATACAGAGGAGGATACCGACGTGATTGTTTCCGAGGTATTGCCCGAGTCAGAAACCATTTGGGGACCTTTTTTCGTGTGGAAAGTAGAATCTCTTTCGGGGAATGAGGTGATGGCTACACTCGTCTCTCCCCGTCAGTGGCTGTTGAAAAAAGCGGAAGCCATATCTGTTTGCGAGGCTTATGAAGAAGATGGAATATCGGGCTGGAGAACTTTTACCACAGAAGAAGCCAAAGAATTCCGCGACCAGTATGATGATACGATTGTCGCACTTAGCGATATGTTGTCGAAAAACGGATTGGATCGTTTCAATAAGTATGATTGCCGCTATTTGTGCAATGACTTTAATTCCACCTTTTGCTTCTATAATACTCAAATTGTGAAATCCGGAGAAACCGTAGACTATGCCTTGCGTCTGGTGAAAAAAGTACGCGTAGAAAAAGCAAAATAAAAGATGAAAAATCCCGCCACAGAAATCTCATAGGAGAGTATCTTGTGGCGGGGTTTTTTTTTTTTTTAAT
>NZ_QSQT01000023.1:24069-74328 GCF_003437535.1 Phocaeicola plebeius
TTATTGTTTTAAATCAGATGCTGTGCTTCCAGTTCCTTGGCTACATTTTCCAGCTCCTGATACCATTCAGCACCAAATTTGCGAATCAACGGCTCTTTCAGAAATTTATAAACCGGCAGGTTTTCTTTCTTTCCTAACAAAACTGCGGCCTTACATACATCCCATCGGTGGTAGTTGACTGCCTTATACGGACCGTAATCTCCTATGCGTATCGGATACAGGTGGCAGGAAATCGGTTTGTAGAAGTTGCATTTCCCTTCCCGGTATGCTTTTTCGATGGCACAATAACAATAGCCTTTCTCATCGTAGCAAGTAAATACGCAGTCCTTTCCGTTGACGATAGAAGTAACCAGATCCCCTTCTTCGTCTGTGTAGACCACGCCCTGGCGGTTGATTACCTCCTGAGCTTCCGGAGCCAGATCATCCCAGATTACGGGTAGCACTTCCTCCAGTTTTTCCACTTCTTCCAGTTCTACGGGTGCACCTGCATCCCCTTCAATACAGCATTCTCCTTTGCAGGCGTGCAAGTCACATAGAAATTTTTCCCGGAATACATCCAGGCTTACTATTACGTCGTCAATCTGTACCATAAGTTTCTGTTTAGTGCGGCAAAGATACGAAAATCGGTGAATAACACAGGGATAACTTCTGCTGAAAATAAATGGCCACACTTGAAAAAAAGCACTACCTTTGCAGTCCGAAAAAATAGAATGATTCATATATGCTGTTACCCTATTTACATAAAGACCTGATAGAAGCCGGTTGTGATGAGGCCGGTCGTGGTTGTCTGGCAGGAGCCGTCTATGCTGCAGCCGTCATTCTTCCTCCCGGATTTCAGAATGAAATGCTCAATGACTCCAAGAAACTGACAGAGAAACAGCGTTATGAATTGCGTACGGTAATCGAGAAAGAAGCTACAGCCTGGGCTGTAGGGGTAGTGACACCCGAGGAAATAGATAAGATTAATATCTTGAATGCTTCCTTTCTGGCCATGCACAGAGCCGTATCTCAGTTGAAGGTCACTCCTCAGCATCTGCTGATTGACGGGAACCGCTTCAATCCTTATCCGGGAATTCCGCATACCACTATAGTGAAAGGAGACGGGAAGTATCTTTCCATAGCCGCTGCTTCCATTCTGGCAAAGACCTACCGTGATGATTACATGAACCGTCTGCATGAGGAATATCCCATGTACGACTGGAAGGGTAACAAAGGTTATCCCACCAAAAAACACCGGGCTGCCATTGCTGCCTACGGCACGACTCCTTATCATCGTATGAGCTTTAATTTGCTGGGCGACGGTCAGCTCTCCCTTGATTTTTGAAGTGTGGAAAAATAAAACAGCCTGTTAATAACCGGAGAAAGTTATTAACAAGCTGTTGAAAACTCTGTTCGTTTTTACACCGTACCCTGAATGGACAGGAAGAAAAAGATTCCTGTTCCCATCATCAGTATGCCAATCAGGGCATAAAACCAGCGTGCCTGTTTCCGTCCTACGTTTCTCACGATGAACTGTGTGTTCTGTGCCGTGAAAAACCAGTTCCAGTTGCAGATGGCTGCCAGTACAGACAAAAGTCCAACCAGGACAAATAGCCCTTGTATAAAATAGTGTATTCCCATTTTTATGCGTTATTCTCGTCGAAGCGGACTGTGCGTGTACCATCTTCTTTTTCTTCAATGTACACGTTCACTGCATTGCCCGGAAGCAGTTCCTCAATCAGTTCCGGCCATTCAATGAAGCAGAGAGCGCCACTGTAGAAATAATCTTCATATCCCATGTCGTACACTTCTTCCAGCTTCTTGATGCGGTAGAAGTCAAAATGGTAAATCAGTTCTCCGTTTTCATCTGAGCGGTATTCGTTGACAATGGCAAATGTCGGTGAGTTGATGACATCTGTTACGCCCAATTCTTCACATACGGCCTTGATGAATGTAGTCTTTCCGGCTCCCATTTTACCATAAAAGGCAAAGACCGTATTGTCTCCCATCGCTGCGATGAATTCTTTGGCAGCTTCGTGGATATTGTCCAGTGAGTTGATTTTTATTTCCATAATACTGTGATTTTAACTTGATTCCGATATTCCTAATGAGCCGTTTTCTTGCGTAGCATGCAAATTAACTTAGCTCCTACATAAATTAAAATTGAGATAAATATGATTGCTGCTCCCGAAGGTACCCGAAGCTGGTAGGAAAGTAGCAGTCCCCCCAAGCA
Organism: Phocaeicola plebeius; assembly: GCF_003437535.1. GTDB lineage: Bacteria > Bacteroidota > Bacteroidia > Bacteroidales > Bacteroidaceae > Phocaeicola > Phocaeicola plebeius_A. The sequence continues at coordinate 26,282 of NZ_QSQT01000023.1, forward strand.
GCCTATGTAACCAATGCCGACAGACAGCCAGATAATGCGTTTAAAACTATAAGTAAAGAGATTGGCCGTCATCTGCGGAAGCGTGAGCAAAGAGATAGCCAGTACGATACCCACCATGCGTAAGCAGGCTACGATGGTCAGGGCGATGAAAGCCATGAGCGTATATTCGAAAGCAGCCACAGGAATGCGCTGTGAACGGGCAAATTCCCGGTCAAAAGAAATGGCTGTGATAGGCCTTAGAAACAATGTAAAGAATAGAATAAGTGCCACACTCAAGATAGCCAGCAGTGTAATGTCACTCCGGTTGATGGTCAGGATGTTACCGAAGAGGAAGGACGACAGGTCGGGCGTGAATCCGGGAGCCAAGAAGCTGAAGATGATACCTACTGCCATACCAAATGTCCAGAATACCGCAATGGCAGAATCTTCCCGCATGTCACTGCGCTTGCTGAGCCATTCCACTCCGAATGCTGACAGCACAGAGAATATGGCCGCACTTAAAATCGGGGAGATACCTGCATATAAGCCGATACCGATTCCTCCGAAAGAGGCATGCGTAATTCCTCCGCTGATAAACACCAGTCGGCGGGTAACGATATACGTGCCTATAATTCCACAGGCAATGCTGGCAAACAGACTTCCCAGCAGGGCATGTTGGAAAAACGTATAATGAAATAGTTCTAATATATTCATTGGTGAATAGCAGCTTAGTGAAAACGACGTTCTCCGACAATCAGGAACAGTTCATCTTTCAGTTCGTCAGGAATTTCTATTCCGCGGAGTTGCAGGCTGCGGCACCAGCCGGCTACCTCTTCCTCCTTCATGGTATACATGATTTCCCGGAACTCATTGATTTCCTCTTCCGTGTAGTTGTCCGACGGATGTCCCTTGAAGCGGTCCAGCTCCTCATCGTCGTAATATTCTATTTGTTTGCTGACAGCTGCCAGCAGACTCTCTTTTTCACAAATCTCATGCTGTCCGCAGCATTCTTCGTCCACGGTTTTTATTTCGGGGGCTTCTTTCAGTTCCCCTCGTTCTATTTTTTTCTGGATAGAGCGGTTATAAAAGAATCCGGCTATCAATCCGAAAATGACTATTCCAATTAAAATAATGACAAGAATCCACATAATGAATCAGATTAAAGTTGGGTGATACGAAAACCTGCCGTCAGTAAATCTTCCCAGAACCGGGGATAAGACTTGGATACGACGTGCGGATTGCGGATGCGTAATGCACTGTTACAGAGTGCAGCTGGTGCGAAAGCCATGGCCATGCGATGATCCTCATACGTGTCGATGGCAGGCGATTCATCCGGAGCACATCGGGTACCGTTCCATGAAAGTACGGAACCTTCACTTTCTTCCAGTACATAACCTAATTTACGCATTTCGGCAATTAAGGCAGCCATCCGGTCGGTTTCCTTGATTTTCAGACTTTGCAGTCCGGAGAAACGGAAGGGGATGCCCAACATGGCGCAAGTCACCACGAAAGTTTGTGCCAGGTCTGGCTGGTTCACAAAATTATATTCCATCCGGTCGGTATGCGTATGTGTTTGTTTCAATGTCACGCTGTTTCCTTCTCTTTGCGTGCAGACACCCAACTGCTCAAACAGCTCAGCCACTTTTGCATCCCCCTGCGGACTCTGTGCAAATAGTCCAGGAAGTGTTACGACGGCTTCATGCTTGGATAATGCTACGATCTCATACCAGTAGGAAGCCGCACTCCAGTCACTTTCCACATAGTAAGGAACAGGATGATAAGGCTGTGGAGCCACCTGCAAGGTATGGTCGGATGTCCATTCAGCTTTTGCCCCAAAATCTTTCATCACTTTCAGCGTCAGGTTGATGTAAGGGCGTGAAATAATTTCTCCTTCCAGTTCCAGGTTCAAGCCGTGTGCCAGCATCGGTCCTATCATCAGCAAGGCCGAGATATATTGCGAACTGACATTTCCCGGAAGACAGAGTGAATGTCTTTCCAGTGCCTTTCCCGTAATCTTTAACGGGGGATAACCTTCATTTTCCGTGTATTCAATCTGCGCCCCCAGACTTCTCAAGGCATCCACTAAAATCTTGATAGGGCGTTGTCTCATCCGTTCGGTTCCGGTCAGTACATGTGTACCGGGAGTTACGGACAAATAAGCCGTCAGAAAACGCATGGCCGTACCAGCAGCCATGATGTCAATCGTTTCCGGCATGTGTGTCAATGCTTCTATCATTACGCGCGTATCATCGCAGTCCGACAGATTTTCAGGACGGCATGTACTGCCCGCCAGTGCATTGATGATAAGTGCCCTGTTGCAGATACTTTTAGAAGAAGGCAACTGAATACAAGTCTGTATGTCAGCCGGTGGGGTGATTTCTATACACTTCATGGTTTAATCAAATCTTTGTGACGCAAAGATACATAAAATTTTCATTCTGCTTTATGTGCATGACTGGCTATATACTCTCCCGGTTTCATTCCGAATTGTTTCTGGAAACACTTGCTGAAATAAGACGGATTATTGAATCCCACCATGTAGCTTACCTCATTGATGCGGTACTGGTTTTCCAGCAAGAGAGAAGCCGCTTTCTTCAGGCGGATAATCTGAATCATTTCATTCGGTGTTGTATTGGCCAGTCCTTTGATTTTCACAAATAATCCGGAACGGCTGATACATAATTTTTCAGCCAAGAAGTCGACTGACAGTTCTTCGTTGTTCAGGTTCTCTTCAATCAGGTGGTTCATTTTCTCCAGGAACACTTTATCACTCTGATTGGCCGCAATGGAGTTGATGGAAACCGTCGGCATTTGTGAGAACTTTTGTCGTAACTGCAAACGCAGTTCTAACAGGTTCTTGATGCATGCCTCCAGATATTGCAATGAGAACGGTTTCTCAATATAGGCATCTGCCCCACAATTCATACTCGTAATCTTGGCTTCCGTATCGGTCTTTGCCGTAAGCAGGATAAACGGAATGTGACTGGTCAGCTGGTTGTTTCGTACCGCTTTACACAAATCAATTCCATTCATGTTCGGCATCATCCAGTCGCTGATAATCAGGGCCACTTCCTGTTCCTTCAGCTTGTTGAGCGCATCCACCCCATCTACAGCCGTCACAATGGTATAGCTGGTCTGAAAGTGAGAAGAGAGGAAGTGTAGCATATCTTCGTTATCATCTACAATCAGCATGATGGGGAGCACCTTCTGCGACATGGAAGCTGTGGCATTCTGCTCTGGGATAATATCTTCCGGAAGCGGACTGCCTGCCTGATTTTCTTCCTCTTCAGCCGATAGGTTTTCCTGTTTTTGAGGAAGAGTAATCATGAATGAAGAACCATGCCCTTGCTGGGAAGTTACCTTGATCTGTCCATGATGTGCTTCTACTATCCCCTTTACGATACTGAGCCCGATGCCGGTTCCCGGTTTGTTCTCTGAAGCCTGATAGAAAGGTTTGAAAATCTTTTTCAATTCCTCTTCATTCATTCCTTTTCCATTGTCTTTTACTTCTATGGAGAAGGTCTGTTTTTCGGGATGTTCCTGAAAACGGACCTCAATCCTGCTTTGCGTATATTTGTTGGCGTTTGTCAGCAGGTTGCTTAGCACCTTGGTAAGTGCTTCCTTATCCACATCCGCATGAAAATGTTCATTGGGATAAGTGACGGAGAAGTTGACTCCATTTTGCTGAAGTGTCGGTGAGAAACGTTCACATACAGCCTGCATCAGTTCTTTGATGGATTGTGAGCTGAACTTCATCCGTATTTCTTTTTGTTCCACTTTTCGGAAATCCAGTAACTGATTTACCAGGTACAGCAACCGTTGGCTGTTACGGTCGATAATCTCCAGTTCCTGACGTTCGTTGGTAGGAATATGGGTTGATTGCATGATTTTTTCCAACGGTCCGATGATGAGTGATACCGGCGTACGTATCTCATGCGCAATCATGGTAAAGAAATTAATTTTAGCTTCGTGAATTTCTATTTCCTTTTTGCTGTTCAGCTCGTCAATGGCTTTGGCATGTTTCTTCTCACTGCGCCGTATGACGTAGCGTAGCAAAAGACCTAGGGCAAGCAAGAACAGCAACACATAGCCAATCTTGAAAGGCAGAGACAGATAGAAAGGCGGATGTACAATGATACGGATGGAAGTTCCTTCTTCGTTCCATATATTGTCATTGTTGGAGGCTTTCACTCTAAAGGTGTACGTGCCTGCCGGAAGGTTGGTATAGGTGGTGCTGTGCTGTGAACCTACATAGTTCCAGCCTTTGTCAAATCCTTCCAGCATGTAGGCATACTGATTTTTCTGTGGAGTGCAATAACTTAATGCCGCATAATTCAGGGTAATGACATTGTCTTTATAAGAAAGATGAATTTCTTTCAGATGGTCGATGGCTTCCGGTAATGTACCGTCTTTTTGTGTGTCAATTTTCTGATTGAAAATTTCCAGGCTGGTCAATACTACATTCGGTTTTTGTGTATTGAGTTTCAATTGGTGAGGATAGAAGGTATTAAAACCGTTGATGCTTCCAATATAGAACTCACCGTTGCGTGTTTTTAACGCAGAGGCCATGATGAATGCTTCACTTTGCAGCCCGTCGCTTTTAGTGAAAATCTGAGTCTCTTGTGTGGCTGGAGTATATTTCACCAGTCCTTTGGCAGTGGTAAGCCACAGGCAGTCTTCTCCTTCCAAGATGGCATTGATACACTCGTTGGGAAGTCTAAGTGGCTGGTAAGTAAATATATCTTTAAGGGGATTATATAAGTACAGTCCTTCGCTGGTTGCAGCCCAGATTTCATTGTCTTTATTAATGCATAGATGGTTGACAGTTAGGCTATTGAAACCTTTTTCCAGACCATATTTTTCCCATTCCTTATTCTTTTGTGGAGAATATCGGAACAGTCCTTTTCCTTGAGTGGCAATCCAAAGATTTCCTTTGGCATCCTCTACAATTTCAATAATAAGTGCTTCTAAATGTTTAATAGGGGTAAAATGTTGTTTTTGTGCGTCGTATTGACAAATTCCATTCATTGAGCCTGTCCAAATTTGTCCTTGACTGTCTTTAAAAATAGAATAGATGCTATTTTCATCCAGACCATTTGTGGTATTATAATTCTTGATTTTTCCTGTTTGTGCATTTAGGACTTGTATACCGTCTCCGTATGTGCCTATCCATAAATCTTTGCCTACTATGCAGAGTGCATGCAAGTTATGTTTATTCAGCTTTTCTCTTCCGTGAAAATCTATAAATTGCATTGTGGAAGGATTGAAGCAACTGAGTCCTGAATCATCGGATGCAATCCAGATATTCCCGTTTTCATCCTCACAGAAACGGCTGATAATTCGACTGTTGAAGTAAGGAATGTCGCTGGATTCGGAGTAGCCGTTGAACTGTCCACAGTAGGGTGGAAGATAGTTTATTCCATTATAATAGGTTCCAATCCATACTCCTCCTTCTCTATCCTTTAACATAGGATAGATAAATTTATCGGACAATGATTTTTCGCTATCTCCGTAATTATCATAGAGAAAACTTTCATGGGTGACAGGATTAAATATCGTAAGTCCGTCGTCTGAACCTATAAACAGCAGTTCTGGAGAGTATTCAAGAATGGAATGAATATGTAATATTCCTTTTCCTTCTGTCAGGTATTTCTCTACTTGTTTTGTTTGTGGGTCGAGTTTCCAGAGGCCTTTATCCCAGGTTCCTATCCAAATATAGTGTGAATTGTCTTCCCATAGTGCCATGGAGTAGACGCCTTCTGTTTCTCCTTCAATCGTATAAGTTTCAAATGTGTTGTTTACTTTATTTAGTTTGCAAAGTTGATAGGGGCCTGATAGCCATATATTGTTTTGTTCGTCATTAAGTATACGGATTACAATATTGTCGTTTTGTGGTATTTCAAACTGGGTGAGTTTATCGGTTTGTGTGTTAAATAGAAAGATACCTTGTTTGTGTGTGGCAATCCATATATTTCCAGCTTTATCTTGAATAATATGTGTAATCCATGAAGTGATAGAGGTTTTGTCACTTGTTTGTTTGACAAATGGGGTAAATGTATCTTTAACTTGATTGTAGATGAATACGCCGTTGTCCGTTCCTAACCATAGCTTTTTGTCGGTAGTTTCGCAAATGGTATTGATTGAATTGGCGTGGAAATTGGAATAGAGTGGATTGTTTTTTTGATAAAGGGTAAATTGGTTACCGTCAAAACGGTTTAATCCATTTTCTGTACCTATCCAGATATATCCCTTTTGGTCTTGGAATAAAGTTGAAATATTATTGGATGAAACTCCGTTTTCAATATTATAATGGCGAAAATGGAACTGGGTAGGTAATATAGCATAGCCACATAGGTGGATTGATAGGCTAATGATTAGACAGTAAAAGGATTTCATACGTGTTGTTTTCTTTTTAAATCTTTACAAAGATGACTAAAACATACGAATAAAGCATATAAAATAGTATAGAAAAATAATGTAAAAGTCTAATTAAAGATTCCGGAGCATTGTCTTGAACTCTCCGGTATATTTTTTAGAAGTCTTCAGCCTATTCCGTGAAATGCCCTAATATATTCTCTGTTTCACAGTGCGGGATTTGTATCCCACACTGTGAAATATATATCCCACACTGTGGTTTTTGTATTTCACAGTGTGAAACAGAGAATTTGTTTCCATATTTCCTTCTTTATCTAAGGATGTGTGGAAGAATTATTACTATGATATTATTCTTACAAGGTGCTGATGCTGTTCAGCTGTCAGTATAATAATGGCGGCAGGAAGAATGAGTGTCTGCATGATAGATGCTAAAATAGTCCTGAAACATATCAAAAAAATCTAATGTAATTGTATAACTAGTTGGATTATAGAGTGTTGTCATGTTTTAGATATACGTAGGACACCGACTATTTTGGTAGTGGAATGGATGATATTTTTATCACTCCAATCTTTAAACTTCTACATTTGCAACAAACGAATAAAGAACCCAATTTATATAATATGAAGAACAAGCTTTTGATATTGATGAGTGGTGTCGCTGTGCTGGGAATCACTTCCTGCACAAAACCGGCCTATCAGCAACCGGATGCTCCTATTCAGGAAGTTCCGTTTACCCAAGTACATATTAATGATGGTTTTTGGTTGCCCCGTATTGAAACAAACCGTACGGTTTCTATTCCTTCCGCTTTCAAGGAATGTGAGAAGAACGGTCGTTTCGATAATTTCGCTATTGCAGGCGGTTTAAAAAAAGGGGAACATCGTGGTGATTTTTCTTTTGATGATACTGACCCGTATAAGGTAATAGAAGGAGCGTCTTATTCATTGGCGGTGAAGTATGACCCTCAGCTTGATCATTATTTGGATAGCGTAATCAATATCATTGCAGCAGCTCAGGAACCGGACGGATACCTGACTACCTGTGTGACAAATAAGTGCTATCGACTTTCTGGTTGGTGGGGACGTTCCAAATGGGAAAAACTGAACAGTCATGAGTTGTATAACAGTGGTCACATGTATGAGGCTGCCGTAGCACATTATCGAGCTACGGGCAAGCGTACATTCCTTGATGTGGCTATCAAGAATGCCGACCTGGTTTGCAAGGTATTCGGACCGGGTGAAGGACAGAAACATGTGCCGTCAGGCCATCCTATCGTGGAAATGGCATTGTGTAAATTATATAAGGTAACGGGTGACAAGAAATACCTTGACATGGCCCGTTATTTTGTGGAAGAAACCGGACGTGGAACAGACGGACACAAATTGAGCGAATACAGCCAGGACCACAAGCCTATTCTTCAGCAGGATGAAATTGTAGGTCATGCGGTACGTGCCGGATACCTTTATTCTGGTGTAGCCGATGTGGCAGCTCTGACAAACGATACGGCTTATTTTCATGCGTTGACCCGTTTGTGGGATAACCTGGTGAGCAAGAAACTGTATATTACCGGAGGTATGGGTTCCAGAGCTCAGGGAGAAGGTTTCGGCCCGAATTATGAATTGCAGAATCATACCGCTTATTGTGAGACCTGTGCAGCCATTGCCAATGTGTACTGGAACTACCGTATGTTCCTGGCTACGGGTGATTCCAAGTATGTGGATGTGTTGGAACGTGCCTTGTACAACGGCGTGATTTCAGGTGTTTCTCTGAGCGGTGACAAATTCTTTTATGACAATCCGCTGGAATCTATGGGCGAACACGAACGCCAGCGCTGGTTTGGTTGTGCCTGCTGTCCGGGTAATGTAACCCGCTTTATGGCTTCCGTACCAAGCTATGCGTATGCCACCCAGCAGAATGACATTTATGTGAACCTCTATATCCAGGGTAAGGCAGAAATGCAGACCGCAGATAATAAGGTGACATTGGAACAGACTACCGAATATCCGTGGAACGGAAAAGTAACCATTAAGGTTACTCCTGAAAAAGAAGGCAAATTTGCTATCCGCCTCCGTATCCCAGGATGGACAAAAGCAGCTCCTGTAGCTTCTGACCTGTATGCATATACCGATGCGGCCAAGAAATATACATTGAAGGTAAACGGCTCGGCTACACGTGGAGCAGAAGGTGACGGCTACGAAACCATCGTACGTACATGGAAGGCAGGTGATGTAATTGAACTGGAAATGCCGATGGACGTTCGTCGTATCAAAGCCAACGATAAAGTGGAAGTAGACCGTGGAATGGTAGCATTGGAACGTGGACCGATTATGTTCTGTCTGGAAGGAAAGGATCAGCCTGACAGCATCGTATTCAATAAATTTATTCCGAATGATACTCCGATAGAAGCTTCTTACGAAGCCAATCTGTTGAACGGGGTGATGGTATTGAAAGGTACCGCAAAGGAAGTTGAAAAAGACGGTACAGTGAAAGACGTTGCATTCAAGGCCATTCCTTATTCTACATGGAACAACCGCGGAGCCGACCAGATGGAAGTATGGATTCCGGAATCAAAAGAATATGCAATTCCAACTCCCGAGCCGACTATTGCTTCAAAGGCACAGACATTCACCATTCAGGCTGCAATCCAGAAAGATGCGCCCGAGTCGGCAGCTGTGATGTCCTACGCATGGGGCGTGAACGACCAGTGGGAGCCGAAACGTTCTTCAGATACTTCCAAGCCCTATTTCTACTGGTGGTTGAAGAATGGTACGATGGAGTCTCTGGCCTACGAATTCGACAAACCTTACACCGTATCGAAAGTGGAAGTTTACTGGCTGGATTTTGATCATTACGACGGTGATTTCCGTGTACCGCAAAGCTGGACATTGTATTACAAGTCTGGAAACAGCTGGAAAGAAGTAGAAACGAGTGATAAATATGGGGTAGAAAAGGACAAATACAATGTAGTAAACTTCAAGCCAGTCCAGACTACCGGACTGAAAATCTCGGCACAGCTTCAGAAAGGAGCTTCGGGAGGTATTATTGAATGGAAAGTAGAGTGATTTATTAACCCTTAAATATAAACAAGATGAATACACAGTTAAATCGCATGTTGTTTAGTCGTGCATTTGTAAAAGTGTCGGCATGTGTAGTGCTTTCTGCAGGTTGTTTACCTATGGCAACCTATGCGGAATCTGTTGGAGCACCGGTTGTGGAGACTGTCTTGCAACAAAAGGCTATCTCTGGTAAGGTGGTTGATTCAAAAGGTGAGTCCATTATTGGTGCAAATATTATGGAGAAAGGCACTTCCAATGGTACGATTACTGATTTTGATGGGAATTTTAGCTTAAATGTATCAGCCAAATCAGTACTTCAAATTAGCTACATCGGTTATAAGACGCAGGAAATTCCTGTCAGTCAGTTGAAGGCAGGTGCTGTCATTACCTTGAAGGAAGATACGGAAGTGATGGACGAAGTCGTGGTAATTGGTTACGGTACGCAGCGTAAAGGTGATGTGACCAGTGCGATTGCTTCTGTAAAAGCGGAAGACTTTACAGTGGGTAAGGTAGGCGATGCGGCCGATTTGATTAAAGGTAAGGTGGCTGGTTTGAGTATTGCAAAAGGTTCTGGTGACCCGAATGCGACTTCTGCCATCCGTCTGCGTGGTGTTATCTCCGTAAATGGTAGTACAACTCCTTTGATTCTGATAGATGGAGTGGAAGGAGATTTAAGTACAGTCGCTCCTGAAAATATTGAAGCTATCGATGTGTTGAAGGATGCTTCTGCCGCAGCTATCTATGGTACACGAGGTGCAAACGGTGTGATTTTGATAACTACAAAAACCGGTAAGCGTGAGGCACATACTACTGCTTCTTATTCGGGCTACGTTTCTGCTTCTCAGTTTGGCAAGAAACTGGATTTTATGACTGCAGAAGATGTACGTGCCGGGAAAACAAACTTTACAGACAAAGGGTATGATACTGATTGGCTGGATGCCATCAGCCGTACCGGTTTTACTCATAATCACAACTTTAATATTTCTGGAGGTACAAAACAGACTACTTATTCAGCAGACTTTACTTATCGTAAGGAAGACGGTGTGATTATGAATACGTATGCAGAAGATATCCGTATGCGTTTTGATGTTTCTCACTGGATGCTGAATGATATGTTGAAGGTTAATTTGAATATGGTCAAGAAATGGCATAAGAATAGTGCAACCAATGCTACAGCCACAGACCAATCAAATATCTACCGTCAGGCAATTGCACGTAATCCGACAGCTCCGATTTATAACGAAGATGGTTCTTATAATGAAGATTTCGGGGTAAACTACTACTATAATCCGGTAGGAATGTTGGAAGAACGTTTGGGTAATTATACTTACGAAGAGACTCGTGCTGCTGGTAATATTACTTTTGAACCCATTAAAGGATGGCAAACCAATTTGATGTTAGCTACCAGTCGTTTTGGTGCCCACGATAAGGGGTATAATACTTCTGATTATTATGGGAACCAATTGAACCAATGGACAGGATATGCTTATCACACAAATAGTGAAAGCTTTCAGAATAATTTGGAGCTTACTTCTAAATATGATTTGAATGTAGGTAAGCATCGTATGAATGCAATGGTGGGTTATAGTTACCAGTATTACAAATATGAACAAAATTATGCTAATAACTATAATTTTCCAACAGACTTCTTCCAATGGAATAATTTGGGTATAGGTCAGGCTTTGAAGGAAGGTAAAGCAGGAATGGGCAGTAGTGCCAGTGAAAATACTTTAATTGGTTTCTTTGCCCGTGTAAGTTATGCCTACGATAATCGTTATAATTTGTTGGTGAGTGTACGTCGGGAAGGTTCTTCCAAGTTTGGAGATAACAATAAGTGGGGTACGTTCCCTTCTGCTTCATTAGGATGGACTATCAGTAATGAGGAGTTTATGAAAGGCATTACTTGGCTAAATAATTTGAAATTGCGTGCAGGTTTTGGTATTACTGGTGTTATACCGAATGATCCGTATATTTCATTGACAAAGTACGCTTATGGCAGTTCCTATTATTATAGTGATGGTAAATGGTTACCAGGTTTATCTGTAAGTTCTAATCCGAATCCGGATCTTCGTTGGGAAAAATCTACGGAATTCAATGTGGGTTTAGATTGGAGTGTATTGGATAATCGTTTGGGTGGTTCTATTGATGTATATAACAAGAAGACAACTGATTTATTGTTTTGGTACACAGTTCCAACTCCTCCGAACTTATTCAATTCAACTTTGGCTAATGCGGGTTCTGTACGAAATCAAGGTATCGAAGTTGCTGTAAATGCAGTTCCGGTGCGTACCAAAGACTTTGAATGGAAAACTGTTGTTACAGTTTCTGCTAATAAAAATAAGTTGTTGAGTTTGTCTAACGATATGTATGAATCTAACAGCTTTATGGATACCGGGGGACTGGGGGAACCTATTAGTATTTCTACTCACCGTATGGAAGAAGGTAGAGCTTTGGGAGAATTTTATGGATTGAAATCTGTTGGTGTATCCGAGAATGGTCTGTTCCTGATTGAAAAACCAGATGGAGAGGTTGTAGAATTCTCTAATGATCAGTTGAAAAATGATGAATATCGTCAGTACTTGGGTAGCGGTCTGCCTAAAGTCTATTTGGGATGGACAAATAATTTGTCTTATAAAAACTGGGATTTGAGTATGCAGTTTACCAGCCAATTGGGATTCAAGATTTTGAATGAGCCTCGTGCTTTCTATGAAAACAATTCTATTGCATACAACCGATTGAAATCTGTTGAGGAAGCTCCTTATGGTGGACAGTATACATTGTCTTCTTCTCAGCCTCAGACTTTTGTAAGTTATTATTTGGAAGATGGTGATTTCTTGAAGTTGACGAACCTTACTATTGGCTATACTTTCCCAATAAAGAAGAACAATAAATACATCAAGGGGGTACGTGCTTATTTGTCTGGTGATAACTTGTTCTGTATTACTGGTTATTCTGGATTGGATCCAGAGTTGTCCAACTGGTATCCTACTTCTGCAGGTATTGATGCGCGTGATAAATATCCATCCATTCGTTCGTTTACCTTTGGTTTGAACTTAACTTTCTAATATTGAATCGATATGAAATCAAATTTATATAAATCATTACTCGGAACAGTAATCGGTGCAAGTATGCTCTCACTGAATAGCTGTACTGATTTGAGCGAAACTATTTATAGTGAGCTGGCATCTGAAAAGTACGAATTTACAGATAAGGATGCTGCTGCCATGTTTGCTCCTGTATATTCTTCCTTGCGTAGCTTGTATTGGGGATGGAATGGTTATGCAGATGTGATGGATGAGACCTCTGATCTGTGGACTACTCCTTTGCGAATTGGAGTGGGATGGGGAGATCTTTATATTGCTATGCATGAGCACAATTTCCATTCACAGATTGACCATTTGTGGACTGAATGGCAATATGCTTATGAAGGTATTAATGCTTGCAATAAACTTTTGGCGGATAAGGCTGTACAGGAGGCAGAAACATCAGTTGCACAACTTCGTGCTTATCGTGCATTGTATTATTACATTTTGTTTGATTTGTTCCGTAACATTCCATTGGATACTACGTATGATCATCCGACTGGCTGGCAACCCGAGCAAGCTAAACCGCAGGAGGTTTGGGATTTTCTGATTACGGAACTGAATGACATTAAAGATAAGTGCGGTGATGAAGTGAGAATGGGTGAAATCAATAACTATGCGGTACACATGATTCTTGCTAAAATGTATCTGAATCATAACGCATGGTTTAATGACCATTCGGATGATTCTTATTATCAGAAATGTATCGATGAGTTGAATCAGGTGTTGGCAGGTCCGTTCGCACTGGCACCGAATTATTCTGATAACTTCAAGGAAGATATTTCTACATCTCCGGAAATTATTTTCGGTATTCCGTTTGAATATTTGTATGCCGGTGGTAACTATTATGCCAACAAATGGATGAACGAAGCCGGACGTGCTACATGGGGATTTACCGGATGGGCTACAGGCGGAAGTGCAGCTTTGCCACAGTTCCTTGAAACTTACGATCCGGATGATACACGCTTTACAGACTGTTGGATTGAAGGTGAACAGAAAGATATGAATGGTAATACTATTTATGTAGATGGTAAACCTTTGAACTATACACGTGAAATCCGTAGTACAGATAATCCGGGCTGTTACCCAATGGAAGGAGCCCGTCTGGTGAAATATGAAATCAAGACTGGCGACTGGGGTACTTCTTACGACGATGTTCCTTTCTTCCGTCTGGCAGACGCTATGATGATGAAAGCCGAATGTCTGTTGCGCTTGGGTGGATATAATGGCGAAACCGAAGAAGACGCTGCTCGTCTGGTTACACAGGTACGTGCACGTGCTTTCAAGGATAATCCGGAAAAAGCTACCCGTACAGTGGCTCAGCTGAAAGGTGGCAGTGTGTACAAATATGGTCATCGTGAGAATACGGCCAAACAAGATGAACCGGATAATTGGGTAACTACGGAAGAAGGTGGTGCTGATATTATTTTAGGTGGATTATTGGATGATTTGGCATGGGAGTTTGTAGCAGAACATCATCGTCGCCAGGACTTGATTCGTTTCCGTATGACGAACGGACAGAATGTGTTCAATGGCAAATCTTGGTTCTGTAAAGACCGTAAAGAAGATGTGAATGATAATCATTGTGATATCTTCCCGATTCATAAGACATTCCTGGAAGGAAACTTGAAGTTGAAACAAAATCCGGGTTATGGAGGTTAATGAAAACACTTAAAAAAGATTTATCATGAAAAAGAATATATTATTAGCATTTTGTTGCTGTTCGTTGCTCGCATTTACAGCATGTAGTGACGATTACAATGATGCTACCTCAAAACATGTTTATGGGGAAAATGAAAACCCTTATTTAAAGATTGACACAGAAGCTCAGATTTCTGCTACTGGTGTCTTGGAAGTAAATGGAGAACATTCATATACAGTAAAGCTTTCGGACTATGCTGCAAAGTTTGAAGAAAAGATGGGTATGAGTGTAGATGCTGTGATTGATGGATTGAGCACAGGCGAAACTGTTTTCTATCCGATTAATACGACTCGTAATCAGTGGTTAAAGACGCCATATAACAAGGACGATGCCGGTTGGTATTTCAACTCGGCGAACCAGCCTTGTGCGCAGGACGATGCGGCTTGCAGAGCTTCTGTGGTACTGGATAAAACGAACAAGGAATTGGTTTTTGAATTGTCGGAAGGCGGAATTACCGCTGGTACAGTGTTGGCACTGGAAGTAGGATTCGCTAAAAACGGTCCGGATTATGACGACTATGTACGCTTTACTCTGAATGCGAGTGTGACAGACCCGACTGTAGCTGTTGCTACTGTGGCACTTCCTAATACAAATTATACGTCGGATGATATTTTGTTGACCTCAATTGAAGAAAATATTGCTGCTGTGTTTGAAATGACATTGGACGAATTTATTACAGCATTTGACGAAGGTACAATTAAGTTTTATGCGGCAGACCCAACAACTGGTGTATGGGATACAGAAAGTGCTTATACAGGTGAGGCACCTGCAGGCTATTGGTTTGATGAAGCTGGTAAGGTATGTGCTTACCCTGGTGTAGTATGTGCTAATTTTAAACCTGACTCTGATGATGTAAGTAAGAGTTGTGTAAAATTATGTTGCATGCCAGAAACGGCAGTTGGTAAACAATATAATTGTAGTTTTGGATTTATTGATACTACTGATGCAACCAAATTTTTCCGTTTCGTTGTTACTTGTAATATTACAGAATAGTATAATTAGGGAAAGATGGATATTTTAGGAGAATATCCATTCCCTTAAACAAAAACGTCCTGATAGAATTGTCAGGACGTTTTTATTTATCGATTTAGTAATGAGAAGTTAAGTCTTTATGTGTTTTAAATCTGTGAAATATCTGGATAGATCTGTAACTATGTGTTTATTGCTTTGGTTCTGCTTGCTGTGGAGTTGTAGCGATAAGGTTCCTCAAAAAGAGGAGGATAAAAACATTTTACAGGTTATGTCTGAAGATAATATTGAGGACTTTGATAAATATTACAAGCCGGCTGAGTTTGAAGGGATGGATATGCTCCGAAGTGATGCCAAATGGTCATGGTTCCGTTCCAAACAAAGTGAGCATTTCTTCGTATTCTGGGAAGCTGGTTTTGGTGATGACCCTAATGCGGAAACAGTTCCTGCCAATTTGAGAGTAGATATAGATGACCTCCTGGAAAAGGCGGAACTATTCTATCGGACTAATGTGGAGAAACTGAAATTTGCTGAAACTGGACAGGGGAAATCATTTTTGGACCGTTATAAAATGGAAATATATTTGTTGTATCAGGAAGAATGGCTTGCCACAGGTTCTGGATACGACAATATCATCGGGGCCTTGTGGGTAAATCCGAGTACATGCCAGCCTGTAGGCTCTACTATTGCACACGAAATCGGACATAGTTTCCAGTATCAGGTGTACTGCGATAAGTTATGCCAGGGAGGAAATGATGACCTTAAATCGGGTTTCCGCTATGGATATGAAGGAAGCAATGGTGGATGTGGCTTCTGGGAGCAGTGTGCGCAGTGGCAATCATTCCAGGATTATCCGGAGGAGATGTTTACCTCTTATAACTTTGACGTCTGGTTGAATAATAATCATCGTCATTTTGAAAATGAATGGATGCGTTATGCCAGTTATTGGTTGCAGTCTTATTGGACTATGAAACACGGTATTGAGACAATCGGTAATATTTGGAGAGAGTCTGTCTATCCGGAGGATGCTATTTCGGCGTATACACGGTTGTATTGCAATGGCGACTGGAGTAAAACTAAAAAGGAACTGTATGATTATGCCAGCAGGATGGCAACCTTTGATATTGATGGAGTACGTGAGTATTCAGAGGGCTACCTCGGACGTTATCATACTACTTTTTATACGAGTGGTGAATATTATCAGGTGGCTTATGCCAATTGTCCGGAGGCTACAGGCTTTAATGTGATTCCTTTAAATGTGCCAGATGCGGGCAATATGGTAGTAGCGGCTGATTTTGTAGGGCTGGAACCTGGTGCAACACTGGCTTCGGGTGATCCGGGTGAATATATGGAATCGGAAACAGTGAAGGGTACAACCACGAAATACAATACGGCGGGTAGTGCCGGAAATATGGGATGGATGTATGGTTTTGTAGCTTTGAAACAGGATGGAAGCCGGGAGTATGGTGAAGCACATTTCGATAAGAGCGGACGTGTTTCCTTCACTGTTCCGGCTGGTACACAGAGTTTGTATTTTATAGTGCAGGCTGCACCACAGAATTATGTAGTTCATCCGTGGGATGAAAAAGAGTTGACTGATGAACAGTTCCCGTATAAGGTGAAATTTGAGAATACAAATTTGTTGGGAAATATTACAATCGACCCGGATGCTGAACCTCAGGATTTGACACTGACGTATAATGTTACATTTGCAGCAAGTGATGCCGATTATAATGGGGCTTCTGTCAGTGTTTCTGAAAATGGAGATCTTACGAAAATAGCACAGGCGCTTGCTATGCAACCCTCACAATTGACTTCGAACATGTTATCAGCAAAGTCTGAGCCTCAGGAAGGAAAGATTGCTTTTGCTGCTGTGAAGCCGAATGGTAGTTTGGACTATAATACGACTGCTAATGGGTACGGGTTCTGGTTCGATAGTCTTGGCAATCCCATTGGATGGGGAAGTGATAATGATAGTAAGGTCTATGTGGAATATGATGCGAAAAACTTTAGTTTTTCTGTCGGACAATATCCGGGAAAATTAGCTTCGGGTGATAATTATATCGTGAAAGAAGCCTTGGTCTATACAAAGGGCGGACAACAATATGTAATAACTTTAGTCTTTAATATTGATATCAAATGAACAAACGACTAATAGGGACATGTTTTTTAGCGGCAGTTTTTACTGCCGCTTTTTCTCAATCGGTATGTCCCGTTGATTTATGTAACAATAAGTTGAGAGGAAAAGAAATCTACATTCCCAAAGATTTGCAGGGAATGGATCTTCAGAACCCGGAATCCCAATGGAGCTATCACCGGATGTGCTGTACGGATAATGTGGTGGTGTTTTGGGAGAAAGGTTTCGGTAACGATTTGGCCAATCCTCCTCAGTTGGAAGGGCATGACATGCATGTAGATTTGAATAACCTGACGGATAAACTGGGATACTTCTATACGTTCTTCCGTGACTCTTTACAGTTCACGAAACCGGGTTCGAAAAGTGACCGTTACCGGATGATGGTGATGATTAATTATTCGCTGGAAGGAACGGCCTACGGAGGTGATTATGACCAGCAGATTGGTGCACTATGGGCGGCTCCTAATCGTATACAGGATGAGAAATTGAACTGCGTGGCACATGAATTAGGTCATAGCTTTCAGGCACAGATTTCGTGTGACGGAGAAGGAGAGGCCTGGGGTGGCTCCGGCTTTTTCGAAATGGCATCACAGTGGATGTTATGGCAGGTGAATCCGGACTGGCAGACGGATGAACGCTATCACTGGGAAGCTTTTACAAAGTTGACGCACAAGGCTTATCTGCACTTGGAGAATATTTATCACTCACCGTATATTCTGGAATATTGGGGGATGAAGCGAGGACGTCCGATTATTGCAGAGCTTTTCCGTCAGGGCAAGAGAGGGGAAGACCCGGTGATGACTTACAAGCGCATGACGGGATTGTCGCAGGAAGCTTTCTGTGATGAGATGTTTGATGCCTGCCGGCATTTGATTAACTGGGATTTTGACAGGGTGTGGAAGAATACGCGTCCTTATGCGAACAAGTACACTTGCAAGTTGACAGCCCAATCGGATGGATGGTATCAGGTGGCCGCCGAAAATTGTCCGGAGAATTATGGATTTAATGCCATTCCGCTGAGGGTACCTGAACCGGGAACAAAGGTGGAGTTGCAGTTTGAAGGAGTAAATGGAAAGCAAGGCGGATATGTATCGGTACATCCGGAAAAGGCCGGTTGGCGATATGGGTTTGTAGCCGTCAAAGCCGACGGGAAGAGTATATATGGTGAAATGTCTGCCGATAAAAAAGGAAAACTCACTTTTAAGGTGCCTGAAAACGAGAAGTTAGTATATTTGTGGTTGGTAGTGATGGGGGCACCAGAGGAGCATTGGATGAATCCTTCACCGGAAAGTGGGGAAAAAGATGCACAGTGGCCTTATCGCATCAGACTGAAAGGAACGGATTTAAAGAACTAATTTTATTGGGGTATGTTTGCAAAAGAAACGTATGTCGCTCGCAGGCGGCAGTTGAAGGAGAGTGTAGGCTCCGGCTTATTGCTCTTTTTAGGGAATGACGAGTGTGGAATGAATTATGAAGACAACACGTATAATTATCGGCAGGATTCTTCATTCCTCTATTTCTGGGGATTGTCATACGCTGGTCTGGCGGCTGTAATTGATATTGACGAGGACCGTGAAATCATTTTTGGTGATGAACTGACCATTGACCATATCGTGTGGATGGGGACGCAGCCAACTTTACACGAGAAGGCACAGCGAGTAGGAGTGACGGAAACCTTGCCACTGGCTGAACTGAAGAAGTACGTAGAGAAGGTGGTGGCACAGAAGCGTACGGTACATTATCTTCCGCCTTATCGGGCAGAGCATCGCCTGAAGCTGATGGACCTGTTAGGGGTAAAGCCGGGAGCAGAGATGCCTTCTATTCCGTTTATCAAAGGGATTGTGAACCTGCGAAATTATAAGACGGAAGAAGAGATTGCAGAGATTGAACGCGCATGTGATGTGACGGCTGAAATGCATCTGGAGGCAATGCGTGTGTTGCGTGTCGGGATGAAGGAGCATGAGGTGGCTGCGGCATTGGAAGCGGTGGCTCAGGTGCATGGATGTAACTTGTCTTTCCCGACCATTGCTACGGTATGCGGACAGACTCTTCATAATCATTATCATGGGCATACGGTAAAGGAAGAGGAGATGTTGCTGGTGGATGCCGGAGCAGAGACGGCCATGGGGTATGCAGGTGATATGTCTTCTACTATCTGTGCGGGAAAGAAATTTACCAGTCGGCAGAAGGATATTTATGATATTCAGGTGGCTGCGCATCAGGCAGCGGTGAATGCTTTGAAGCCCGGGGTATATTTCCGTGATGTGTATGACTTGTCCTGTCGGGTAATTTGTGAAGGCTTGAAAGGGCTGGGACTGATGAAAGGAAATCCGGCAGATGCGGTAGAACAGGGAGCACATGCCATGTTCTTCCCTTGCGGACTGGGACACATGATGGGACTGGATGTGCATGATATGGAAAATCTCGGAGAGGTATGGGTCGGTTATGACGGACAGCCTAAGAGTACGCAGTTCGGGCGTAAGTCGTTGCGTCTGGCTCGTAAGTTGGAACCGGGTTTTGTACTGACCATTGAGCCGGGTATCTATTTTATTCCGGAACTGATGGATTACTGGAAAGCAGAGCATCGTTTTACCGATTTCATTAATTATGAGAAACTGGAAAGTTATCGGGACTTTACGGGGCTGCGTAATGAGGAGGATTACCTGATTACGGCTACCGGAGCACGGAGACTGGGTAAGAAGATTCCTTTGACAACGGAAGAAGTGGAGGCAATGAGATGACGAACGATAGTAAAGCGATTGCGTGTGCCTGTGTGGCGGTGTTAAGCTGGTCGACGGTGGCCACGGCTTTCAAGATGGCCTTGCGTTATCTGACGCATTTCGAGATGTTGTGGGTGGCCAGCCTGACTTCACTGGTGATATTTGCGGTGTTGCTGACTGCACAGCGGAAATGGAGATTGCTTGGGAATCTGACTGGGAAACAATGGCTGTATTATGCCGGACTGGGACTGCTGAATCCGGTGGCTTATTACTTGGTGCTGTTCAAGGCATACGATTTGCTTCCTGCGCAGGTGGCGCAGCCTATTAACTATGCCTGGCCGATTGTGCTGCTGATTTTATTGGCTTTGTTTGCCGGACAACCTATACCTAAGAAGAAATACATCGGTATGTTTGTTTCTTTGGCGGGAGTCGCTTTGATCTCAATCGGTACCGGATTTAACGGAGAGATGAGTGTATCGACCGAGGGGTTTCTATTGGCGGCACTGAGTGCTGTGCTGTGGGCTACCTACTGGATGCTGAATAACCGGAATAAGGTACAGACGGATGGTAGTGTGGTTTTGTTTTTGACTTTCTTATTTGGTTCGGTTTATTTGTCAGTGGGAGCTTTGTTCTGTGGGTTGAACTTGAGCTCGCTGACCGGTGTGTTGTCGGGCATGTACGTCGGAGGATTTGAAATGGGAATTCCTTTTATTTTCTTCGGACTGGCCATGCGGAAAACTTCCAATCCGGCATTGATAAACCAGTTGTGTTACCTGTCGCCCTTCATGTCATTGTTCTTCATTTCTGTCGTGCTGGGCGAGCAGATTGTGTTTACTACTTACATCGGACTGGTGATGATTGTGTTGGGTATCGTCTTCAATCAGTATTTCGTAAAAAGTTCCAATCAGGCAAAAATCGTCCAATAGGATGAAAAAATAGTATAGAATCGCCTCTCCTGGGTGCAGGAGGGGCGATTTTGGGATAATATTGTTATCGTTTCAGACTTCAATGGCAGAGAGTTATTCGTTTATCTTTTTTCTTTGCAATTGGAAAAATATTCTATGATATGAAAAATACATCGTTAATCGTAAGTGCTGTTTTATGGCTTTGCAGCTGTCTTTCCATGATGGCAGCCGGAAATAAAGTATATGTGGTGCAGTCGCCCGACAAGCAGTTGAAAGTAGAAATCTCTGCGGGTACGGACGGACTGATTTATTCTGTATATCATAAAGACTCTCTTATTGTTGTTGATAGTAAATTAGGGTTAATTCAAGAAGGAAAGACACCTGCTCTGGCGGGTGGGGCGAAAGTGATTTCTGCCAAAACTAAAAAGATTTTTCAGGACATTGATGCACCTTTTTATCGCTTCAAGTCGTTTCAGGCAGTTTGCAATGAAATGAACTTGAAGCTGAAAGGTGAGTATGGAGTGTATTTCCGTGTCTACAACGAAGGAGTGGCTTATCGTTTTTATACCTCTTCCAAAGAGGATTTGATTATCAAGAATGAAATTGCGGAATTCCGGTTTGCTGGTGATTATACAGCTTATTTGCCGTACTCTACGAATAAGGAAAAACCGATGGCAATGGCTTTTCAAAATACGTATGAGGTGAAACCGTTGTCAGAGGCTCCACAGGAACTGGCTTTTTTGCCGGTAACAGTGGATTGCAAGCAGGCGAAGGTGACACTGCTGGAGTCGGACTTGGAAGCTTATCCGGGAATGTTTGTGCAGCCGGATGGAAAGCAGGCATTGAAAGGTGTGTTTGCTCCTTATCCGAAAAAGACGGATTTCTATCCATGGCGCAAGCAGGAGTATGTGACGGAAACGGAGGATTACATAGCACGCGTAAAAGGAAACCGTACGTATCCGTGGCGTATCCTGGCTATAACGGAGAAGGATACAGAAATGCCGGTGAATAATCTGGTATATGCGCTGGCTTCTCCTAACCGCATTGGAGACTATTCTTGGGTAAAACCGGGTAAAGTGGCTTGGGACTGGTGGAATGACTGGAACCTGAAAGGGGTACCTTTCAAGGCAGGTATTAATATGGATACATATAAGTATTATATTGATTTTGCTTCCC
This sequence comes from Phocaeicola plebeius, assembly GCF_003437535.1. Taxonomy (GTDB): domain Bacteria; phylum Bacteroidota; class Bacteroidia; order Bacteroidales; family Bacteroidaceae; genus Phocaeicola; species Phocaeicola plebeius_A. Next base: position 48,382 of record NZ_QSQT01000023.1, read on the forward strand.
GGAACGGATTGGAATATGTCGTATTGGACGAAGGTTGGTATGACCCGAAGAGTGGGGATATGCTGACAGTGATTCCTGAACTGGATTTGCCGGAATTGATTCGATATGGAAAGAGCAAGGGAGTGGAGCTGGTACTCTGGACGGTGTTCAATGTGCTGGATTCACAGTTGGATGAGGCTTGCCGGAAGTATGCTGAAATGGGAATCAAAGGCTTTAAGGTGGATTTCCTTGACCGGGATGACCAGACTGCGGTGGAAATGATTTATCGTATTGCGGCAAAGGCAGCAGAATATAAACTGATATTGGATTATCACGGTATCTATAAGCCAACCGGTTTAAATCGTACTTATCCGAATGTGGTAAATTATGAAAGCGTGTTTGGTATGGAAGAGATGAAATGGAGTGAGGTGGAGAAGAATATGCCGCTTTATGATGTGACTTTCCCGTACATCCGTTTGATGGCTGGCTATGTGGACTATACACCGGGGGCTATGCGGAACTTGTCGAAGCGTGATTTCCAGCCTATGTATTCCAGTCCCGCCAGTATGGGTACACGCTGTCATCAGTTGGCTGCTTACATTGTGCACGATTCTCCGTTTACGATGCTGTGTGATGCACCGACAAATTATTTGAAAGAGCAGGAATGTGTGGATTTCATCAGTTCGATTCCGGTGGAAACAGATTCTACCTTTATTTATTCAGGTAAACTTGGTGAATCAATTGTGACGGTTCGCAAAAAAGATATTAACTGGTATATCGGAGGTATGACAAACTGGGATGAGCGTGAGGTGACACTGGATTTCTCTTTCTTGGGTGAAGGGGAAAAGTATCAATGTACTTTGTTCAAGGACGGTGTCAATGCATCTCGCCAGGCAGAAGATTATGTGAAGGAAACTTTTGTGGTAGATGCCCATACGAAACTGCCTATCCATTTGGCTTCTGGAGGAGGCTTTGCCTTGAAACTGGAGCGTACTTTTGTAACGGAAGTGAAACCTTCAGCTGTGCCTGCGGGAAAAGGAATCCCTTCTTTTTATAAAAAATACTTGGAAGTAGACGGATTATATATCGTGTCATCTGATAAGGTACGTGATGAGGCTCTGGAAAAGGCGTATGAGATTGTATCGCTGATGCTGGCGAAGCGTCCGGATGTGAAGCAGTACATGGTGAGCAAAGGATGTCATGTGATGATTATCGGTGAGCACGAAGAGGTGTGTGATTTGCCGGAATATGCGCATATCTGCAACACACCGGAGAATATCGCTTTCTGGAATAAGCGTGCCAGAGGCTTTGGCGGTGCTCCGGAAGATGACTTTTCGGCCAGCTGTGGAGAAGAGAATGTGCTGGCTTTCCCAGGTGACAAGTATGTGGGAGAAAATATCCTGATTCATGAGTTTGCACATTTGTTCCATACCATTGGTATTGTAGGTGTAGAGCCTGATTTCAACGACCGTTTGGAGCAGTGCAGACAAAATGCCATTGCCAAGGGATTGTGGAAGGATACGTATGCTATTTCAAATAAAGAAGAGTATTTTGCAGAATGTGTGCAGTCGTTCTTCAACTGTAACCGTTATTCGGAGACTCCGAATAAAGTACACAATGCCATGAACCGTCGTACGAAACTGAAATCGTATGATCCTGACATGTATCAGTTGCTGAAAGAGTATTTTTATGAAATTGAAATTCCGATATTGAATGAAGTGCACCCATAATAAAAGGAGGAAAAGAATGAAAAAACATGTATTGACAAGTTTGTTGTTGGGTACAGTTTTGAGTACTGCTTATTCACAAAAGGTGGAATGGAATACTCCAGGTGCGGGGAATCCGTTTATTCCAGGGTATTTTGCAGACCCTACGGTAAAGAAGTTCGGAGATACATATTATGTCTATGCTACGACTGATGGTAGTGGGGCAGGGTTTGGCCCTTCGCAGGTATGGTGTAGCAAGGATTTTGAGAACTGGACCATTATGCCGATGAACTGGCCGGACAGCCACTGGATTTGGGCACCGGATGTAATGCAGCATACCGATGGCACATATCGTATGTTCTACTGTCAGCCTTGCAATGTATATGAAGGAGTTGCAGATACACCGCGTGGACCATGGAAGAATGTACTGGGAGAAAGTGAAGCCGTATTGGTTCCCGACCGTTTTGTGAAGAATGCCATTACGCTGGATGGCCAGACGTTTGTAGACGATGACGGCTCGGTATATTTGTATTGGGGTACATGGGGTATCTATAAAGGTTTTGGCTGCGGGGCTGGAAAGATGACGTCTGATATGAAAGGTTTTGTGGAAACAAAGTTGATTCCTAATACGGAAGTAAAAGATTTCTTTGAGGCGCCGTTTGTGATGAAACGAAACGGTATCTATTATTTTATGTATTCTTCCGATTCGTGTCATGACAGCACCTATCATGTGCAGTACGCTACGAGCACGGTAGGACCGCTTGGACCTTATACATATAGAGGTACAATCCTGAAGACGTCCGCCGACGGTACAGTGCACGGACCGGGTCATCACAGCATTTTGCAGGAAGGAGATAATTATTATATCGTATACCATCGTCATGATAATCCTCATTCCAACCGTGGATTTCATCGTCAGGTTTGTATTGACAAGCTGAAATTTAATGCTGATGGTTCCATCGCTCCTATAGAAGGAACACACAGCGGAGTGGGGGCTTTTGCCAAGAGTGTATTGAAATCGAAAAACTTGGCCTATCGGAAACCGGTCAAAGCTTCTTCGTATTATGATGCCAACTTTGTGCCTGAATATGCGGTAGACGATAATAATGGTACGTTGTGGCGTCCGAAGACAATGGGGCAGGAGTGGATTGAGATTGACTTGCAGAAGGTTGAGAATATCCGTACGGTGTGGACACAATTTGAATATGGCACGTCGTATTATCAGTATGTAATTGAGACTTCAGTAGACGGAAAGAAGTGGGATGTTTTTGCGGATAAGCGTTCCAATTATCTGGCTGGAAGTCCGATGGTAGATTTCGGTGATGTGAAAGCACGGTATGTACGATTAACCACAACGGGAACACAGAAAAATGGTTTTGCCGGTGCTTTGTGGAACATTAAAGTGTTCGGCGAGTTTGAAACGGCATCTCCTCAGTTGTGGATGGGACTCTCGGGCTTGGACTGGAACGGTACGGAGTGGAGAAACGACGGCGGTATGCTGGGCGGTGTCTTCCAATTGAAATCCGGACAAGTTTCCCGTAAGCGTATTGACGGACAGGAGGCTATTGTGTTGGCCCCAGGTACATGCTTGGAATTTATGTCTCCGGTTGTTAATCCAAAAGAGGAGCATACAACTACAGTCTGGGTGTATGAAAATAACCGCTGGGTTTCCCAATCGGCAGACAAGTATGTACAGCGAGGAAAGGTAGTTATTCAGTCACAGGACAAGGAACTGACATTGACAAATTTCCGTTATTATAACTGGAAACAGGAAGAAGCAGAAAAGGCTTACGATGCAATTGTAGGTTTGGTACGTGTAGAGGCTTCTGATAAGATGAAAAGAGGATTGCTGGTATCTCTGGATGCAGATGATTTTGCAGTAGGTGATACGGTAGGATATATTCCGAATAAGGGAGTTGTAGAAGGTTATTTTGAGACTCAAAAGGCTCCGGTAATTGTAGAAGAACAGCAGGGTAAGAAAGCTTTCCGTTTTGAAGGCGAGCAGTTCTTCCGTTCCAGCTTTACCTTGCCGGCTACTCTTCGTGACAATGCTCCTTATACGTTGGAAGCCTGGGTGCTGAATCCGGAAATGGCTGAGAATGAATGTGTGGCCGATTTTACCAGCTCGCACGATGAAATGGAAAAAATCATGCTGGTGAATGGCACAGAACCTCGTTGCGGAATGCTGAACCATTATGGCTGGTACGAAGATGTCGGTTATAAGGAGGCTAAGTCACTGGAAGGAAAATGGCAACATATTTATGTCGTTTTTGACGGACGTATCGAGAAGGTATATATAAACGGGCAGTTAATCAGTTCAAAAGATATTCAGCTGCTGATTAAACCGATACAATTTGTAACTTTGGGACAGAATGCAGAAGGTAACTGGCCTTTTAGCGGCTATCTGCATGCGTTGAAGATCTGGGATGAGGCACTTCCCTTGAAAGATAAATGAGAATAATAACCTATAAAATATGAGTAACACCATGAAAAAATTTGTGATTTCTGCTCTGCTTTTTTCCTTGATAGGAGGTGGGGCATACGCGCAGAAGAAGGCTTCTGCACACGGCTATCCGATTGATCCGGTTCCGTTTACTTCGGTAAAACTGACGGATTCTTTCTGGGGACAGCGTTTGAAAGCCAGCCGTGAAGTAACTATTCCATTGGCTTTTAGCAAATGTGAAGAAACCGGACGCTACAAGAACTTTGAAATGGCAGCTCATCCGAGTGAAAATAATAAGGTGACAGGCTATTCATTTGATGATACGGATGTGTATAAGACTATTGAAGGAGCCAGCTATCTGCTTCAGACTTATCCGGATAAGAAGCTGAAGAAATACATTGACAGTGTGCTGGTAATTGTGGCTGCTGCGCAGGAGCCTGACGGCTATTTGTACACTTCACGTACTATGAATCCTAAACATCCACATGAATGGGCCGGTAGTAAACGCTGGGAGAAGGTGGAAGAACTGAGCCATGAGTTCTATAACTTAGGTCACATGGTAGAAGGTGCTATTGCACACTATCAGGCTACGGGACAACGGAATTTCCTGGATATAGCCATTCGTTATGCAGACTGTGTCTGCCGTGAGATTGGTGACAAACCGGGACAGCAGGTACGTGTGCCAGGTCACCAGATTGCAGAAATGGCATTGGCTAAACTATATCTGGTAACGGGTGACCAGAAATACCTGGATCAGGCTAAATTCTTCCTGGATAAGCGCGGCTATACTTCTCGTCGGGATGAATACAGTCAGGCTCACAAACCGGTAATTGAACAGGATGAGGCAGTAGGACATGCAGTACGTGCAGCGTACATGTATTCTGGTATGGCCGATGTGGCTGCCTTGACAGGTGATACAGCTTATATTCATGCCATCGACCGTATCTGGGATAACATTGTTTCTAAGAAATTGTATATCACCGGAGGTATTGGTGCGACAAACAACGGGGAAGCTTTCGGAAAGAATTATGAACTTCCTAATATGTCGGCTTACTGTGAAACTTGTGCGGCTATCGGTAATGTATATATGAATTACCGTTTGTTCCTTTTGCACGGAGAGTCCAAGTATTACGATGTGCTGGAACGTACTTTGTACAATGGATTGATTTCAGGTGTATCTTTGGATGGTGGCGGTTTCTTCTATCCGAATCCGTTGGAGTCTATGGGCCAGCACCAGCGTCAGCCTTGGTTCGGTTGTGCTTGTTGTCCGTCTAATATCTGTCGTTTCATCCCTTCTGTTCCGGGCTATGTTTATGCAGTAAAAGGAAAAGATGTATACGTAAACTTGTTTATTGCCAATAATGCTACTTTGCAGGTAAACGGAAAGAAGGTTACACTTTCACAAACCACATCTTATCCATGGAACGGGGATATTACACTGGCAGTAGACCGTAATTCAGCCGGACAGTTTGCCATGAAGATTCGTATTCCGGGATGGGTACGCAATCAGGTAGTTCCGAGTGACTTGTATACTTATACCGATGGTGTACGTCCGAAATATAGTGTGAAGGTGAACGGTGAAGAAGTGACATCAGATTTGCAGAAAGGTTACCTGACCATCGACCGTAAATGGAAAAAGGGAGATAAGGTAGAAGTTCACTTCGATATGAACGTGCGTACGGTAAGAGCGAATGGAAAGGTGGAAGCTGACCGTGGCCGGGTTTCTGTAGAACGTGGTCCGATTGTGTATTGTGCAGAATGGCCGGACAATGATTTTGATGTATTGAGTGTATTGATGAACCGCACTCCGAAGTTTGAAGTCGTAGAAAAACCGGATTTGTTGTATGGTATCAATCAGATTAAGACTCAGGCTCAGACATTGGAATACGATGAATCAGGCCGTCTGGTCGCAAAAGATCATACACTGACCATGATTCCATATTATGCATGGGCACATCGTGGAGCGGGAAATATGGCTGTGTGGTTGCCGAATGAAGTAAGTGCTACTCGTCCGGTTGCTATCCCGACACTGGCATCGAAGAGTAAGGTAGATGCTTCACATAAAGTGAAATCACTGTCTTCTATTTCTGACGGACTGGTGCCGAAGGATGAAAATGACCGTACGATTCCGTATTATCATTGGTGGCCGAAAGAAGGTACTACAGAGTGGATTTCATACGAATTCCCGGAAGAAATGGAAGTTTCCAGCTCTACAGTGTATTGGTATGATGATGCTCCTTGGGGAGGTTGCCGTGTACCGAAGTCTTGGAAAATCTATTATAAAGATGCTTCTGGCAATTGGACTCCAGTTCAGAATATTACAGCGTATGGGGTACAGAAGGGCAATCCGAATACCGTAGACTTTGAACCGGCGAAGACAAAGGCTGTGAAGTTGGAAGTGGTACAGCCGGATAAGAATTCTTCAGGTTTGTATGAGTGGGAAGTGAAATAACCATGAGAATTAATAGATAATAATGCAATCAGATTCGGGGTTTTGGGTTTTCTTGGGGGTGACTGAAGAGAATCTGAAATCCCGAATTCTTTAATATAATATGATAAAATGGAAAATAACTTATTCAAATCAGGCGTTTTGTTATTTGCATTAGGAAGTATGTCTTGTATCTCACTTTGGGCACAAGGTACGGTAGAGGATTACAACCGTGCGTATGCGCTGCGAGAGAAATACAATGCCAAGCACGTGCTGTATGCAGGTGTGGTTCCGCATTGGGTAGATCAGACTTCTGCTTTCTGGTATGTACGGCAGACAGAAAAGGGAAAGGAATATGTGAAGGTAGATGCTGCTTCGAAAAAACGTACGGCATTGTTTGACCAGCAGAAAATGGCGTCTGCTTTGACAGAAAAAGCAGGACGTGAGATAAATGCTTATAACCTTCCGCTTCAGAATTGCCGGTTAAATATTTCATTGGATACGTTACGCTTCCAATTGGACGGGAAGTTCTGGGCTTACAGCATCAAAAATAACCGTTTGTTGGATGAAGGAGCAATACCTTCTCGTGGAAAGGAACGCCACTGGATGGAAGTGGACGATGAGAAAGAAGGTAGCCCGGTTACCTCACCGGATGGTAAGTGGACCGCTTTTATCAAAAATGACAACGTATATGTTCGCGAAGTGGCTACAGGCAAAGAGAAGCAGCTGAGTCAGGATGGAACGTTGAGCAATTATTATTCTTCGTATATCCAGTGGTCGCCCGATTCCAAGTCGGTGGTATCTTGTCGGATTCGTCCGGTAGAAAAACGTTATGTATATTATGTGGAATCTTCTCCTGCCGATCAGGCGCAACCCAAATTGCATAAGCAGGAATATGCAAAACCTGGAGACGAGCTGCGTTTCAAGGTGCCTTGTATTTTCGAAGTAGAATCCGGCCGTCGTTTGATTCCTTCTACGGAGCTGTTCAGCCATCAGTATGAATTGTCTGGTCCGATGTGGAATGCGGATAGTAAGGCCATTACTTTCGAATACAATGAACGCGGGCATAAAGTATATCGCGTGTTGGAAATGTCGGCAGTGGATGGCAGTGTGCGTACGTTGATTGAAGAAAAGGAAGAAAAATACGTGAACTATCCTCGCATTTACCGTAACTACCTGAGCGATGGCAAGCGGATTATCTGGTCAAGTGAGCGGGATAATTACAACCATTTGTATCTCTACGACCGGGCTACCGGAAAGCCTTTGAATCAGATTACGAAAGGCGAGTGGTATGTTCGTGGAGTGCAGCATGTGGATGAGGCCAATGAAGTGATTTACTTTTCGGCTAATGGTATGAAGAAAGGCGAGGACCCGTACTTGATTCATTATTATAAAATCAATTTTGATGGAAGTAACCTGGTGGAACTGACTCCGGAAGAGGGAATGCACCAATGCTGGTATTCATCCGACTATAAGTATCTGGTAGATGTGTATAGCAAAGTAGACCAGGCTCCGATTGCTGTGCTTCGTGATGCAAAGAACGGAAAAATCCGTATGCAGCTGGATAAAGCCGATATTTCTGCTTTGCTGGCCAATGGCTGGAAAGCCCCGGAAGTATTTTCTGCCAAAGGACGTGATGGAAAAACGGATATGTGGGGAGTGATTTATCGCCCGTCTAACTTTGATCCGTCGAAGAAATATCCGGTAATTGAATACATTTATTCCGGACCGGGCGACCAGTATGTGCCGAAGACTTTCTCTTCTTATAACTGGTGGATGACATCGCTGGCTGAACTGGGATTCATTGTGGTACAGGTAGATGGTATGACGACCTCTTTCCGCTCAAAAGAATTTGAAGAAGTTTGTTACAAGAACCTGAAAGATGCCGGATTGCCCGACCATATAGCCTGGATTAAAGCCGCTGCGCAGAAATATCCTTATATGGATATTGACCGGGTAGGAATTTTCGGTTGCTCTGCCGGAGGACAGGAGTCTACCGGGGCCGTGTTGTTCCATCCGGAATTCTACAAGGCTGCCTATTCGGCATGTGGATGTCACGACAACCGTATGGACAAAATCTGGTGGAATGAACTTTGGATGGGATATCCGGTAGATGAATCCTACAGTGCTTGTTCCAATGTAGACAATGCTCATCTGCTGAGTCGTCCGTTGATGCTGGTGGTAGGCGAACTGGACGATAATGTAGATCCGGCTTCTACCATGCAGGTGGCCAATGCTTTGATAAAAGCCAATAAAGATTTTGAACTGGTGGTTATCCCGGGAGCTCACCACACGATGGGAGAGGACTTTGGCGAACACAAGCGTTATGACTTCTTTGTCCGCCATTTGATGGGAGTCACTCCTCCCTCATGGGATAAAGTGAAGACAGGAAAATAACTTGTGGCAGGTCAATGGGTCATTCATTTTTGTGAATCAGGTTCGGAGGAATCGTTATGAAAAGGAATGGCCCATTTCTTTTTTAAAAGAAAAGATTATTTTTGTCATTGATATGATAAAATAAAGTTGTACGCCTTAAAATTAAGTCTAATGATAGAACCTGTTTATTCTGCTGCTGAAAATCGTTACGAATGTGGTATGCAGTATCGCCGTGCCGGTCGTAGTGGAGTGATGCTGCCCGCTATTTCTTTAGGATTATGGCATAATTTTGGTGATGTAGATACACTTTCACTTAGCCGGAAAAAATTGCACTATGCGTTTGATCATGGAATTACACATTTTGACTTGGCTAATAATTACGGACCTTCTTATGGCTCAGCCGAAGAAACCTTTGGGCAGATTATGAAGTCATCGTTCGCTCCCTATCGGGATGAGTTGTTTATTTCCACGAAGGCAGGTCATGACATGTGGCCAGGCCCGTATGGCAACTGGGGTTCCAGAAAACATCTGATGGCCAGCCTGGACCAGAGCTTGAAGCGGATGAATCTGGATTATGTGGATGTATTTTATTCTCATCGGTATGACCCGGAAACGCCGTTGGAAGAAACTCTTCAGGCATTGGTTGATATTGTGCGTAAGGGAAAGGCTTTGTATGTCGGCTTGTCTAAATACCCGTTGGATGCCTATCTGTTTGCATCTCGTTATCTGAAAGAACGGGATGTGCCTTGCCTACTGTATCAGGGACGGTATAGCATGCTGGTACGCGAACCGGAATCTCAGGGGATATTGAATGCTGTGAAGGAGAATGGAAGTGGGTTTGTGGCTTTTTCTCCTTTGGCACAAGGCTTGCTGACTAACCGTTATCTGAACGGTATTCCGGATAATTCTCGTATAGCAAGGGGTGGTTTCCTGAAAAAAGAGGCGCTTACGCCGGAGGTGTTGAGTAAGATACAAGCATTGAATGAACGGGCGGCTATGCGCGGACAGTCACTGGCCGAAATGGCTCTGGCCTGGTTGTTGAAAAACGAAACTGTGATTTCCGTGATTGTAGGGGCCAGTTCGGTAGAACAGCTGGGAGATAGTTTGAAAACGTTGAATCATCTTTCATTTGAAGAAGAGGAACTTCATGCAATCGAAAAAATTCTGATGTAGCCGGCTAACTTCATGTGTGTAAGGTGAAAAGAGAAATGAAAAAAGTGAACTGTCTGTTTGTTAAAACAATATAATTATAGGCAGCTCACTTTTTTTGCTATGAACATTCATATAAATTTGTTCCCCTGAAACACACTTGTTTTTATATATGGATGAAATAATCATTATTATCGGGTTGATAGTACTGAACGGTATTTTCGCCATGTCCGAGGTGGCATTAATATCAGCCCGAAAATCCCGGTTGTCGACAGATGTAAAAAAAGGGAATAAATCTGCTCGCGTAGCATTGAAACTGGCAGGGGACCCAGATCGTTTTCTTTCTACAGTTCAAATTGGTATTACATTAATTGGTATTTTGACCGGTATCTATTCGGGAAATAAAATTGCGGTCGACCTGACGAATCTGCTTATCTCATGGGGAGTTGCTTCTTCTTATGCTTTTGGACTGGCACAGGGAATAATTGTAGTGATAGTGACTTATCTTACTATTATTTTTGGTGAGCTGGTGCCTAAACGTATTGGTATGAGCATGGCCGAGAGAATGGCTAAGCTGGTGGCACGGCCTATGAATGTGCTGGCAAAAGTGGCTTTACCCTTTGTCTGGCTGTTATCTAAGAGTACGGAAGCAATCTTTAATCTGTTGGGCATCAAGTATACCGACAGTAAAGTGACAGAAGAGGAAATCAAGTCTATTATTAAAGAAGGAGCAGACGATGGAGAAGTACAGCCTGTAGAACAGGACATTGTACAGCGTGTATTCTTGTTGGGCGATTTGAAAGTAGGCTCCATTATGACGCATAAGAGTGACATTGTGGCACTTGAGAGTGGAATGACGGCGGCTGAAGTGAAAGCTGTGCTGGTGAATGAATTGTATGAGTTTTATCCGGTGACGGAAGATGGTGACTTGGATAAGGTGAAAGGGGTAGTAAACCTGAAGGATTTGGTGTTACATCTTTCTGAAGAGAATTTCAATTTGCCGGCTCTGACGCATGAGGCTACATTCTTTCATGAAAACATGAATGTGTATAAGGCTTTGGAGCAGATGAAGGCCCAGAAGATAAGTCGTGCCCTGGTTTGTGATGAGTTTGGAGCTTGCGTGGGAATTATCACCTTGCGTGACATTCTGGAAGGCTTAGTTGGTTCTATGGATGATGCTGGGGAAGAACCGGATATTATCAAGCGAATCAATAAAGATGGCTGGCTGGTAGACGGCCAGTGTCCGTTGTATGATTTCTTGTGCTACTTTAATCGTCAGGACCTTTTGGAAGATGTAGACTATCATACGGTAGGAGGTTTAATTCTGCAGCATTTACAGCATATTCCACAAAGTGGAGAAACACTGGAGTGGAATAATTTTGTGCTGGAAGTGGTGGATATGGATGGTGCGCGAATTGATAAAGTCCTGGTTACCATTCCTTCCGTAGAAAATGAAGAAGAATGTGAATTTTAGAATGGAAAAAGTTTGATTTATTTTAAAGGAGTTTTTCAGGATTAGGTCTTGAAAAGCTCCTTTAAATTTATAATTATGGATAGAAAATGGTTTGAAAGTTCTTTTATTTTATATCCGGATTTTTCTTTACTCTGATTTTTGATATACGTACGATAATTTTTTAAATTTGGCACACGATAAACCATAGACTTTGTAGTCGGGAAATCTAACTATGTTCAACTTATTCATAAATAATGCAAGCATAAAATGATGCGAAAGTTATTTTTTATACTATTTATATTATTAATATTGACGACAATAAAATCCAATGCACAATATTTTCAGAATCTTAGTGTAGGCAATGGGCTATCTCAGCCTTCTGTAATGGCTATAGGACAGGATACTTTGGGGCGAATGTGGTTCGGTACAAGAGAAGGTTTAAATGTCTATGACGGAGGTAAGATTAAATATTACAAGGGTGAGGTAGATAATGGGAAAGATGGGAAATTATGGATTGGTAATAGTATATCTTCCATTGTATCAGAAAATCTTGTAGATGGCAATAAAGTGTATTTTATTTCTGATTTCTTTTTGTATGCTTATGATGTGCAAACCGAACTGTTTTGTAAGATAGATAATAGAGGGAAGGTAACGGCTATGACTGCATATAAAGGAAATATTTTGTATGCACAGAGGAACAACATATTTTTGTATGATCTCAAAACTCATAAAAAAAGCATTTATAAAATTTTACCTGAATCTACCTCTGTTAATGTAATTGAAGTTGACAGAGACAATATGTATGTAGGTACGACTGATGGTATAATTATTTCTCCTTTTGGCGCACTTTGGGAGGAGCAGTACCTTTTACCGGGAGAAGATATCTATAGAATATATGAAGATTCAAAACATAATTTGTGGATAGGAACGAGAATGAATGGACTTTATCGGAGAGTGAATGATAGAATAGAGAAAATTCCACTTTGTCCGAATGGCATAAACGGTATAATTGACCCGCAGATTCGTGAATTTGTTGAAGACGATGATGGGAATATATGGTTTGGCACTTTTATGGGTTTACAGAAATATGATATAAAAAACCATACTTATGCAGCCGTAAATATTCCGCAGTATGCGGGTGGGCTTAATCATCCTTCTATTTTTTCGCTTTTCAAAGATAGGCAAGGAAATATTTGGGCTGGAAGTTATTTTGGGGGCGTAAATTATTTCAACCCAACAAGAAATAGTGTAATTCATTACGATTATCAGGCAAAGGATTTGTCTAGTCTTTATTATTCATACATTGGTGAAATGATAATGGACAAAAGAGGGAATTTGTGGATAAGTACGGATGGAGGAGGAGTCAGTTGTATAGATCGTGGGTGGAGAACTGTGGAGCAATTTACTGCCACGCCTCTTTCACGTCATGGGCTTCCTCATAATAATGTGAAAAGTATGTGCTATGATATGGATAATGATATGCTATATATAGGTACACATCTTGGAGGCTTGTCTCGATATGACATTAAGAAGAAGACTTTCTATAATTATTCTACGGATTACAAATCTCCCGTTATGCCGGGAAGAATTATACACCATGTCAAAAAGTGGAAAAATAAAATTGTTGTTTCCTCAAGAGAGGGAGTGTTTTTGCTCGATACTCGGTCAAACAGATTTACTCATTTACCAGATTGTTTTGGTGAAGCAATGATTTTTGATATAGATAAGAACGGAACTTTTTATACTACATCTGGAAATAATATAAAAGCAATTTCTCTTGATACTCCTCATAAACAGGAAATAATATCACTTCATGCTTTAGGAGAGGTGTCGCATATTCTTTCAGTAGATAAAAAACTTTATATTTGTACTTTAGGCAGTGGAATGATTGTTTATGATACCTCTTTGAAGACAATTAATACCTATACATCATATAATAGTAATCTTCCCAGTAATTATTGTTATTCTTCCCGATTGACCTTAAATGGTAAATTGATACTTATAGGAGATAGAGGAATAACTATGTTTGATACGGATAAAAAGACGTTTGCGAGTATAAAGCAAGATTATTTAAAAGCTCCTATTATATATGGATGTGGCATCTGTATTTCTAAGGAAAATATAATTTACGTTGGCGATACAAAGGGGATAACACGTGTTGAAGAGTCTGATTTTTTATCTCCGTTACAACATAAACAACCGATTTATTTTTCTAATATTAATGTAAATAACGCTATAATACATCCATCGGAGGAAGGAAAAATCCTGAAAAAATCTTTGGCATTCACAGATAGAATAGATTTAGCTTCATCGCAAAATAATATAATTATAGAGTTTGCTAGTTCTGATTATATAAACAGGCATGTACAACAGATTTTTGAATATAAATTAGAAGGGTTTGATAAGACTTGGATTTCGACTACAGTTCCTTTTGCGAGATATACGAATCTTTCTCCTGGAAATTATACATTGTGTGTTAGAATGGCAGATGGTGATGCACAGGATATGGCTGTACTTAATATCTGTATTTCGTTGCCGTGGTATAACACATGGTATGCATGGGTTTTGTATATCATTATATTTATTACCATCGTTTGGATGATAATACGTTATAGAAAAGAGAAAAATGATTTATTTCTTTCACTTGAAAAAGAGAGATTTGAAAAGCAGCATATAGAAGAACTTAATCATGAAAAATTGGTGTTTTTTACCAATGTAAGTCATGAGTTTCGTACTCCACTTACCTTAATAATAAGTCACATAGAATCTCTTCTTCAGATGCCCAATCTACAACCAATGGTGTATAACCGGGTTTTGAAGCTTAAGAGAAGTGCTCAATATATGAATAACTTGATTTCTGAGCTTTTGGATTTTAGAAAGTTTACACAAAATAAATATACGCTGAATATGTCGCAGAAAGATATCTGCCTTTTTATGAAAGAGATATTTTATGTATTTAGTGATTATGCACATAGTAAAGGACTTAAATATGAGTTTTTCTCCAATCAGGAAGTAATATTATGCTGGTTTGACTCAAAGCAGTTAGAGAAAGTGTTTCTTAATTTGTTGTCGAATGCTTTTAAATATACGGAGAGAGGTAGTATTGAGATTAAAATATGCGTGGAAGGTGAGAATGTGGCTATTTCAATACATGATACTGGAAAAGGTATAGCAATGGGTGATTTTAATCGTATTTTTGATCGTTTTTATCAGATTGAAGGATCTTCTGAGACTGCTACATCTCCAGGTACTGGAATTGGCTTGGCTCTTACGAAGAGTATTGTAGAGAAACATCATGGAGAAATTTGCTTAGATAGTCAGTTGGGAAAGGGTAGTGTATTTACTGTAAAACTTCCACTTGGTGATGCAAGATATATTCATGATGAGCATGTTCATTTTGCGGATCGGGAGAAGGAGTCAGATTTGAAGGAGACAGATGAGGATAGTAGAGTTGGAATATGTGCCGTTGCTAACGAAGAAAGTTTCCAAAGCGAAGAAGGAGAGTCAAAAAAATATACGGTTTTAGTTGTGGAAGATAATGACGAGCTTATTCAAGTGTTATGTGAGCTTTTTTCACCTTTTTATCAGGTAATAATGGCAAGTAATGGCAAGGAAGGATTAGATAAAGCATATGAATATAAGCCTGATTTAATTATTTCGGATATTATGATGCCTGAGATGTCCGGAACGGAAATGTGTCTGAAAATAAAGAACAATATTGACTTGTGTCATATTCCTATTATACTTCTTACTGCATTAAATAGTGTAGAACAGAATATTGAAGGCCTTAATAGAGGAGCGGATGATTACATCTCGAAGCCTTTTAATCCGAGAATCCTACTTGCAAGAGCAAATAACTTGGTTCGAAATAGATTGTTAATACACAACCAGATACGTAAAAATCCAATAACGGAAGTTGATCTGACTAGTATTAATTTGCTTGATCAGGAGATTTTGAAGAAAACTTCTGAGGCTATTGAGGCACATATGGATGATACGGAATTTGATATACCGGAACTTTGTAAAGAGATTGGGGTAGGACGTTCTGTTCTGTATTCAAAATTTAAGGCCTTAACTGGTATGACTCCTAATAATTTTATTCTAAATTACAGGCTTAAGTTTGCTGCTACTATGTTACAGAAGTATCCGGATATACCAGTTTCAGAAGTGGGTGATAAGTGTGGGTTTAGTTCGCCTGTCTATTTTAGTAGGTGTTTTAAAAATCAGTATGGAGTAACCCCTCAAAATTATAGGAAAAGTTCTAGAAATAATTCTATGGAAAAAGGCGTCTAATTTTTAGACGCCTTTTTCCATAGAAATTATTTTTACCATCCAGGGTTTTGTCCTTTAGCCAAATCAGGATTTTTTTCGCATTCAGACAATGGGAATGGCCATAAGTAATCTCTTTCTGTCACAACACGTGTGTAATAAGCATTGTATAAGGCTATTCCATATACGGGGCCATTTAAAGTTTCAAGAAGTTTCCATCTTTTCATATCGCTAAAGCTATGTCCTTCAGCAGCAAGTTCTATTGTACGTTCGTGGCGCAAACGTTCAAAAACTTCCTCTTTTGTATTGGCTGCCATTTGTGGGGTACCGTTGTTGATTTCAGGCATATTTACTCCTTTTCTTGTACGTACTTTATTGATGTACTTCACTGCATTGTCTTTGTCAAAGCCAGATTCTGAGAAGATATAGCACTCTGCCAGCATTAGATATACATCTGCCAGGCGAATAAGTGGGAAGTTAATAGGGGTATCTGCACGGTTGTTTATTGCTCCATCCATATCATATTCTGCTACAAATTTCCGGAATGGATAGTATTCATAGTTTCCGTTGACACGTATGAATCCATTGGTCTCGTTGCAGATTCCGACTTCTTTTGTCATGACAAATTCTGTATCTTTAGCTTTATTGCTGACCCAACCTTTGAATTGAGTGTATGGAAGAATCACCGTTGACGCCATTCTTGGGTCACGATTTTCATACATGCTTAATAATTCAGCTCTGTGTGTTGTGTATTCTTTTACACTTTTATTGTCTTCGGTAAGTTTGGAGTAGAAGACTTCTTCTCGCATTGGGTATTCTTTTTTCTTTGTTTCTGTATTTTCAACAGCATCATTATAGGTTGGATATCCATTCCAGCCGTATGAGGCTTTTGCTTCTGTCCAGCTGAAAGGTGATCCATCTTTCCATTCATAAGAATCTACAAGATTGACCGAGGCCATTACATTGTTCCAGCAGCTACCAAATGCAGCTCTTGTTCCCATGTAGAAAGTGGTTGGCATACCGAAGTCCTGTCCAATTCCACCAATATTCTGTATGGCAAAAATCATTTCACTACTTTCGTCACCACCAGGTTTGAACAGGTCTGAATAAGGGTTCTCACCTTCTTCGTAGAGTTTATACACTCCTGCATATTGAGAATTTTCTGTTTCACCAATAAGTTCTCTGAAGCATTTCTTGGCTTCATCATATTTCCCAGCATAAAGAAGTACTTTCCCTTTTAGTGCAAGGGCAGCTCCGGATGTGGCTCTTCCTTTGTTGGTGCTATCCCATTCGACAGGCAGTTTCTTTATTCCTTCTTCAAGGTCTGTCAGGATAAATTGTCTTACAGTTTCAATGTCACTTTTGGGTTTGAGCATGCTCATAAACTCATCTTCTACAATGGTAGTTTCATCGTAGATAGGAACTCCTCCCCAAAAATCCATAAGAGTGAAATAATATAATGCACGCATGAACTTGGCTTCTGCCTTATACCGCTCTTTTAACTCTTCTGTCATATCACATTTGTCTACATTCTGTAAGACGATGTTGGCGCGAGAAATTCCTTCATAAAGTTTCTGGAATTTGTTTGTAACAAATCCTTCGCTACTAGTATAGGTGCCTCTTGCGATGGTGGCATATGAAGCTGGGTCGTAACCGCTGCCAACACCTCCTAAGCAATCAAAACCAAATTGTCGGCCAAAGACGTCTTCGTCTGTCATCAGGCTATAAACTCCCATCATGGCTTGGTCAGCATGGGCTTGAGTCTGGAAGAAAGTAGTAGAATTTAATTGATCTTCCGGAAAAACATCCAAATCATAACATCCTGTGGTGAATGCCATTGAAGCAGCTAAAACTGCAATTAATTTATATTTTTTCATAATGGTAAATCATAAATGGTTATAAAAACTATGTTAGAAAGATACGTTAATACCTACTACCACATTTTTCATGGTCGGATATCCCAGTGTTCCTCCTAATTCAGGGTCAAATCCTCTAAAAGAAGTAAAGGTGAAGAAGTTTTCCAAACTTCCGTAAACACGGATACGTTCGAGAGAGGTTTTGGATACAATTGATTTAGGTAAGGTATATCCTAACTGAATATTACGTATTTTTAAGAATGAAAGATCTTGCAGATAAAAATCGCTCATCTGTTTGTTTTTGTTATTTGAATATTCAAGTAGTCTTGGATATTCGGCAGATGTAGTTCTTCCTTCATACCATCTTCCTTCTACAACTTCTTTATTCATCTGATAACCATAACGTACAGAAGCCGTGTTGGCTAAATCATTTTGCCAGTAGATTTTTGCTCCAGCCTGACCTTGGAAAAGAACAGAGAAATCAAGCCCTTTGTAAGATGCATTTAAATTAAGTCCGAACTGGAACTTAGGATTAGGACCGTCGCTCACAATTTCTCTATCATCCAAGTTAATCAGTCCGTCTCCATTGGTATCTTTGTATAAGAAGTCTCCTTTTTCTGGCTTACCTGAAGAGAATATTTGATTTTCTGCAATGTTGTTACCATATAATTGTTTTGCGTTGTCTATAATCTGTTGAACAAGTTGCAGGTCTTCATCTGTTTGGATGATGCGGTCAACTCTCAAAAGATATTGTGAGTTGATGGAATGGCCTTCCCAGATAACGTTTGCGCCGTCAATACTCATACCACCTTTGTCTCTTCCTTTAAATTTATTGACAATATTTTTTACATAAGTGAAGTTTCCATTGATGCCGTATGAGAAGTCACCAATCTTATCTTGCCATCCTAAAGTAAATTCAACTCCTTGGTTAGTTACAATAGCACTGTTTTGTTTGGGAATATCGGTTGAACCATGTACCAAAGGAGCAGGTAGTTCGATAAGGATATCTTTGGTACGTTTGTGGAAGTAATCAATTGTTCCAGTAAAACGGTTATTGAAGAACCCAAAGTCAACTCCGACATTTGTCATATAAGTTGATTCCCAGGTAAGTGCCCTGTTGGCCAATTTGGTTTGAACAAGTCCTTGCACTAGCAGGTTGTTTAGTGAATAGTTACTGTTATCAATTGCGTAAGTAGCAAGCGCATCGTAGTTGCCTACAGAATTGTTCCCTAATGAACCGTATGAAAGGCGAAGTTTTAAATTGCTAAGTCCTTTTTCTAATGCTCCTTTCATAAATTCTTCCTGATCGATTCTCCATGCAAAAGAACCTGAGGGGAAATACCCTGTTCTTTTATTAGAGAGGAAGCGTGAAGACTGGTCAGCGCGAAGGTTTAATTCGAGCAGATATTTGTTGTTCCAGTCAAGGTTTACACGTCCGAAGAAAGATCGCATAGCCCATTCAGTACTTGATCCAGATGCACTGGCGTCTCCTGTGGCTCCATTTATCACGTTTAGACTATAGTCGATTAAGTCATACTTGGTCGCTTGGAAGTTATGTTGGTAATATCTTTCCTGGCTGGCACCAATCATTGCATTCAGCCCTAACTGATCATTGATGAAACGGTTTTCATATCTGGCTACTACATCATTGAAATAGCGTTGTGTTTTTCCGTCGTAGTTCATGATGCTTGATTTACCTTCTGTGGTACGTGTAATCAGTTCGTCTCTGAAGTTCCATTGTTCCAGGATGACAGGCTTACGTTTTCTTTCTTCATCTACAACATCATATGAATAAGAACCTGTGATGCTGAATCCTTTGAATGGTTTTAATGTAGCTACAAAACGAGTTCTCAAATTGTGTTTTGCAATGTTACCGGCTACTTGGTTAAGGCGTACTAGTGGGTTATTGACAGCGCTCTGTGCATCGTCTTCTGGATTATTCATCGCACCAAATCTTCCGTCGGGTGCTTGAAATACCATGCCTGGAGTAGTGGCAGAAGCGTATGTGAATACGTCATCTACAGAGGTTGATGTGCTTGAGGTATCTGTATATTTGGCCGCAGGATCCATGTTTGATACATACCCATTTACGTATGCTCCTAAAGTTAGCCAAGGTTTGATATCTGCTGTAATGTTGAGTCGACCGCTATATTTTTCAAACCCTGTATTATCCATGACTCCCGGATTGTTCTGATAACCAAATGAAGAATAGAATCTTATTTTCTCACTTCCTCCACTCATTGAAATTACATGATTGTGTGATACAGAGTTGTTGAATGTATCATCAATCCAGTTTGAATTTGGATAGCGCAAGGCATCTTTCCCTTCATTGTCTCTCCATTCTTGAATGGTCTGTGCAGAGAACTTTTCGGCCATTCCTGAGTTTCTATATCCTTCATTGATATATTCCATGTAATCTGCATAATTGGAAACAGGATCCATAGAACTTGGAATAGAAGGAGAGGTAAATGATACATAACCGTTATAGTCAAGTTTAATTTTACCTGACTTACCTTGTTTGGTGGTTATTAAGATGACACCATTGGCAGCACGTGAACCGTAGATGGCAGAAGATGCTGCGTCTTTCAATACTGTCATTGTTTCAATATCCTGAGGATTGACGGTATTGATACTGGCTTCAGCTCCATCTATGATTACAAGAGGAGAAGAATCATTAAGTGTTCCTTGACCGCGTACTTTGATGGAGGCGTCATCATTTCCTGGCTGGTTGCTTGACATCTGGACACTGACACCGGCTGCAAGTCCTGACAATGCATGAGATACGTTTGTGATAGGACGGCTTTCTGTTAATTCACTTACATTGATGGTAGAGAGAGAACCTGACAGGTTTACTTTTTTCTGAGTACCATAACCTACTACTACTACTTCTTCCAGTGTTTCCGTATCTTCTTTAAGATTTACAGTAATGTTGTTGGTAGTAGAAGTAACTTTTACTTCTTGTGTATTAAATCCAATATAGGAAACCTGAAGAATACACTCCGAAGGAACATTTAGGGTAAAATTTCCGTCAATGTCGGTAATCGTTCCGTTAGTTGTTCCTTTCACAATTACGTTAGCTCCAATAATAGGCTCACCTGCCGCATCAAGAACTTTACCATTAATTGCTTTTTGCTGTAAAATACTTTCAATTGCATCTGCATGTGGTGACGATGATTCGTTGGCTGCGGTAGCTATGCCTGATGCAAAAAAAGCTAAAGAAACTCCTGCCAAAATTCTGGTCATGGAGATTTTGTAGTTCCTAGCACTTTTCATAAGTATAAGTTTAAGTTTGTGAATTATTGACATAGCAAAGATTGTTAGAATCTGTAAATTCTATTATACGAATTGTCCGATATATATGTAAAAAAAATCCGGAGATTTTTTTAGGAATATTTTTATGTCAATATAATTGTTAGAATAGGTGGTGCGTATCTTATTAATTTATAGGTGATTATATGAAATTACTGATTGCGCAGCTTTTAATAACTCGAAGAAACTGTTTTTTCTTGTATAAAATAGTGCTGGAAGTGATCTATACAATTTGTGTATCTACTATGTACAATATTGATACCTTGTTATATGATTAAGCCTTAATATTGCATTGTTAATTAATAATACTAATATCATGAAAACAAAAAGTTTTTTTTCTTTAATTGTCTTCGTTTTTCTTTCATGTATTAAAGTGGCTGCTTATACTGAGAGAAATTTTCTTCAACATGTGGCGGCTCAGGAAAGTCTTGCGGAGTGCCTTGTCTTAAATCAAAAATGGGTTCAGTATCCTTCTTATAAAGATCGGGAAGGATGGAGTCGGTTTTTAGGGGAATATAAAGATGAAATTATTAAAAATGGAGAGTCGCTTTTAGGGTACACTTGGAAAGTGGTAAAGGCAACAGACTATCTGGAGTTTGAAAGAAGTGGAAATCGGGAGATTATGGAACGGCCTTTTGATGACAACAATCAAGCTATCGTGAGGCTTATGCTTGCTGAACTGGCAGAAGGGAGGGGACGTTTTATAGACCAGCTTATTAATGGAGTCTTTCATACTTGTGAAATGACATCTTGGGCATTGTCAGCCCATTTGGTGACTCAGCCTACACACCGTGCATTGCCTACACCCATTTATCCTTTGATTGATTTAACAGCTGGGGATTTGGGAAGTCTTTTATCATGGGTATATTATTTTATGCATGAAGAATTTGACAAGATAGATCCGGAAATTTCCCGACGCTTATACAGAGAACTGGATGAAAGAATAATGAAACCTTATTTGAATAATGATAGTTTTTGGTGGCTGGCTGCGAATTATAAAGGGCAAATGGTGAATAACTGGAATCCATGGTGCAATAGTAATTGTTTGATGACATTTATGCTGCTGGAGAATGATGTAGACCGTCTTTCTAAAGCTGTTTCCCGTAGTATGCAATCGGTGGATAAGTTCCTTAATTATGTTCACTCTGACGGAGCATGTGAAGAAGGACCTTCTTATTGGGGGCATGCTTCAGGAAAATGTCTCGATTATCTTGTTTTGTTGAATCGGATAACTGGTGGTAAAATCTCAATATTTGACAATCCGCAGATTAAAGCAATGGGAGAGTATATTGCAAGAAGTTATGTAGGGAATGGATGGGTTGTTAATTTTGCGGATGCTTCTGCCAAAGGAGGTGGAGACCCTTATCTTATATACCGATATGGAAAAGCTGTAAAGAGTGACATCTTGAAGCAGTTTGCTTCAATGCAAAATAAGGGAAGCAAGATTTCTTTTAGAGGTCGTGATCTGTTCCGTATTTTAGAAGCTTTTTTAGTGGAGGATGAATTATGTGCGTATCAAGAAGCCTATACAGGTGTTTCTTATACCTGGTATCCTGAGACGGAATTTTGCTATGTAAGAAATAAGAAGGCCTTTTTTGCCGCAAAAGGAGGATATAATGATGAAAGCCATAATCATAATGATGCGGGCAGTTTCTCTTTGTGGGTAAATAATATGCCGGTTATTATTGATGCGGGAGTTGGTACTTACACAAGACAGACGTTTAGTAGTGAAAGATACACGATTTGGACTATGCAAAGTAATTATCATAATTTGCCGATGATAAACGGGGTTCCTCAAAAGTATGGACGCCAGTATAAGGCTACGGAAGTTAAAGCTACGAAGAATAGTTTCTCTGCGAACATAGCTACAGCTTATCCTGATGAAGCTGGAGTGAAGAAATGGATTCGTTCTTATACAATGAAGTCTGACGCTCTTATGATAAGTGACCGGTTTGAACTGAATGAGATAAAGAAAGAAAATGTGATTAATTTCTTGTCATGGGGAGACATAATCATAAAAGATGGTGTAATTGAGATTTCTGTCAATGGGGTTAAAGGTACGTTGAAATATGATACTAAGATGTTTAAAGTAAAAAAGGAATGTGTAAAACTTACGGATAAAAAATTGTCGTCTGTATGGGGAGCGGAGGTCTATAGGTTGTCTTTTATTGCTAAAGAAAAAGAGCAAAAGGGTTGTTATACTTTTACAATCTCTTTTTAAGTTAAACTTAATGCGTGAAAATATTTATGGGTATTTTAAAATTGTTATTAAATTGTTGTGTAGCAGCAACTGTTTGTGGGTTGGGAAGCTGTATGAAAAAAGCAGAATCAACTGAAAAATCCTGGGTTGAGCAGGCTGTTGAAAATGCTAGGTGTCAGATTGGATTGGAGATTGATACAATTGAGGCGAGTGGCAAGGTTTTGAATCCTGTGACTTTGAACGAGAACGAGCAAGTTTATTATTGTGGGTTCTCAGACTGGAGAAGTGGTTTTTTCCCAGGAAGTGTGTGGTATTTGTATGAACTTACGGATGATAATACGCTTCTTTCTGTTGCACAAAAGTATACGGAGGCGTTGGATGAGGCTAAAAAACTTACTTGGCATCATGATATAGGGTTTATTGTGAATTGTAGTTATGGTAATGGGCTTAGGTTATCAGGAAAGGCCGAATATAAAGATGTGATGATAGAAGCAGCTAACTCTTTATGTACCCGTTTCCGGGAAAAACCTGGAACTATACAAAGTTGGAATGTTTCTGGAAATAGTTGGCAGGCTCAAAGAGGCTGGGAATGTCCGGTTATAATTGATAACATGATGAACCTGGAATTGTTGTTTGAAGCAACAAAACTGTCTGGTGATTCTACTTATTATAAGATTGCCGTAGCGCATGCTGACAGAACATTGAAGGAACAGTTTCGTCCAGATGGAAGTTGTTATCATGTCATAGATTACAGTCTTTCAGACGGGAGCGTAAGACACCGTCATACAGCACAAGGATACTCTCATGAATCTGTTTGGTCACGTGGACAAGCGTGGGCTATATATGGTTTTACAATGTGTTATCGTTATACGGGCGATAAAAAATATTTACAGCAGGCCATAAAGACTTTTAATTTCATGAAGAACCATAAAAAGATGCCTGAGGACCTTGTTCCTTATTGGGACATGGAAGCACCTAAAATACCTGATGAGCCTAGAGATGTTTCTTCTGCAGCTGTTATAGCTTCTGCTTTGTACGAGATTTGCACATTGGGAGTGCCTGAGGCGATTTCCTATGAGGAATATGCTGACCATATTATGGCAAGCCTTGCTTCAGAGCGTTACACAGCAAGATTAGGTGAGAATGGGCGGTTTATTCTGATGCATTCAGTGGGAAGTATTCCTCATAACAGCGAAATAGATGTTCCTTTGAATTATGCAGATTATTATTATCTGGAAGCATTGAAACGAAAAGTAGACATAGAAAAAAGTAAAAACCTTGCATTAAAATAAATGACTATGATGAAAATTAAAAGTGTGCTTTTAGTAGCACTTATGTTAGTATCTGTTCATGTTGTCGCAAAAAATGATAAAGAGTCACAGGCTAGTGACCGGGAAGTTTGGACCGAACTATGTTATAAGATAGCGCAGCCTATACTTGA
Organism: Phocaeicola plebeius; assembly: GCF_003437535.1. GTDB lineage: Bacteria > Bacteroidota > Bacteroidia > Bacteroidales > Bacteroidaceae > Phocaeicola > Phocaeicola plebeius_A. The sequence goes on from NZ_QSQT01000023.1 coordinate 72,991, forward strand.
AAATATGAGTAAAGGTGAATTGCAGAAGAACATGAATCTGGAGCTTAGTCCGACTTGGGATGGAAGAGACAAACGAGTGGCTTATATGGAAGCCTTTGGACGCCTGATGGCTGGTATTTCACCATGGCTTGCTTTGCCAGATGATGAAAGTAAAGAAGGTAGAATGAGAAAACAACTCCGTGACTGGGCTATATCATCGTATAAAAATGCGGTAAATCCTGATAGCCCGGACTGCTTGTTGTGGGAAGGGCCCACTCAGATATTGGTAGATGCGGCTTATATTGCAGAAAGTTTTATGCGCGCACCTGAAGCAACTTGGAATAGACTGGACCCGATAACTAAGCAAAGATATATCGATAGGTTTATCGGGTTGAGAGTGATACGGCCGGCGTATAATAACTGGTTGCTTTTTAGAGCCATGACTGAGGCCTTTCTTTTGTCTATAGGCGAAAAGGCTGATATGTATGCACTAACTGTAGCCGTCAATAAGATAAATGAATGGTATCTGAGTGATGGCTGGTATAGTGATGGACCGGAATTTGCTTTGGATTATTATAACTCTTATGTAATACATCCGATGTATGTGGAAGTATTAGAGGTTTGTGAGGCTAATAAATTTTCAACTCCAGTTTCTGTTTCTTTAGGGGTTAAAAGAATGCAGCGCTTTAATACTTTCATAGAAAGACTTATTTCTCCTGAAGGCACCTATCCGGCATTTGGCCGATCTGTGGTGTATCGTATGGGGGCATTTCAATCAATGGCGCTTGCCGCATGGAAATATGGTTTGCCAGAGGACCTGAAAAATGGACAAATCCGAAGTGCACTTACCGCAGTAATGAAAAATATGTTTTCTGTTGAGGGTAATTTTGATAACGAGAATTTCTTGAAACTTGGATTTGTGGGACACCAGCCTAATTTGGCTAATTATTATACGAATAATGGAAGTCTTTATATGACTTCTTTAGTCTATTTGCCATTGGGACTTCCTGCTGATCATCCATTTTGGTCTGATCCAGCTGAAGATTGGACTTCGAGAAAAGCATGGAAAGGTGAAAGATTTCCGATTGATGGACACATTTCCCTAAGAAGATAATATCTTTAAATAAAAAACTCTTTGGTTTTGTAGAAAAGTCAAAGAGTTTTTTTATTAAATGTGATGGTCGTTTGTATAGTTTCTTCCTTTGAACTATATGTTTCCGCCGTTCGAACCGTACGTTTTGCGTTGCGGAGCCGTAGGTTTTTCGTAACGGAAACGTAAAAAGTTCCTTTTCGTTCGTGTAAAAATTCCGTTCCTTTTTCCGTATTCCATTCGCAGCTTCAGGCTTTGCAGCTGTTTTC
>NZ_QSQT01000024.1 GCF_003437535.1 Phocaeicola plebeius
CCGTTATGCTATTGAGAAAATGTGCAAGGAAAAGAAAAGTTTAAATCACTTCAGGATTAAATATGGGATATGTCTTATAGAATTATAAAAAGTAGTGACGCATATAAACAGCCCTCCACCTCCAAAAAATATAACACCTAACCAGCCTCCACAAACTTTGGTCATGGTTTTACAACTATCGTCTGCAATAATAAAAATTGCTCCTATAGCAAAAATCACACAACATATAACCAACAGCAAGTTTTTCCACAAACTTTGATAAATCTTTATTTCTGCACCCATAATCTCTTGACTTAATTTATTCAGAATCTCACAGTTTATCCGTTTATTTCATAATGAATGAGTTACAATGAAGCAAGAAAATCTTCTGGCATTCATTTTTCACCTAAAATCTAAATTACTACAAGCAAGCCATACTTAAAAAAACATCTGTTCATCACAAAATCCAGATAATATGCAATTTATAAAAAAGTAAGGAAAAACCAAAACTTGCATATTGTGTTATCAGATACATTTTTACCATCATTGACAGGTGTCATTATTCCAACACCTCACATAACATTGTATAAGAATATAGAACTCTTACAAAGATGTTATTTAGCATAAGCATATAATTCCCCAATATAATATCATGGCCCTACAAATAAATTTCAGTATCTTTGGTTATTAGTATAGTTCATCAAAGTTACTCCACATTAATTCATCTGTACCAACAATATGAATATTTATATCCGATTCCTATTCTCAGAAAATAGAACCTTTGACGGTTCTGCCAAATATTGAGCATCTAAAAATCAAAAACAAGACATCTTGACTGCCCTCTGGAAGAAAAAAAGAATAATGTACCTATACATATTATAATCAGTAAAAAGATAACGATTTCCTATTACAGATAAAAATAGAAATATATCTACAATAATAATTATCAGATATAAACAAATTTCATTATATGTTTCAAAGTAACGAATCAAAAAGAACCTATTCCTATTTATTAATAATCTTTACAATCATCATGTTCGGCATCGCAATCTATCTGCTAATGACTCAAGGTAGTAGTCATGGAATAGTATGGGGCGGCCGTTATGGTAATAAACTGGAAGGTACACTTAATGGTTATGGAGTTTTATTAATTGCCTGCGGCATGCTGTTATGTACACTCTGCTGGTTATGGCAAAACAGGCCAAAAGGTTTTTCCATTTCAATGGGAGAAACAAAAAATGTAGTAATCAGCAATGCCACAACAGAACAAGCAAAGGAAATTCTTTCATCCGAATATTATCCGGCAAAAATATGTATGTTTATAACCAATAAGGCTAACAAACATACTTTACAAATCATTAGAACGAATATCAGAATCTTCCAAATATTCTTATTTGACAAGAACAGACAAGTATTCCATCTTATCGGACCTCATAAAAATACAGAAATCTCACTTGAACAGGTTTGTAAAATAACAGATGATTATTTCTGCTCTTCCAACCTACTGAAAGAAGAAAAGTACACATGGGAGATAAGTTTATAAATACGATCTCCAAATCGGAAATATTTTTATATGGACTGCATTAAAAGCCATTCTAACGCATTTTTAATACAACTCTAACAATATTCTAATACCACCTTCCCCCATTCCCGCAATACCTTTGCCAGAAAAAAATATGATGTTATTTTACGATTACTTGGCAAGAATGGGGTGTGCTTTCGTAATGGGCACATTAATTGGTATTGAACGGCAGTACAGGCAACGTAATGCCGGGTTGCGGACTAACATCCTTGTTTCAGTAGGAGCTGCAGCCTTTACCGTACTCTCATGTGACATGACGATAGGTAATGGAGATCCGTCAAGAGTGGCAGCACAAATTGTTTCAGGGATAGGCTTTATAGGAGGAGGCCTCATCCTGAAAGACGGGTTTAATGTCAGAGGGCTGAACACAGCAGCTACTATCTGGTGCTCTGCTGCATGCGGCACATTATCTGGAGTCGGTCTATATGCAGAAGCAGCAGTTTTAGTGGCCTGTGTATTAATCACACATTGCCTATTCCGGCCTTTATGCACATGGATTGAGAAAAAAGAATCAGGACTTTTTCAATATACAGTCCATGTGGAGTGCGAGCAAAATCTGTCCAATAAAATACAACAAATAATCATGAATGTCTTGTCTTTTGACCGCAACGTAAAATTAAATGCTTTATTCCACAAAACAAGTGGCAAAAAAGCAATTGTTTATTGCGATATGGAAATGCAAGGAGAACACAAGGTTTTATTGGACCTGCTTGTATCCCGTTTACGTTCGCAAGATGGGGTATTCAGTGCAGGATGGGAAAAGAAGAACTTACCACAAGAGGATTTCTAACATCAAAATAGATAACCTAAAAAGGACTATGAAATAAAAGAAACATGGAAAAGCGCTTTTTACGTTTCCCGACCGTGAAACGTACGGCTCTCTATGCGGAAACCTACGTTTCCCACATGAAAAACGTAAGGTTCCGGTGCAGGAAACGTAGAACAAGCAGAAGAAACCGCAGAAAACCGTATATAGGTTTCCTTGTTTCGATGCAGAATATACTCTTATAGCTGCTGCCAGGGAGTACCTGAAACAGGAAAAGCATAAAAAAAGTCCTTGATTCATTCAGAATCAAGGACTTTTAAGCGGTGCGTACGGGACTCGAACCCGTGACCCCATGCGTGACAGGCATGTATTCTAACCAACTGAACTAACGCACCATTAAGTTTTTTCGTTGCCATCTCTCTCGATTGCGATGCAAAGGTAGTGCTTTTTTTTGAATCTGCAATAGCTTTCCGAAAAAATATTCAAAAAAGTTTTACGCCTCATTTTTTAGAAAGCCACACATAGGAGGTTCTTACAAAAACCTTGTCAGAAAACCACCATCACAGACAAACTTTTTGTCGCTTTTATTAGGAGATTGTTTATAATTCGTTACTTTTGCAAAAACTATTTTTTTCTACAAAAAAAACAGCACTGAATGAAAATTGCAATCATAAAATACAATGCAGGCAACCTCTTTTCGGTGGATTGTGCACTGAAGCGACTGGGTGTGGAACCTGTCATCACTAACGACAAGGAGACACTGCTCAGTGCCGACAAGGTGATTTTCCCGGGAGTGGGCGAAGCACGTACCACCATGGATTACCTGAAAGCTTGCCACATGGACCTTCTCATCAAAGAGCTCAAACAACCAGTATTAGGTATTTGCCTGGGGATGCAGTTGCTCTGCCGACATTCGGAAGAAGGTGATGCGGACTGTCTGGGAATCTTCGATGCGGAAGTCAAGCGATTCCAGTCGACCAATCCTGAAGAGAAAGTTCCTCATATGGGATGGAATACATTGTCACATCTCCGCAGCCCGCTCTTTCAAGGTATGAAAGAAGAAGAGTTCGTGTATTTCGTGCATAGTTTCTATGTGCCGGTCAACGAATTTACAGCGGCCACAACCGACTATATCACTCCTTTCAGTGCGGCCTTGCACAAGGATAACTTCTATGCCACCCAGTTTCATCCGGAAAAAAGCGGAAAGGTGGGAGAATGTATCCTGCGCAACTTTTTGAATCTCTAATCACGAAACATTATATAAAATATGATAGAACTTATACCAGCCATCGATGTCATCGACGGGAAGTGTGTACGACTTTCTCAGGGCGACTATCAGTCGAAAAAGGTTTACAACGAGAATCCAGTGGAAGTGGCCAAGATGTTTGAAGCGCATGGCATCCATCGCCTGCATGTGGTCGACCTGGACGGAGCGGCTTCCAAGCATGTGGTAAACTATAAGGTACTGGAAGCACTGGCCGGACAGACTTCGCTGGTCATTGACTTTGGCGGAGGCATCAAAAGCGATGAAGACTTGCACATTGCCTTCGAAAGCGGAGCGCAGATGGTAACGCTGGGCAGCATCGCCGTAAAGGAGCCGGATACGTTCAACCGATGGATGGAGGTATATGGCAGTGAACGGATTATTTTAGGAGCGGATGCCAAAGACGGGAAAATAGCCGTCAACGGATGGCTGGAGTGCAGCCGTCTGGAGCTGATGCCGTTCTTGGATGACTATATAAAGAAAGGTGTCGCAAAGGTACTCTGCACGGACATCTCTCGCGATGGGATGCTCAACGGGCCGTCTTTGGAGCTATACAAGCAAATCATGGAGGCGCACCCCGACCTGCATCTGATAGCCAGCGGAGGCATCAGCTGCATGAAGGACATTGAAGCACTGAACGAAGCAGGTATTCCGGCAGTGGTATTCGGCAAGGCTTTCTATGAAGGGCGTATCACCCTGCAGGACTTGAAAGCTTTTCTCCCTTAACTCTTAACTCAAGAAACTGATTATGTTAGCAAAAAGAATCATACCCTGTCTTGACATCAAAGACGGACAAACGGTGAAAGGTACCAACTTCGTCAATCTGCGACAAGCAGGCGACCCGGTGGAGCTCGGAAAGGCTTACAGCGAACAAGGAGCCGACGAGTTGGTGTACCTTGATATCACAGCCAGCCACGAAGGACGGAAAACGTTTACAGAGCTGGTGAAACGCATTTCTGCGGAAATCAACATTCCTTTCACCGTGGGAGGAGGTATTCATGAACTGAGCGATGTGGAACGTCTGCTAAATGCCGGAGCCGACAAGGTGTCTATCAACTCTTCGGCCATCCGGAACCCGCAGCTCATCGATGACATCGCCCGCCATTTCGGTTCGCAGGTATGTGTGGTGGCCATTGATGCCCGACAAACCCCGCAAGGCTGGAAATGTTACCTCAACGGAGGAAGGCTGGAGACCGACCGTTTCCTTATGGAATGGGCGGAAGAAGCCAACAGCCGCGGAGCCGGGGAAATCTTGTTTACCAGCATGGACCACGACGGGGTAAAGGAAGGATATGCCAACGAAGCACTGGCCGAACTGGCCGACCGGCTTACCATTCCGGTCATTGCTTCCGGAGGAGCTGGCAAGAAAGAGGATTTCCGTGACGCATTTACGTTAGGAAAAGCTAATGCCGCCCTGGCAGCCAGTGTTTTTCACTTCGGTGAAATTCCAATTCCCGAATTAAAAGATTACCTTTGCAAAGAAGGTATCGCCGTGCGCAGATAACTGTTTAAACTAACTATATTATATAAAGTAAGATTATGGAACTGGATTTTGAAAAAATGAATGGCTTGATTCCGGCCATTATCCAAGATAACTATACGCAAAAAGTATTGATGCTGGGATTCATGAACAAGGAAGCCTACGAGAAAACCATGGAAACGGGTAAGGTGACTTTCTTCAGCCGTACCAAAAACCGTCTGTGGACCAAAGGAGAAGAAAGCGGAAACTTTCTGCACGTGGTTTCGGTAAAGGCTGACTGTGACAACGACACACTGCTCATCATGGTACATCCGGAAGGCCCTGTCTGCCACAAGGGCACAGATACTTGCTGGGGAGACAAAAACGAGCAGGACATCATGTTCCTGAAAGAGTTACAGGATTTCATCGACCGTCGCCGTCAGGAAATGCCGGAGAAATCGTACACCACCAGCCTGTTCAATTCAGGAGTCAACAAGATGGCACAAAAGGTAGGTGAAGAAGCTGTAGAAACCATCCTCGAAGCCTGCAATGGAACCGACGAACGCCTGATTTACGAAGGAGCCGACCTGCTTTACCACTTGATTGTGCTGCTTACGTACAAAGGCTACCGCATTGAAGACTTAGCCCGTGAATTGAAAGAGCGTCACAGCGCCACCTGGAAAAAACACTAATCACTATATATGGAAGAACAACCACTCATTTCTTACCAGCACGTAAACGTGAGCTTGCAAGGACAGGAGATTCTTTCTGACGTAAACCTGGAACTCCGGAAAGGCGAATTTGTCTATCTCATCGGGAAGGTGGGCAGCGGAAAGTCTACTCTCCTGAAAACCATCTACGGTGAGGTGGAGATTGATGCCGGAGAAGCATGGGTGCTGGGAAATGCCATGCGCACCCTGAAACGGAAGGACTTCCCTACCCTGCGCCGGAAACTCGGCATCGTGTTTCAGGATTTCCAGCTACTGACCGACCGTACCGTGCACGAAAACCTGAAATTCGTGCTTAAAGCTACCGGCTGGAAAAACCGTACCGAAATAGAACGGCGAATTGAAGAAGTGCTCCAGCAGGTTGGCATGGAAAACAAGGGGTACAAAATGCCTAACGAACTTTCCGGTGGAGAACAGCAGCGTATCGTCATCGCCCGGGCCATACTGAACAAACCGGAAATTATCCTGGCCGATGAACCGACCGGCAATCTGGACGTGGAAACCGGACGGCGCATCGTGGAATTATTGCAGGACATCTGCCGTCAGGGCTCAGCCATTCTGATGACCACGCACAACCTCAACTTGCTTTCGGAATATTCCGGAAAAGTGTACAAATGCGAACATCACCGTCTCACGGAAACGACAAATTCATAAAAAAGACAAAGGAGTAAAAGGATTTTTGCCCAAATGACCCCAAAATAGGGTTTTTATTATTACATTTGCTCCCGAAATTAATTAATTATAGAACATTTAAAATTCGAAACGTAAAATGAAAGTTTTAAAGTTTGGAGGTACATCTGTGGGTTCTGCACAAAGAATGAAGGATGTGGCCAAATTAATCACTGACGGCGAACAGAAAATTGTAGTCCTGTCTGCCATGTCAGGTACGACTAACACATTAGTTGAAATTTCGGATTATCTGTACAAGAAAAATCCAGAAGGTGCAAATGAAATCATCAATAGACTGGAAGCGAAATATAAACAGCACATTGATGAGTTGTATTCTACCGAAGAATATAAACAGAAAACACTGGATTTCGTAAAATCTGTATTCGATTACATTCGTTCTTATACGAAAGACATATTTACTTTATTTGAAGAAAAAGTCATCCTAGCTCAGGGAGAAATCATCTCTACCAACATGGTGACTAACTACTTGTGCGAGCAGGGCGTAAACGCGACATTGATTCCGGCACTGGAATACATGCGCACTGACAAGAACAGTGAACCGGACCTGACTTATATCCGCGAAAAACTGTCGGCACAACTGGAAGCAAACCCGGGTTATGAAATCTATATCACTCAGGGATTCATCTGCCGCAACGCATACGGTGAAATCGACAACCTGCAGCGTGGAGGAAGTGACTATACGGCTTCTCTGATTGGAGCTGCCATCAATGCTTCTGAAATCCAGATCTGGACAGACATCGACGGTATGCACGACAATGACCCGCGCGTAGTAGACAAGACTTCTCCGGTACGTCAGCTTCACTTTGAAGAAGCAGCTGAACTGGCCTACTTCGGTGCAAAGATTCTGCACCCGACTTGTATCCAGCCGGCTAAATATGCCAACATTCCGGTACGTTTGCTGAACACCATGGAACCGACTGCTCCGGGCACACTGATTTCTAACGATACGGAAAAAGGCAAAATCAAGGCGGTAGCTGCCAAAGACAACATCACCGCTATCAAGATTAAGTCAAGCCGTATGCTGCTGGCTCACGGTTTCCTCCGCAAGGTATTTGAAATCTTTGAAAGCTACCAGACTCCGATTGATATGGTATGTACTTCAGAAGTGGGTGTATCTATGTCGATTGACAACACAAAACACCTGAACGAAATCGTAAACGACCTGAAGAAGTACGGTACAGTAACGGTAGACCATGACATGTGTATCGTCTGTGTAGTGGGCGACCTGGAATGGGAAAACGTAGGTTTCGAAGCAAAGGCACTGGATGCAATGCGTGAAATTCCGGTACGTATGATTTCATTCGGTGGAAGTAACTACAACATCTCTTTCCTGATTCGTGAATCAGATAAGAAGCAGGCGTTGCAGTCATTGAGCAACGTGCTTTTCAACGGTAAAGAGAAATAAAAGCAACCTTTTATAAAAGCTAAAGGCGGAGGATACGGTCAGTAAAAACCGCATCACCGCCTTTTTTATTCTTCTAATATAACAACAATCACAACTAAACCCATTTTATGAAAGCTAATTTTCCAATAGAGCAGTTCCGAAAACTGGAAACGCCATTTTATTATTATGACACAAATCTGCTTCGTGAAACCTTAAATAAAATCAAGGAGGAAGCAGGAAAATACAATAAATTCTGTGTGCACTATGCGGTGAAAGCTAATGCCAACCCTAAAATATTAGGCATCATTCGTGAAAGCGGACTGGGAGCTGACTGCGTAAGCGGCGGCGAAATCAAAGCTGCCATCAAGGCCGGATTCCCTGCTAGCAAGATTGTATATGCTGGAGTAGGAAAAACAGACAAGGAAATCAATCTGGGACTGGATTATGACATTTTTTGTTTTAACGTTGAGTCTATTCCAGAACTGGAAGTCATCAACGAACTGGCTGCAGCAAAGAACAAGATTGCCCGCGTGGCTTTCCGTATCAATCCGGATGTAGGTGCTCATACGCATGCCAATATCACTACCGGACTGGCAGAAAATAAATTCGGTATCAGTATACAAGACATGGATCGTGTGATTGACCTGGCACTGGAGATGAAAAACGTGAAGTTCGTAGGATTACACTTCCACATCGGCTCACAGATTCTGGATATGGGCGACTTCGTGGCACTCTGTAACCGTGTAAACGAATTACAGGAGAAACTTTTTGCCCGTCAGATTATCGTGGAACATATCAACGTGGGAGGTGGCTTAGGTATTGACTATGCACACCCCAACCGCCAGCCGATTCCTGACTTCGCAGAGTATTTCGCTACTTATCACAAGCACCTGCGCCTGCGTCCGCAGCAAACGCTTCACTTTGAATTGGGACGCTCAGTGGTAGGTCAGTGCGGTAACCTCATCACTAAAGTTATTTACGTGAAACAAGGTACCAACAAGCAGTTTGCCATCGTAGACGGAGGAATGACCGACCTGATTCGTCCGGCTTTGTATCAGGCTTATCACAAGATTGAGAACCTCACTTCGGAAGAACCTGCAGAAGCATACGATGTAGTAGGTCCTATCTGTGAATCATCGGATGTATTCGGAAAAGCCATCGACCTGAACAAGGTACACCGTGGCGACCTGATTGCACTTCGTTCTGCCGGAGCCTACGGTGAAATCATGGCTTCTGGATATAACTGTCGTCCACTTCCGCAAGGATATACTTCGGACGAGTTAGTATAATGCAACTATTTTTATTTGTTGAATAATTCGAAGGTAAATTTACATCCCAAGGAGGTAAATTTACCTTTTTCATTTCCGATAAAGACACCCACATCAAACAAGTGGGTAGCAAAGCCGTAACCGAATTCCAGATAAGGATTCAGGTGGGGCATGAAAAGAACGCCGGCATAAATACGTTCCTTCTGTACGAACGACAACAAACGGGTGACCGGATATAAGAGGATGAAAGGTGCCTCAAAGGTCAGATTACCTCGTATGTAATGACTGGAAGCATTGTACCAGCGTCCGTCCAGCATCTGGAACGTACCTCCAATATCGTCATTCCAACCCTGGGGAAGATTCAAGTTGGCAAAATGCGCATAATCCACAAAGTACATATCCGATTGATTGGTAAACATACCGGCTCCCACATGATAAGCCAGTGAACGCACATTCTTCAAACGAATGATTTGTTCCACAGAACCTTCGATTCGTTCATAGGTACCGGAATTCTTTAAAACTTTGATACCCCGTTCGTAATCCAGCATAAAGGTAGGAAAGAAAGAGCCGACATTTATCTTTCGGTTGCCGTTCATATAATAATACATGCCCGGTGTCCATTCCAGACGAATACGGGGAGCGAAACTGTTATAATTAGAACGTACACGTGCTTCCACTTCCGGCGTACTCTTAGTATAACGCCAATGCATAGCCAAACCTGTGCCTAACTTTAGTCCGTTGCACAACTCAATGTTATGCGATATATCTACGTATACATCTTTAAAATAATCCAATTCAAGTCCATCGAAGGTAAACGCACTGTCCGGAATCTGCTCCAGCTGGTCGAGTACCACACTACTGTAAATTCGGTTACCATTTCCTCCATGTACTTCAATGGAGCCCAATTTCCGAGGATTGTAGATATATTCCATATCCGCCTTGGCATAAAACTCTTTCTTTGTAAAGTTATAACCAATCTGAGGAACAATACGTAGCAAACGCCCATCATGGAAAAGCTTGTTGTACTTAAATACCTGCCGATAGGATATTCCGTTCCGGTGGCTATAACTCACTAATAAGGGATTGATAATCGGAGAGCAGTTGATGCTTCCCACTTTAGAGATGTCAATGTCATAGCTGCTAATCAAGGCATCCCCCAGCTGCCCCAAGAACACCATGTTCTTCTTCAGTTTTGTAGGCTCTGCCTTTATCGTATCGGCCTCCCGTTTCAATCGCCGCTCATCCGCCGAACGGTAAAGCGAATCCTCATAAGCAGACAAAGGAATCGGACGGATGCGGTTGAACGAGTCACGTTCCACCACGAGCCGACTGGTATCACACGACAAAGTATAAGAATTCGAAAGATTATGGTCGTTCGTTTTCTTGACAATCCATTCCTCCCCCGGCTTACGATAAACAACCGATGAATACTTCATCCACCCCGTATACTTCATCTCCAGATGATTCTTCAGGAACTTGAAGTTCAAATCAAGATTCAGTAAAACAGGAAGATATTTCGTATCTTCCTCCTCGCCCATCTGCATGCTCAGTTGGAACCTTACCAGGTCATAACGTCCCTTGAGATTCATTCTTCGGATAGTCCAGTCGGCTGATGAAAGCCACAGAAAACCTTCCACCAACTGCGTGCTCCGGTAACGGGGTACGACACGAATGCAATACAATTCTCCTCCCAACCGGTGCTCCACCCTTTCAAGCAAATAATGATAATGTACCTGAGCCTTTCTGTTCAGCGGTGAAAGTATCCTGTTACCCATCAGCGAAGGAGCATAAATATTGAACTTCATGTAGTCCATAATGTCGAATATCTGCCCTCTGGTGCTGGGGAAAGTCGTAGATATTGCCCTGACCTTCCGGTCGTAAATGGCAGGAGCCGTATATTGCAGCTCACTGATAGACTCATGAAAATAATCATTTATACCCTTTTCCAGACGAAACATGGAAGGCACATACTTGATAATCCGGTTCTGCTTATGTACTTTCAGATGACCTTTCAAATACAAATCGCCCTTGTATCCTTTCACCTCACGCAAATAAATAGATGCAGAATGAAACATGTAATCCAAAATAGAATCGGCCACGACAGGCTTTTTCGGAAGGTACGGAGCATTGTCGCGCGCCACCCCTCGCAGTGGGAAACAGCACAGCAAGCACAATGCCAGCAAGCCCCACAAAGCCTCATATAAGCCTTTCAGTTTTCGCATATTCACAGCAAATATATAATAAAGCCCTTATCTGAGGCCATTTTTATGATGAAAAAAAAGAATATTTTCAATTTTTCTTCGTACCTTTGTGCTTAATAACATGGTTTTGGAACATTTTATGGTAAAAAAGGAATTAACAGAAGCTGAGATTGCCGAAAGTATACCAGATTTATGGCAACCATTAACACAGCAACAACGCGAATTGCTGGCACAGAATTTTACGATTCAGAAATACAAAAAGAACGAAACGATTTATTGTGAAGGTGAAACACCGGAGAATTTGATGTGCCTGCTGAACGGAAAGGTAAAGATTTACAAGGACGGCGTAGGGGGACGCAGCCAGATTATCCGAGTAATAAAGGACAAAGAATACTTTGCCTATCGTGCCTATTTTGCCGAAGAAAATTTCGTGACCGCTGCTGCTGCCTTTGAGCCATGTACCATGTGCCTGATTCCCATGCCCGTCATCGTACAGCTAATTATGGAAAATACGGAGCTTGCCATGTTTTTCATCAAACAGTTGTCGAAAGATCTGGGTATCTCCGACGAAAGAACAGTCAACCTGACTCAGAAACATATTCGGGGACGTTTGGCAGAATCATTGCTCTTCCTGAAAGATACCTACGGCGTGGAAGAAGACCAGTGTACTCTGAGCATCTATCTCTCCAGAGAAGACCTGGCCAACCTCTCCAACATGACCACATCCAATGCCATCCGAACCCTGTCTAATTTCGCCGCCGAAAAACTGATTATTATCGACGGACGAAAAATCAAGCTCATTGACGAAGAAAAATTAAAGAAGATAAGCAAGATTGGATAAACTTGCGGGTAAAATACCTCTTGTTTGTTCATTCACCGAGTGATATTGTTTCTGTGAGACATGCTTCAAGAGAAACAATATCACTTTTTTATTTCCTTAAATCCTAATACCACCATATTCAATTCCCCGCAGAAAAACTTGCTAAATTCATTTTACAGACGTACTTTTGTGTCAAAATATCATTTATATTACATTTCTACTGACATGGAAAATACCACACACAAAGAAGAAACCCACAAGACTCCTTTCGCCCGGATGCGGCAAAGACTGAAAGAACGAAAGCACCGGGTGATGCGCCTCATCGAATTGAAACGCCTCCGGAGAATACGTAAAAAGACCGTACCCGGGTACACCTACTGCAAGAATTGCGGTACCAAGCTGGAGGGCATGTATTGCCATTGTTGCGGACAATACGCCCTCGATATCTACCAGCCTTTCTGGAAATACCTGAGACAATACATTGAAAATGTCTACCAGTTTGACAGCAAAATCTGGCAAACTTTGTGGCTGATGTTCACCCGCCCCGGATTCCTGACCAACGAATTCAATGCCGGAAAAATCAATTCCTACGTACATCCTTTCCGGCTCTATATGTGCATCTCCGTCGTTTTCTTTACCCTTTTCTTCATGATAGCCTCCGACAAAGCCAATCAGGCATTGCAGGCTGTAAGCTCCCTAAACATCAACGACGGAATTGTAGCACAGCTCAAATCATCTGCTACCCTGCCCGATACATGTGTGTATGTATACCAAGGCCCTGAGTTAGTGAAGGCCTTTCAAGAAAGAGGAGTAGAAAAGGCCGAGGAGCTGTTCAAAGTGCAACGTCTGGACGACCGGTTCTCTCTTTCCTACATGCGAATGCCCCGAATCGTGGCCGACTCCTGCCTGCATGAAACAACTCTCCGGCAAAAAGACCTGAATACCATTCTGAATCTGAAAAAAGTAAAAGGTGAATACTTGAATAATCTGATTGAGGAAGAAGAGATTACCTCTGAATCCCTGCAAGCCGCGCGTCATTTCCAGGTAGATTCCACCGGTACTGCTCTTACTCCCGTATACGAATGGAGAGAAGACCACAACGATGAAGCACAACAACTTCGTCAGGAATCCTTTCTCAACCAGTTTTTTGGAGATTTGTCCAAATGGACTCCGCTCTACATGATGTTCCTTCTGCCACTATTTGCCTGGCTTTTGCAGGGAATGTTCCGGAAATCCAAACTTCCTTACATGTGGCATTTCGTACACGCGATTCACCTGAATACCGTGTTTCTGATACTGATTCCTATTCCACTGGTACCCGTGCTGACAAGTGACACTTTTATGGAATCATTTAAGGGAAACATGCCAATGTATACTCTCCTTATCTTCGTAGCAGGCATGTTTGTGTACACCTACATTTCCCTGCATACAGTATACCGCCGAGGATGGATACGTACATTTGTCAAGACAACCGTTTTCCTGGCTGTCTTTACCTTCATTTCACTAGCCATTGCGGCTGCGCTATTGGTATTCCTGCTTTCCACTCTTTCTGAGCAGCTTTAATATCAAACATTCACATAAAAAGAGCACTCCCGAGACATAACATTCATCTCTCAGGAGTGCTCTTTGCTTCAATATCCCTCACTTAGTCACTTAGATTTCCCGCAAAGCCTTGCAGAGCTGGTCGGGACAAGAAGTCGGCTTCCCGCCACAACGGATACCTTCCAGACGAGCAATCACTTCATCTATTTTCATACCTTCCACCAGGGCTGAAATCCCTTTCAAGTTTCCATTGCAACCACCGGTAAAATGCACACCCTTCAGTATGCCATCCTCTACCTCAAAATCAATCAGAGAACTGCATGTTCCCATCGTACGATAAGTATATTTCATTGTCATCAATATGCTAGTCGAGTTAACATAAAAAGAGAACGGAGCACCACTTGCCGGATTATTCCGGCCGGATACTCCGTTCCGTCATTATCTTTCAAGAAAAGCTTATTCAGCGTCTTCTTCCGGTTTCATGTTAGTATATACGGTCTGTACGTCGTCAAACTCTTCCAGACGTTCTACCATCTTATCGATAGTTTCACGCTGTTCCGGAGTCACATCTTTCAGGTCGTTCGGGATGTAAGTGAAATCACCACCGACATCTTCAAAACCACATTCTTCCAAATGCTTCTGAATAGCCGCATAGCTCTTCGGATCACCGTAGATAGTGATAGTTCCTTCTTCCGGATCTTCATCGAATTCGTCCTCTACGTTGTAGTCAATCAAGTCCAGAATCAGTTCTTCCATATCGATACCTTCTTTCTTCTTGAAAGTGAACACACACTTGTGATCGAACAAGAAGGCCAGTGAACCTGTAGTACCCAAGTTACCGCCAAACTTGTTGAATACAGAACGTACATCGGCTACGGTACGAGTAGTATTATCAGTCAATGTATCTACGAATACGGCGATTCCGTGAGGACCATATCCTTCGTAAGTCATACCTTTGTAATCGCTCTGGTCTTTACCCATTGCGTTCTTGATGGCACGTTCGATGTTATCCTTCGGCATGTTTTCACGCTTACAAGTAGCGATTACCGAACGCAGAGTCGGGTTGTTTTCCGGTTCCGGACCGCCAGCCTTTACCGCAATTGCAATTTGTTTACCCAGACGTGTAAAGGTCTTTGCCATGTGACCCCATCTTTTAAGCTTCGTAGCTTTTCTATATTCAAATGCTCTTCCCATTGGATGATATTTTAAATTTATTTTTTAATGAATTTACTTATTATCGAAGCACAGCTCCCAGTTTGTTCTGCAAGTTACCAATCAACTTCTGCATGAACTTGTCAATCTGCTTGTCGTTCAGTGTAGCGTTTTCATCCTGAAGCATAAAGCTTACAGCATAGCTCTTCTTGCCAGCTTCCAGGTTCTTTCCTTCGTACACGTCGAACAATTCTACAGACTTGAGTAATTTCTTATCGGTTTCGCAAGCAATCTTTTCGATTTCAGCAAATTGCACCTTCTTGTCAATCAGCAATGCCAAGTCACGTTTTACAGCCGGGAACTTGGAGATTTCCTTGTAGCTTACCGTATTGCCCTTGATGGCCTTCATCAGTTCTTTCCAGTTCAGGTCGGCATAGTACACTTCATTGTCGATATCGAACGCTTTCTGAATCTTCTTGCAAACTACACCAAAGGTAGCCAGCAATTTACCACCACGGGTGTGTACGGAGATAGCTACTGAGTAGATATCGTCTGAAAGGTTACCGAATACCAGCGAGCCGAAGTTCACGCCCAGACGACGGAATATGTTCAGCACGTAAGCCTTCAGTTCGTAAACCGAAGCGTTTTCGTCGGCATGAGCCCATGAGTTGCTTACACGCTTTCCGGTAATCCACAACCCCATGTGCAACTCTTCTGAATAGCCTGACAACACTTTTTCCGGATTCTTTTTCTCAGCATGGAAGTGATAGCAGTTACCGAATTCAAAGAACTTCAAGTCGGCATTCTTGCGGTTGGCATTGTGCTGGATGCTTTCCAGACCACCGAAAAGTAAGGTAGCACGCATCACGTTCAGATCGTTACTCAACGGGTTCATCAGGCGAACCAGATTTTCCGGCTTGTAAGTTTCCAGTCCGTCGTAATAAGCGGCTGCTGTCAAAGAGTTGTTCAGGATTTCATTAAATCCGCAACCCACCAGCTGTTCACCTACCAGGTTCTGGAGTTTCACCGATTTGTCCACTTCTCCCTTCACGCTCAGGCTTGATTTCAGGGTAGTAGGAATTTCCACGTTGTTATATCCGTAGATACGAAGAATATCTTCAACCACGTCGCACGGACGCTGCACGTCTACACGATAAGGAGGAATCTGCAAAGAAAGACCTTCGGCCGTTTCTTCCACAATTTTCATTTCCAGGCTGGTTACGATGCTCTTCACCGTTTCTGCCGGAATTTCCTTTCCAATCAGTGAGTTTACATAATTATATGAAAGTTCTACCGCGAAATCGGCAATCGGATTCGGATAGTTATCTTTGATGTCAGAAGCAATTTCACCTCCGGCCAGTTCTTTCACCAGCAGAGCGGCCTCCTTCAAGGCATAGATAGTGATGTTCGGGTCGATACCACGTTCGAAACGGAAAGAAGAATCGGTGCTCAATCCGTGACGGCGGGCAGTCTTACGCACCCATGTAGGATGGAAGTAAGCACTTTCCAGGAACACGTCGGTAGTAGTTTCGGTAGTACCTGAATCCAGACCTCCGAACACACCGGCAATACACATCGGTTCTTCCGCGTTGCAAATCATCAGGTCCTTGTCGGACAATTTACGTTCCACTTCGTCCAATGTAACAAACGGAGTTCCTTCGGCACAAGTCTTCACCACAATCTTGCCGCCCTTAATCTTGTCGGCATCGAAGCAGTGCATCGGCTGGCCATAGGCGTGCAGGATGTAGTTGGTAATATCAACGATGTTATTAATAGGACGCACACCAATAAGGCGGAGCTTGTTCTGCAACCATTCAGGGCTTTCCTTCACCGTTACTCCCTTGATGGCTACTCCGGCATAACGCGGGCAGGCTTCAGTATTTTCCACCACAATGTCGATATTCATGTCATGATTGTCTACCTTGAATGCATCTACCGAAGGACGCTTCAGCGTAGCTTTATGACCGTTCTGAATGAGCCATGCGTAGAGGTCGCGTGCCACACCATAGTGTGAGCAGGCATCGGCACGGTTCGGAGTGATGTCCACTTCGAGTACGTATTCGCTCTTCACATTATAGTAATCCTTGGCCAGTGTACCCGGAACTACGTCGGCAGGCAACACGATGATACCTTCATGGCTTGTGCCCACGCCGATTTCATCTTCGGCACAAATCATACCGTTTGATTCTACGCCACGGAGCTTCGACTTCTTGATGGTGAAGCATTCGTCACCATCATACAATTTTGTACCCAGCGTAGCTACGATAACCTTCTGTCCGGCAGCCACGTTGGCAGCACCACAGACAATCTGCACAGGTTCTCCCTGTCCTAAATTGACGGTCGTAATATGCATGTGGTCAGAATTGGGATGCGGCTCGCAGGTCAGCACTTCGCCTACTACCAAACCTTCCAATCCTCCCTTGATAGTTTGAACTTCTTCCACTCCCCCAGTCTCCAAACCGATGGAAGTCAGTGCGGCTGCCACTTCGTCCGGAGTAAGGTCGAAGTCGACGTATTCTTTCAGCCAGTTATAAGAAATATTCATATCGTAATAGTATTTTATAATTTCCCAAACAATGATGTGCAAAGTTAATACATATTTGGGATATAAGAGGTAAGACAAAAAATATTTTTAGCCAAAAACCGTCAGAATGGTACATCGGGCACAGGCGCGCCAAACGGATTGTCGGGCATAGGCGGCATCTCCGTGGGTGGAGGCGGTACGAAGTCCTGTCCGCCGCCGTTATTCATCTTCGAACGGAGCACCGGAGCCTTCTTTTCTTCGCCCGGCATCGGCACAATCATGTCGTCGTCGGGGTTCTGGAAACGGGCATATTCGCCACGGAAACGAAGCAGCACATCACCTACGGCACCGTTACGGTGCTTGGCGATAATGATTTCGGCCATGCCGTGCAGGTCGTTACCTTTCTCATCGGTGTAAATCTTATAATATTCCGGACGGTGGATGAAGCACACCATATCGGCATCCTGCTCGATGGCTCCCGATTCACGAAGGTCGCTCAATTGCGGACGTTTTCCGTCGATACCTTCACGGTTCTCTACTCCACGGTTCAACTGGCTCAGCGCAATAATCGGGATGTTCAGTTCCTTGGCCAATCCCTTCAACGAACGCGAAATGGTGCTGACCTCTTCCTGACGGCTTCCGAACGACATACCGCTGGCATTCATCAACTGAAGGTAGTCGATGATAATGATTTTCACCCCATGCTCACGTACCAGACGACGTGCCTTGGTTCGCAATTCGAACACGGACAAAGAAGGCGTGTCGTCCACGTAAAGCGGGGCGTCGTAGAGTTCTTTTATCTTGTAGTCGAGCTGTCCCCACTCGTAAGGTGCCAGCTGACCGCTCTTGATTTTCTCACCCGGGATTTCGCAGACGTTCACAATCAGACGGTTTACCAGCTGTACGTTGCTCATTTCAAGCGAAAACAAGGCTACGGGCACTTTGCTGTTCACCGCCATATTCTTGGCCATGGAAAGCACGAAGGCCGTCTTACCCATGGCCGGACGAGCCGCAATGATAATCAGGTCGGAGTTCTGCCAACCGGAGGTCATCTTGTCCAGCTGATGGAATCCGCTCGAAAGCCCACTCAAACCGTCGGTACGTGCCGCCGCCTTCTGCAACATCTCGTAGGCCTCCTGAATGACCGGATTAATCTGCGTATAATCCTTCTTCATGTTCTGCTGAGAGATTTCGAAGAGCTTTCCTTCGGCCTCCTGCATCAGGTCGTCCACGTCCTGCGTCTCGTCGAACGCCTTAGTCTGTATGTTGCTCGTAAAAGAAATCAGCTCACGTGCCAGAAACTTCTGGGCAATGATACGGGCATGGTACTCAATGTGAGCCGACGAGGCCACCTTACCACTCAGCTGAGTGATATAGAACGGTCCGCCCGCCTCTTCCAGGTTACCGCGCGAGCGCAACTGCTCGGCCACGGTCAAGATATCAATCGGTTTCTGTTGAATAGCCAAGTCAGTAATGGCCGCATAAATCAGCTGGTGCCGGTGTTCGTAGAACGACTCCGGACGAAGAATCTCGCTCACCAGCGAATACGCATCCTTCTCAATCATCAGCGCACCCAGCACAGCTTCTTCCAGTTCGGGAGCCTGAGGCTGGAGGTGGCCGTACTCATCCATCGGCTTGGTCTTAGCCGTCTTTGCCACACGTGTATTTCTTCTCGGTTCTGCCATTTTGTTTTTGTTTAAGTGGGGCAAAGATACGATTTTTTCCGTGAATCCCGATTTTCTCGAAACTTTCTGCTATATTTGAGAAACGAAAAAACAAACGACCTTATGATTACATTTCCAAATGCCAAAATAAACCTTGGCCTGAATATTATTGAAAAACGTCCCGACGGTTACCATAACCTGGAAACCATTTTCTACCCCATCCACCTGCAAGACGCACTGGAAGTAACACGAAGAGAAAATAACGATGCTCCTTATACGCTTCACGTGAAAGGTACGGCTATCGAGGGTAAGCCGGAAGACAACTTAGTGGTCAGAGCCTACGAATTGCTGAAAAAAGATCATGACATACCGTCCGTTGACATCCACCTGTTCAAGCACATCCCCACGGGTGCCGGACTGGGAGGCGGTTCGTCCGATTGCGCGTTCATGATTAAGTTGCTGAACGAGAAATTCCGTCTGGCACTGAGTCTGGAGGAGATGGAAGACTACGCCGCCCGTTTAGGAGCCGATTGTGCTTTCTTCATCCGCAACCAGCCGGTATTTGCCACGGGCATCGGTAACATATTCGAACCTGTCCGTCTTTCGCTTTCGGGTTATTACCTGGTGCTGGTGAAGCCGGACATCTTCGTATCCACGCGCGACGCTTTCGCACACATCACTCCCCGCCGTCCGGAAGTTTCGTTAAAAGACATCATCTGCCAACCGGTAGAGACGTGGAAAGACAATATGAAGAATGATTTTGAGGACAGCGTGTTCCTGAAATATCCGGAGATTGCGGCCATCAAGGACGAGTTGTATGATCTGGGCGCAGTGTATGCCAGCATGAGCGGATCCGGCTCATCGGTTTACGGCATCTTCCGCCAGCCGGTAGAACACGTGGACGAGAAATTCGGCGGATGCTTCTGCCGTCAGAGAGAACTGGACTGATTGGAGTCCGGTTCTTTTTCTTAACTGACAATTTCAAATGCCGAATCAGCTTTTGATGTAGCCGAATAAAAAGGCAAGAGAAACTTGACAAATCCTTCCTCCACTTCCCGATTAGGGAAGCCCAAGGTATATGTACGAAAACGCTTGTCGTATCCCTTTATGGTGAGATAGCCACTCTGATATAGAATAGGCACAGGATTCGTCTCCATCGTATCAATACCGCTTAAAGAGTCAGCGGTAGCAAGTTCTTCCGTCAGACGATGCAAATCATAGTGACTACGTAAAAGTAGTTCCACTAAGAAAGTCGGTGTGCCCGTCTCAAACCAATAACTTCCAAATTCCCTACTTTTCAAGGCATTGAGCAGACTGAACGGATTGTAAAGGCCGTCTGCATGACCGGAAAAATGATAACCGTCATACCATTGTCGCAGGCTTTTACAAGTCTCTTCATACGCCATCTCATTATGTTGCCCCAACACACGGATTCCTTCTTCAAAGTTTTCCAGTAATTCTTGCTCAGTAATACCGCACAAATTATTGTAAGCCTGCTGCAAGGAAATGTCTTCCAGATTATTCAAATCGCTGAACACACTTATTTTACTGAACTTTGTCACACCAGTCAACAAAGCAAAGCGGAGGTATGCATCCATCGACTTCAAAGCTCCATAAAAAGCTTTCAACGTATTACGGTACTCGGTCAACAACGCTTCATTGCCAATAGCCTGGAGCATGGGCTTATCGTACTCATCCACCAGCACCACCACATTCTTCCCCGTCTTTTCGGCCGCACGGCGAATCACCCCGTTGAAACGGCGGGCTACTCCTATTTCACTCTCCGAAGCCCCATAAAGACTTTCCCAGTACTGTAGATTTTCCTCCAGCACATGAATCAACGCTTCCGGTGTATCGTATTTTTGTGCATTCAAATCCAGATGCAATACAGGATACGTAGTCCATTCCTTTTCCAAAGCTTCCATAGCCAAGCCATGGAAAAGTTCTTTTTTCCCTTGGAAATAAGCCTCCAACGTAGATATAAGCAGACTTTTCCCAAAGCGTCTCGGACGACTCAGAAAGTAGTATTTACCCGTCTTTACCAACTGATAAATCTGTGCAGTCTTATCGACATAGCAATAGTCTCCTTTCCGTATCTCTTCAAAACTCTGTATGCCTACCGGATAAATCATGCTCCTCATTTGAAATGAAATTTACTGTTTCTGCAAACTTACGCAAAATCTCTGGAATATCCGTCGAATTGCAGCAGATTAAAACAAAAGTACGGTTTTCCTATCATTACCCGATAATACCACTTCAGTAGTCCTGCACATTCATACCACGATCGAACTGATACTACCGGAAGAGCGTAAGAAAGATCAGAAGAAACAGACAGAAGGTAAACACTCCTATTACAAGAAAGTCAAGCGACAAACCGATTTTCTATAAGGGAAAATTATATTCGGAAGAACATAAACAAAAGTTCAAGGCTGAAAAAGCAGGTTTCCAAGTTGTAAAAGCCCCGAAAGACAAGTCAAAACTTGTATTTTGCATCAAAGGAAAACCTATTGGAGAGTGGTTCAATGAACAATCTAATAAATTGTTTTCTTTCGTACGCAGAACACTTGCGCCACTCAAAAAAGGGTAAGGCTATAAGATCATAAACAATATCAATGAGAGAATAGTAAATCTGTTTTGGACATATCCAAATACAAACTTACCATTCTCCCATAAATAAAAGTCTCACTCTAAATTACAGTTCCGCTATTCCAAGAAACTTACTCATACGTTCAACACACTTCTTTTTCTGAGTGAGATTAGGATGCACATAAAGATTAAGTGTTGTCGACACATTAGAATGACCGAGTATTACACTCACAGTTTTATAATCGCATTGACTTTCTATGCACCGAGTTGCAAAAGTGTGCCGAAGTCCGTGAAATACGATTTGAGGTATGTCAAGACGTTTTAATAATCGGGAAAAATAATCACGATATGAACGAGGCTCTTTAGAATGTTCAGATGAACCGACCACATACGGAGAAGCAGAAACTTTCTTGACCGTTTTCAAACATTGAAACAAGTGTTTTGAAATTGGTATATCCCGATATGAGTTCCTTGTCTTTGGCGATGAGTGTATCTTCTCTGTGGACTTCAATTCGCAATTGTAAACTCTCCCTACAGTGTGCCTTACTGTGATAATTCGTTGTCTAAAATCCACATCTTGCCATTGTAGTGCACATACTTCTCCTATTCTCATGCCTGTACAGAGAGCCAATAGCACTCCTATATTCTGTGCTGTCGGTTTTTCAATCAGATGCCGCATTAATATACGTTGATGCTTTATTGTCAAGGTAGGCAATCGGGGCAATTCCGTATTTGTAGGATATTCTATTTCCCAGTCTTCAAATGGAAAAATTTTATGTTTTCTCCCGTATTTGGCTACTGATTTTAATACGGCTACCATATCCCTTATGGTTTTGCGTGCAAGTCCGCAAGAAAGTTTGTGAATGACAAATTGTTGAACATCATCTTCCGTAATGATTGTCTTTGTACCAAAATAAGGCAGCAAATGGGTTTGAAGTGTCAGCAAATAAGCGCACATGGTAGAGTGCTTTACAATTGGGCGTTTTGTTTCACACCAGCTTTTTGAAATTTCTTGAAATGTTTTCTGCATATACAATCTTGAGAAAATTAATAATGTCATAACTCACTCAAAATACGTATATTCTGTAATATATCACATTATTTGTTACCTTTTGAACGGTTATGCGTCTTACACAACATTTCGCAATTCTCAATAGACGTAGCACCGCCTCTGCTCCATGCAGTCACATGGTCGGCATCCATTTCGTTAAGCTTGTAAATCCGTGTCTTGTTAGCATTGTCACCGATGGCACATAGCGGACAGTTGGATATGCCTTTTTCTTTCGCTGCCTCAGTTTGGCGAGTATATGCCGCACGTTTCGTTGATTCTTCAAACAGACGGATTTGAAGCAAACTTTTATCTTGTTCGCCTCCTAATATATACTCATAGATATTGCGTGGGCATTTGATGCTCTCATCTGCTTGTAAGGCCAACACACGTTCCGTTACATGATTTATGCTGTAAGGGGTCTTATGGTAAGTTTCGTAAAGCCGCCCCCATTCCAGACCACACATATCCCGTTCCACCATAGTGAATGTAGTGGAAACCCAATCTATCACGGAACGGAAATAGTTTTCCAATTCGCCTATGGATGTATCGCGGCGATGCTGACTCATATAGGTATCTATAGTTATTCCCTTGCTAACACATACCCATTTTAGAGCCTCTGCTAAATATTCCTGACGTTTGACATCCCCTTTTACATAATGGCTCCATTTTTGAACTTCTGCATTTTGTGAATTACTGAACACACGCTTCGCCGCCGTAACGAACTCGCCCGAATAAATAGCATTACGCAATTCCTGTTCGTTAAGTGGTATGCCCACAATGTTGATGGTCTTGAACCATTCCTTTATTTCCTTTTCTTCGCCCTCACACTCATAAATAAGCAATGAGGACTGCATTATCTTTTGCTGTAATTCTTTGGGCAGACTCAAAAAATACTGCACATTTCCATCGGCATCCTTTATGGCAAATTTTCCCGTGATGAACCTGCCGAAAGAAGTGATGCGCTGCTGTCCGTCAAGTACCTCATACCGTCCGTCACTTGTACGGTTGAAGTATATCAACCCAATGGGATAGCCTTTCAACAGCGATTCAATGACGGCTACGTCACGCTTGCCGTCATTGTAGATGTAATGTCGCTGGTATTCCGGCTGGATGGTAAGTCGCCCATCAAGCCCGAATAGTCCCTTACCTTCCAATTCATTGTATGTAAAACCTTTGCAGACATCTGCAACTGTCCATTCTGTATGTAATGTTGTCTTCATATGTTTTTTTATTTTTAAGTTGAAATCTTAGGTCAGACACAAGGTGATTCAGGTAAAGAGCTTGGATTACGTCCGTATCCTCGTGAATTGAAGAAACTAAATCCCAGTCTGCGGGATGGTCAGCTCTATTATATGGAAAATGGAATACCTCAAAAACCATACGCACGTGTGCTAATTAGGAGAATTACTAAGCTATGAAGTTCTTTGAAATCTTAGGGATAACTGATAGAGGAAATGAATGGGGGTTAAAAACCAAAGAATATATCATCTCTGACACTCCTAATTGGGCAGATTTGAATCGGAGAGGTGCTATCTGGTATAATGGCTCCTTAACCTCAACATATGCTCGATTACTCATTCGCAAATTATAATCCGATATGCCTGATAAGAACTCTTGCATATACTTGAGTGTAATACTTCCCATCAACTATATAATAAGTCTCATTCTGAGGAATTTGTGGATGATGCAATACAGCCCCGTCATTGAGCTTTGTTACTTTGCATTTTTTCCCTTGACGGTCAACTTGGATTTGTTCGGGATAAATTTTAGAAGCACTTCCAAACCATGTCTTTGTTATCCCTAAGATTTCAAATTGCTCCGGACAATATTTGTCCAAAAAGGAAATGGGAACCCCCATAACGCCATCATAATCTGAGGGAATGGCATCTGTAAAAGGAACTTCTATGGCATCGTAATTATCATAATGATCATAAGAAACTTTCCCTTTTATCTCTTTGTGCTTTGAAAAACGAAGATTGTCCGCCATGGTCATCAAAGGAAGCGGTTCATGACGCCGCCCATGGTCTATGTTAGTAAACCATCGTACGCCTTTTACCCTAATAAACTTTCTCCCATTCTCATCAATTCTCCATCCTGCCGCATTCAAAGGATACTCATCGGGGACTTCAAATTCCCTATCTCCACTATGAATAGAATATCCCATCCACATTTTATTTTCTTTAATTAAAGGGAAAGTTTCTTTGTATGTTACAGCATTCATATTTCCGATGATAATGAACTTTTTATTAGCTGAAACAATCCAAGCTAAAAATTCTCGAAAGAGAGAAAATGGAGGATTAGTAATAATAATATCTGCTTCATCACGTAATTCGGAAACTTCTTTGCTTCTGAAATCACCATCTCCATTAAGATATTCCCAATGCAAATCATCAATGTTTATTCTTCCATCACCAGATAAGTCTTTATCAAGAATGAATATCTTGCCCTTTGTTTGAGCCTTTGAAGGGTCAAATTGTGGAGCATCTGTTTCAAACAAAGTGGGTTCAGACAATAGTCTCATTTTCTTTGCATCTGGTGCATAGCTTGTAGAAATCAACTTTTTCAATCCAAGTTCATCGAACTTAGCGGCGAAATAACGGGTAAAGTTACTCCATTCGGGGTCATCGCAAGGTAATAAAACAGTCTTTCCCCTAAACACGTTTAGGTCATATTCAAGATATGCATTCATTTCCACTTCAATGTCGTGGAATTGAGTATAGAATTCATCGTTTTTAGCTGCCTTCGCTTCCTTCAAATTACTATTTGCCATCGTTTCTTCTTTTTGTTGTTTACTAAGCTATTTATTAATCTTGTTGGGTATTAATAATTCTCTAACATCAATATTCAGAATGTCTGCTATTTGATATAAAACAGGAATGGGAGGTTGTACTTTGTTCGTAGCATATAGATTGACCATATTGAAAGTCTTTCCAAGCCTGTTTGCCAATTCTGTTTGACTAATACCCTTAGCATCTAATACCTCTTTTATTCGGTTCATATATGCCATTTTTGTCTGAATACGACAAAGGTACAAAATTTTATTTGGTAATATTGGCTTAGTATTGAAAATTGTATTATTCTTGTAAAACAGAGTTATCGAAACGTAAAGTGACGCAGACCCCAGCAATATGAACAGTTGCCAAATCATTACCCCAAATCAAGGTAACACTTATAACTCATTTAATTTCAAGTAATTATATTCCTTATACAGATTTACGAAAAATCTCTAGAATAGCCCTGCAAAACAAAGAATGGATTAATAACAACCCTATAGAAAAAACATTCGCACATAGTGCCATACGCACCGGTTACCAATAACCGACAGCACACATCATTTTCCGTCCAGTATCTTCATAGCTATATCCATATACCGTGTAATGTCAGTCGTAATCTCACGATTATATACATCGCAACGCTTACGGCCCAGCCGCACGACAATGGCATCCAAATCGGGAATAGCGATGATGTATTGCCCCAGCATACCGCGCATGTAAGGGCAACGCATACCGTGATAATCCATCACCCACGTTTGGAAACCATAATAGCTGAGTGAGTCCTTGCCCCACTGGTCTTTCAGGTACGAAGCGGGACGCATCAGTTCGTCCATATAGGCTTCGGATACCAGCTGGCGGCCGTGCCAATTGCCACGATGCAACAGGAGGCTTCCGAAACGGGCTACATCGCGGGCCGTAGTATGGAAGCAACAGAAGGCTTTTTCGTCACCGTCTTTTTTGTCCAGCAACCAATAGGCATCCCGTTCGGCCTGCATCGGACGCCAGAATTTCTCTTCGGCATAGTCACTTAGTGTTTGCCCAGTGGCTGATTCAATAACGAAAGCTAACAATTGCGTTTCACCACTACGGTAGGAATATTGCACGCCGGGATGGTCAACTACCTCCAGACCCGTCACCAAGTCGTAAAGATCATTACCATAATAACCGTGCGTTGTGACAGAAAAGAGTGAAGCATACGCCTCATCCCACGCCATGCCGCCACTCATGGTCAGCAAATGGCGCAGGGTGACGTCAGCCTGCATTCCTTTTGTATAGGCAGGTATGTAGCGTGATACGGGGTCGTCCAGACTATGAATCTTTCCTTCGTCAAGGGCAATACCTGCCAGCAGTCCCACAATGGTCTTTGTAGCAGAATAGATATTTGAGGTCAGTGTATCATTCCACCCGTCACGGTAACTTTCGAAGACGATGCTGTCACGACGGATGACGAGAAAGGACACGGTGCGCAGGCTGTCCAAATAGTGCGCATCTTTTTCTGTCAGTTGGAAGCGGTTATAATCAGTAGAAAGGGGCCAGTGCCACACGTCATCGGGATTATGGTGTACCGTGTGCCGGTGAAAGGTTTCCAGGTCGTCGATGACAGGCATCCAGTGAATGAGTGCCTGACGGGCGTAGTAGGGCAACGAAGCATACACCACACCTATCACCACTACCAGAGCGATGAGCAGGCGAAGAATGGTTTTCTTTTTTGTTTTCATAGGATTTTAGGTCGTTTCATCACAGGAAATATGGAAATTGTGACTCAGATTAATAACTCTGTGAAAGTTCATGTACACTGTAGCATTTACAAAAATACATTTTTCTTCTATCCATTGTACAAAAACCGTAATAAGATACATCATATAGGATATATATACCTTCATTTCTATAGAAGCCATTTTATTCGTACCTTTGCCCCCACAATAAAAACGAACTCAATATTTCACCATGATACATTCCTTCCATACCCCGACTGATGGCATCGCCTTACCGAAAGCCTTCACCTTTCCTTTCCACTACACTCCTCACCCGCTCACCCGACTGGCGGCCGACGAGGTACGTCAGTACCTGCTCACACGGGACGACTGGCAGGAGGAACTTCGTCAGGGAAAAATGTTCGGGGTACTGGTGATAAAGGACACTGAAGGAAAGCTAGGCTACCTGGCCGCTTTTTCGGGCAACCTGGCTGGAAGCAACCACCACGCGTTTTTCGTACCTCCGGTGTATGACCTCCTGCAACCCGACGGATTTTTCCGCATTGAGGAAGCGGAGATTTCCGGCATCAACCACCGGATTGCCGCCATGGAAACTAACGAAGCATACCGCTCGGCACGGGAGGAATGGAAGAAGGCGGAAGAAGAGGCACAAACCACGTTAGCTTCTGAAAAACAGAAGCTGAAAGAAGCGAAAACCCTCCGTGAACAACGCCGGAAGGAAGGCGTTTCACCCGAAGAAGCAGAAGCAATGTCACGCGAAAGCCAGTTTCAGAAAGCAGAGTTCAAACGGTTGGAACGGAAACTGAAAGAGAAAGTACAGGCGGCCGGAGAGGCTTTTCAGGCATTCGAGCAGGAGATTCAGGCCTTGCGCCACGAACGGAAAACCCGTTCGGCGGCTCTCCAGATGCGTCTGTTCGCCCAGTTCCGCATGCTCAACGCACGGGGGGAAGTGAAAGATTTATGCGAGATTTTCCGCTCTACTCCGCAAAAGACACCGCCGGCCGGTGCAGGCGAATGCGCACTCCCTAAATTACTTCAGTATGCTTACCTGCATCAGCTCCAGCCATTGGCTATGGGCGAGTTTTGGTGGGGCATGTCACCCAAGGACGAGATTCGCCGCGAAGGACATTTCTATCCGTCGTGCAAAGGGAAATGTGAACCGATTCTGAAACACATGCTCGTGGGACTGGACGTGGAACCGAACCCGCTGGAGGAGGATGTACACCGCCAGACGGCACTGGAGATTCTCTACGAGGACGAATGGCTGGTGGTGGTACACAAACCGGCAGGCATGCTCTCCGTACCGGGCAAGAACGACCTCGACTCTATTCTACAGCGATTGCACAATCTTTATCCCAAGGCCACCGGTCCACTTATCGTGCACCGCTTGGACATGGCTACTTCCGGCCTGCTGCTTGCGGCCAAAACGAAGGAAGTGCACAAGGAACTTCAGGCACTTTTCGAAACGCGTCTTATCCAAAAGCGTTACACAGCCCTGTTGGAAGGAGAACTGGAAACTGACGAGGGCATCATCGACCTGCCCATCTGTCCGAACCCGATGGATCGTCCGCGCCAGATGGTAAGCCGGGAATATGGTAAACGGACGGTCACTTCCTATCGGGTACTGGAACGCAAAGACGGAAGAACACGAGTTACATTCTATCCGCATACGGGACGTACCCATCAGCTCCGTGTACATGCCGCCCATCCGGAGGGACTGAACCATCCGATGGTAGGCGACGACCTCTACGGCCAGCCGTCTGACCGTCTGTATCTGCACGCCGCCGCGCTGGAGTTCGTACATCCGGTGACTGGAGAAAAACTACACATCGTAAAAGAAGCTGATTTCTAATAAGTTACAAATTTCCTCTTTTCTCTCAAAAAAACGCCTTTGCGTTTAAAAGAAAACGCAAGTACGTTTAAGGTAAAACGCACTTGCGTTTCATGTCAAATGTACTTGCGTTTGAACCAAAACGCACTTGCGTTTTTCTGGCTGACAAAAAGCGACACATAACTGACAGATTTTTCAGTGTAAAAGCATCACAAAATGACAATTCGTCAGGTTTTTATTCTTTACAAGCTGTGGCAAAGAATTTGAATTAAACTAAGCGTCGCAAGCAGGCCTGCAAGCATACAGGACGGGCTGCGACAAACGAAATGAAAATAATAAGAAACCACAACTAATAACGAGAAAGGAGACCATTTATGAACTTTAACAACTTTACAATCAAATCGCAAGAGGCAGTGCAGGAAGCGGTAAATTTGGTACAGAGCCGTGGACAGCAGGCCATCGAGCCGGAACATTTGATGGCAGGTTTGCTGAAGGTGGGCGAAAATGTAACGAACTTCATTTTCCAGAAACTCGGCATAAACGGCCAGCAGATAGAAACCGTACTCGACAGACAAATTGCCTCACTGCCGAAAGTTTCAGGTGGGGAAGCTTACCTGAGCCGAAGCGCCAACGAGGTGTTGCAGAAAGCCTTGGAAGTATCTAAGGAACTGGGTGATGAATATGTGTCACTGGAAGCCTTGTTGCTGGCACTGCTGAACGTGAAAAGTACGGTGGCCACCATCCTGAAAGATGCAGGCCTTACCGACAAGGAACTGCGGGCTGCCATTCAGGAACTGCGTCAGGGACAGAAAGTCACCTCACAGTCGAGTGAAGATACCTATCAGTCATTAAACAAATATGCCATCAACCTGATTGAAGCTGCACGAAGCGGAAAACTTGACCCGGTTATCGGCCGTGACGAGGAAATCCGACGGGTATTGCAGATTTTGAGCCGACGTACGAAGAACAATCCGATTCTGATTGGTGAACCGGGTACGGGTAAGACGGCTATCGTAGAGGGACTGGCACAACGAATCCTGCGTGGAGATGTGCCGGAAAACTTGAAGAACAAGCAGCTGTTCTCACTGGATATGGGTGCGCTAGTAGCAGGTGCCAAATACAAAGGTGAA
Organism: Phocaeicola plebeius; assembly: GCF_003437535.1. GTDB lineage: Bacteria > Bacteroidota > Bacteroidia > Bacteroidales > Bacteroidaceae > Phocaeicola > Phocaeicola plebeius_A. The sequence goes on from NZ_QSQT01000024.1 coordinate 30,111, forward strand.
TTTGAGGAACGTCTGAAATCGGTTATCAACGAAGTGACGAAGTCCGACGGAAACATCATCCTCTTTATCGATGAAATCCACACGCTGGTGGGTGCCGGAAAAGGGGAAGGTGCCATGGATGCCGCCAACATTCTGAAACCGGCCCTGGCCCGTGGCGAACTGCGGAGCATCGGTGCCACTACCCTCGATGAATACCAGAAGTATTTCGAAAAGGATAAGGCATTGGAACGTCGTTTTCAGACAGTCATGGTAGACGAACCGGATACGGCCAGCTCTATCTCCATCTTGCGTGGACTGAAGGAGCGCTACGAGAACCACCATCAAGTGCGTATCAAAGACGAAGCCATCATCGCGGCAGTGGAACTGAGCAACCGTTACATTTCCGACCGTTTCTTGCCGGATAAGGCCATCGACCTGATGGATGAAGCGGCTGCCAAACTGCGTATGGAGCGTGATTCGCTTCCGGAAGAACTGGATGAAATCGAACGTCGGCTGAAGCAGCTCGAAATTGAACGTGAGGCTATCAAGCGTGAAAAGGACGAGGCTAAACTGGCTCAACTGAACAAGGAGATTGCAGAACTGAAGGAACAGGAGACTTCTTACAAGGCTAAATGGCAGAGTGAGAAAGAACTGGTGAACAAGATTCAGCAGAACAAGAAGGAAATCGAACAACTGAAGTTTGAAGCCGACAAGGCAGAGCGTGAAGGTGATTACGGACGTGTAGCTGAAATCCGCTACGGAAAGCTTCAGGCACTGGAGAACGAAATCAAGTCTATCCAGGAAGATCTGAAGAAGAAGCAGGGTGACAGCGCTTTAATCAAGGAAGAGGTAACGGCTGAAGACATCGCCGATGTAGTTTCTCGCTGGACGGGCATACCGGTAAGCAAGATGCTGCAAAGCGAAAGAGAGAAGCTGCTTCACCTGGAAGATGAGCTGCACAAGCGGGTTATCGGACAGGACGAAGCCATCGAAGCCGTGGCTGATGCCGTACGCCGTAGCCGTGCCGGACTGCAAGACCCGAAACGTCCGATTGGTTCATTCATCTTCTTGGGTACGACGGGTGTAGGTAAGACCGAACTGGCCAAGGCACTGGCAGAATACCTGTTCGATGATGAATCGCTGATGACGCGTATCGACATGAGTGAGTATCAGGAAAAGCATACCGTGTCACGTCTGATTGGTGCGCCTCCGGGATACGTAGGTTACGATGAAGGTGGTCAGCTTACTGAAGCCGTACGCCGGAAACCGTATTCTGTCGTGCTGTTCGATGAAATCGAAAAGGCTCATCCGGATGTGTTCAACATTTTGTTGCAGGTATTGGACGACGGACGTCTGACCGACAACAAGGGACGTACGGTGAACTTCAAGAACACCATCATTATCATGACTTCTAACCTGGGCAGTGCCTACATTCAGAGTCAGTTCGAGAAGATTAACGACCAGAACCATGACCAGATTGTAGAAGAGACCAAGAAAGAGGTGATGAACATGCTGAAGAAGACCATCCGTCCGGAATTCCTGAACCGTATTGACGAGACCATCATGTTCCAGCCGCTGAACAAGCCGCAAATCGAACAGATTGTCCGCTTGCAAATCAACGGTATCCGGAAGATGCTGAAAGGCAATGGAGTGACTTTGCAGATGACAGATGCAGCTGTCGACTTCCTGGCCACTGCAGGTTACGATCCTGAATTCGGTGCACGTCCGGTAAAACGTGCCATCCAGCGCTACTTGCTGAACGATTTGTCAAAGAAGCTTCTGTCACAAGAAGTGAACCGCGAAAAACCGATCATCGTAGAACGCGAAGGAGATGCATTGAAGTTCCGCAACTAAGTCAGCGGGGTTTCCCTATCTTCTATATAAAAACAAACCCTCCGCAGGGATTTCCTCAAAAGGATACCTGCGGAGGGTTTTTGTTTGTCTGTATATGATATGAATTCTTTCGAATCAGGGTATCGTCATGCGCTTCAACTCATCCAGCGTGCCGTTGAACACATTCAAATCTACATCCTCACGGATGCCCGGCAAACGTCCCACATCGGTATGCTGCCAGAAACGCCACTGCCCTTTGTATTCCACCGAGTCGGCATAATAATGGGCTATCCAATACGGATATGAGTTGAAAACGGAATCGTTCAGGTAACGGGTCTTAAATTTATAAGAGGTATAGAGAATCGGTTTTACCCGATAATAATCTTCGATTTTATCCAACCAGACTTTCAAGTCGCGGCGAAGCTTTTTCTCATCTTCTCCCCTCACCTCGATGTCGAGCACCGGAGGCAAATCGCCCGATTCCAGTTTCACGGAGCGGATAAAGAAATCGGCCTGACGGGAAGCGTCTGTCTTGGGATTGTAAAAATGATAGGCTCCGCGGATAAATCCGTGCTTGCGGGCCTCATCGAAATTATGGATAAAGGCTGTATCGCTGAAATCACCTCCCTCGGAAGCTTTCATAAATACGAAACGTACAGGAAAAGGGGCTGTCTGGGTTTTCTGCAGTTCACTCCAGTCTATCTGTCCCTGATGGTGGGACACATCGAAACCGTGCACTTCAAATCCGTATGGCAGACATACCCCGTATGCTTTCATGCCATAGCAGGGTTTCCAGCGGTAGGCGTACGGACGAATAAAGAAATAATAAAAACAGATGACAAAACAGGCTCCAATGAAACCGAGCAGCAGGTAATAACACCACGAAGGCATCTGCCACCGACGGATGGTCTTCTTCCCTTTGGAAGTCCTGCCCGACGTTCTTCCGGAAGCGGTCTTCTTACTGCCTGTCGCTTTTCGGGTCGCAGGACGCTTGCGGGTAGTTTTTTTCACGGGCTCGTTCACCGCGAGAATGGGTGATTTCTTTGTCATCTTAACTAAAAGTTTATAGAGAATTTCAACAGATGTACCGGCAGAACCGGTTGAGCTTGTTTCAACAAATAGCGAAGAATCCGGCCCTCTTTCGGTCGGCCTGATTCTTCGCTAAATTAATTTTCCTATAGAAAGTTCCCTTCCGGGAATTCAGGAATCAAATTATTTTGCCTGTTCGTACTGCAGAGTCTTAGTCGGCTGGTCGCAAACTTCTGTAGGACCGAAGTACTGGATAGGACCCGGATAAACGTAAGCAGTTTCCTTAGCCCAAGTGTCACGTACGGCAGCAAATGCCTTGAACGGAGCACCATCCAGTTTCACCAGTGCTTTCTGGATAACCGGTTTCATTTCACCGTGACGACGTTCCATGTTCATCATCATAGTGATAGGCACACCACCTGCAATCCATTCTGCAGCAGGAGCTGTAGTGTTACGTACAGAAGACATGTAACCAGTCTTACCGTTAGCAATCAACATAGATGCAGTGTAACCCAATGAGTAGCAGTAGTCAGCATCGAAGTTAGAAGGAGCAGCGCAACGTCCTTCGTAACCGAAGAAGTGGTGCTGAGCAGCAAACTTACCTACGAACTTGCCTTCTTCTTTCCATGCAGCCAGCTTAGTAGCTACCATTTCAGACAGCAGCTTTTCAGTTTCAATCAAAGAAACCTGTACGTTTCCGTGCGGGTCACGGTCAAGCGACAACTGACGAGCTACGCCTTCCGGCAAAGAAGCATAGATAGCAGCATTTTCAGGAGACAACTTGCTGATAATATAATCACGCTGTTTAGAACGCTTGATGCTGTTGAATTCTTCACCGTTAGCAGCCAGGAAGTCGTTCAATTCAGCAATCAGACGCTTCATAGCAGGGATAAATTCAATCAAACCTTCCGGAATCAATACGGTACCGAAGTTGTTACCAGCAGCAGCACGGTCAGCAACTACCTGAGCGATATAAGTAACAATGTCATCCAAAGACATGTTCTTAGCTTCTACTTCTTCTGAGATGATACAGATGTTCGGCTGAGTTTGCAAAGCACATTCCAGTGCGATGTGAGAAGCTGAACGTCCCATCAACTTGATGAAGTGCCAGTATTTACGAGCTGAGTTACAATCGCGTTCGATGTTACCGATAACTTCTGAGTAAGTCTTGCAGGCAGTATCGAAACCGAATGAAGTTTCAATCATGTCGTTCTTCAAGTCACCGTCGATAGTCTTCGGGCAACCGATTACCTGCACGCCATAGTTCTTAGCAGCATAGTATTCAGCCAATACACAAGCGTTTGTGTTAGAATCGTCTCCACCGATAATTACCAGCGCCTTGATACCCAGTTCTTTCAAGATTTCATATCCTTTTTCGAACTGTTCTTCTTTTTCCAGTTTGGTACGTCCTGAACCGATAATATCGAAACCACCAGTGTTACGGTATTCATCGATGATATCAGCTGTCAGTTCCATATAGTTGTGGTCAACCAAACCGCCAGGACCCAGGATAAAACCGTACAATTTGTTAGCCGGGTTCAGTTTCTTGATACCGTCGAACAAACCTGAGATTACGTTGTGGCCACCAGGAGCCTGTCCACCAGACAAGATTACGCCGACGTTCATCGGAGCAAATTCTTTAGCTTCACCTTCCACAAACTGAATCAACGGCATACCGTATGTGTTCGGGAACAGCTTCTTGATTTCTTCCTGATCGGCTACAGACTGAGTCGGTTCGCCTTCCTTAGCTACTACAGCACCAGTCAACGCTTTCGGCAATTTCGGCTGGTAAGCAGCTCTTGCGATTTGTAATGCACTTTTTGTCATAATTGTTATTTTTATAAAGGTGTATGAATTAATCTTTATTGTTGCTGTGCAAATTTCGTATTTTTTTTGCAAATATGAAAGAAAGCCGGCATTTTTAGCCGCATCTAGCTTCTTTTCTCTTCTTCTACCCTTGCCTTGATACGCTCCAGCAGGCGCAGACATCCCTGCAGACGCGGATTCTCATGACACACGTAGGCCTGCATGATTAACCGGTGCACGGTTTCTTTGACATCGGGTATATAGACAGCCTTGTCCAGTTGCATCTCTGCCGGAAATTCGGCCTGCTCTGCCCAGGCTTTCAGCTCGTCTACTTCTTCAATGGTATATACATTCTTGTCCATATAATAGATGATATTAAAAGGGATAACCTACTGCAAAATGAAACGCGAAGTCGCGCTTGAAATCAGGAGAGATAATCGGATAACGGTCGCGTCTGGTGTACATCGGATTGATAGCCTTCATACCTCCGTCGAAACGGATAATCAGGAAGTCCAGGTCGAAACGCAATCCTAATCCGTAGGCCACGGCCAGCTGTTTATAGAAACGGTTGAACTTGAAAAGTCCTTCGGGCTGCATTTCCCGATTTCGGATGGTCCACACATTTCCGGCATCCACAAATGCCGCACCGTTCAGTTTCCAAAACAAATGGGTACGATACTCCAGATTCAGGTCGAGCTTGATGTCACCGGTATGGTTTACATAATCCAGACTGTTGCTGTCGCCACGGTACCCCCCCGGTCCCAACGAACGGACACTCCATCCGCGCACACTGTTGGCACCTCCGGAGAAATAGAGTTTTTCAAATGGAAGGCTCTTGGAATTTCCGTACGGAACGGCCACCCCTACCCCCACATGGAACACCAAGGCATTACGGTCGTCAATCATGAAATTCTTGGCATAATCGAAATCCGTCTTTACATACTGCGCAAAACTGATATTGGCCATCTGATATGCCTCCCCGTTCTTCGGACTACCATTAATCATCCGTGAAAACAAATACAACAAGTTGCCCGACTCTTCAATATTGAAACGGATAGAATAAGAATTGCGTTGCGATGTCTTCAATGTAGTAGCACCCGAACTATTATAAGTATAAGTATAGCCCAGACGCACAATAAACAAGTCTTCATAGCTATAACGCAGTAATGGATTCCTTTCGTCCATATAGTCTAGGTATTCACGAAAAGTTTCCGAACGATAGGGCATGTAAATATAATTCAAGTCGAACACATCAAAACGATGGGTCGCTCCACGCTTTCCCCAACGGTAACTCCAGGCCGCAGAAGCCACAGTACGCTCAAACTCCGGACGAATCTGCCAGTTGTATTTTACCGTTACCTCAGAAGTAGCACGGCTACGACGACGGAAATCAGACGAGAGGAAAGGGAACATAAATTCCGGGAAGCTCAAACTGGTTTCCACCCCATACTCCAGGTAGTTGCTGTTGGCATATCCTTCCAAACCTGTAACCGCTTCGTATGCCCCACGTAGCTTAATGGTAAAGGTTTCAGAACCCTTGAACAAGTTCCGGTGAGAATAAGCTACGGAAGCCGCAGCACCCAAGTCGCCCGCCGAGTTGGTACCTTCAATTTCAAAAGAAAGCGACTTGTTCTTGTTTCGGGTAAGCATGACGTACGCATCCAGATAAGCCGAATCAGCCTCCAATTCTTCACGGAAACGGATGTTGGAATATTTCAGGATGTTCAATCGTCCCAAAGCAGAATAAGTATTCTGCACATCGCGGTTACGATACAGTTTTCCGGATTGCAAATAATTATAATCACTGATTACCTGCGGACGCAAGAACAACTTATCCTTATAGAAAAAATTCACTCCACCCGAGCGAAGAGAATCCACACCTTTCAAACTCTCGGAAGTCAGCTCTGCAAAGTCCACATCGAACATAAAATCGACGTTGCGAATATAATACTGACGATGCTGTGAAGGAGGGTCTTCCTTCTTTCGCTGATAAGGATGGAGTTGCATAATCAAGTCGACATTGCGCGAGTTACGCATGGTATCGACCTGATACGTAATAAAATCTTTGTTGAAACGATAATAGCCCCGGTTCTGAAGATACTGTGTAATGCGGTCACGTTCTTGATCAAGTTTGTTTACGTCAAGACGAGAACCGGCCTTCAGATAAGAACGGGCTGAATCAGCCATCAGGTAATCATGTATCTGGTAGTCGGCAATATCGTATGCCACATGCGAAATCAGGTAAGGCTCACCGGAATGAATCTGATAACCGACCTTGATTTTTTTCCCCTTCACCTGAGTGTACATACTCACCTGACCGCTCATGTATCCCATGTTGCGCACCGCCTGTTCTATCTGCAAGCGGGTTTCTTCCGCCAGGTTCGGGTCATAAATACGGGGAGCGTCTCCCATGCGGTACAAGAAACGGTTAATCCACTTTGTAGAATCCTTTCCAGCTGCTCCGTAAATATACATAGGGAGTTTCACCAGACTGAACCACTTGGCATTGGGTGTCTGGCGAAGATACATATTCATCTGCGAAGGCTTGATTTCCTTGTTATCTGATTCTACTTTTACGTTATCCAGAAGATAATGCCCCTCAGGAATGAATTTACTGACCGAACATCCGCTCAGAAAAAGCAGCAGGACAAGCAGGCCGATATAGATACGGGGGATTATCTTCATACAAACTGAAACTATATGCAAAATTTTATATGCAAAGATAGGCAATATTAAAAATATCTTCTTAGCTTTGTTCTTAAAATATAATTAAAAATCCCCGTCACACTATGCTGAGCAAAAACAGAATCAAATATATCCGGTCATTGGAGATGAAAAAATACCGGAAAGCAGAAAAAGCTTTCTTGGCCGAAGGTAACAAACTGGTCAACGACCTGCTGGGACACTTTTCATGCAAACTGTTAATTGCTACGGCCCAGTGGCTGGAGGCTCATCCGCTTCTGCTCGCTCAGGAAACCATTGAGGTAAGTGCGGAGGAACTGGCACGTGCCAGTCTGCTGAAAACCCCGCAAGAAGTGCTGGCTGTATTCGAACTACCTTCTTATACTTATGATGATTCATTACCCGGCCATTCACTCTGTCTGGCACTGGATGACGTGCAAGACCCGGGTAACTTAGGCACCATCATCCGTATTGCCGACTGGTTTGGCATAGAGGATATTTTCTGTTCACAGGGTACTGCCGACGCCTTTAACCCGAAAACCGTACAGGCAACAATGGGAGCTTTGGCACGCGTCAAGCTGCATTACTGCGATTTGAAAGAATTCATTCGTGTGCAGACAGAAAGAAACGTACCGGTATTTGGTACTTTCCTGGACGGGAAAAACATCTATTCGCAGGAATTATCGGCACAAGGGGTTATCATAATGGGGAATGAAGGGAACGGAGTGTGCAAAGAAATTGAAGCACTCGTTTCTCAAAAACTGCTGATTCCTAACTACCCGCAAGGAAAGGATACCAGTGAATCATTGAACGTAGCAGTGGCCACTGCCATCGTGTGTGCGGAATTCCGCCGCCGTCCGTCATAAACGCACCAGACGGCTTCGTTCGGTAAATTCCATCTTCTGCAAATCAAAAAACGGCACATGGAAAGCATAAAGCGGCTGGTCTCCTGTCACCGCAGAAACTGTCCGCGCACGAAACTCCTGAAATGTTTCGCCTTTTCTTAATTCCGAATCAGAAGCTGCCAGAACAATCAGTCCGCCCAGCCACTGGGTATTCCGGACCTCTTCTTCTAAAGGCTCCATCGACACCCACGTACGACCAGACACTTCCAACCCTATACGCTGCATGCGGAACAGTTTGTCCTGCCCCGCATGCCAGAGATAATGAGATGCATAATACTGCATAAGTATCAGCGTTTGGTAATTTCCTGCCGTTTTACCCTACGAAGGGTATCGTTCTGCGCAAGTGTATCAGCTTTTACGGCTACAGAATCAATCTGCTTCTGCAAATTCTCTTCATGCATGCGATAACGCATCAGACGTATATCGCTGATTAAGGCCGATGAATGTTCTTTTCCGGCGTAATACATGAATCCGCTCACACTCTTGTACTTAAATGCAGAATCCGGACGAAGCATCAGGCGCTGTATACCCGAAGCCTCCACCACCCGACTGATTCCCTGCGTACTGTCGTTATCAAATACCAGGTTCATGGCCATCACTACCTTACCTTCATGCTTACCTTTAGGCAGGAAAGAGAAATTTGCTTCCAGTACCATCTTGTCCCTCTCGTGGAACGATGTATCAGCCTTCAAATCGAAAGTCAGCTTATTAGTGAGTGTAGAAGAGGTCAGCCAATAAATGGTACGGTCCTGCCAGAGGTCTACCGTATCACCCGACAATGAAACCGCCACCTCTCCGCTGCTGCGTACTGTCTGTTTTTTCAGCAGCTCGGCAGTAGTTTCCATGCGCTTCTGCAGATTCTGATAAATCGTATTCATCTCGTCGCTGTGACGTGAATACCATACCATAGACGAATCAAACTCCGCCTCTGTTACTCCATGCTTCTGGAATACGTATGCCAGGTAAGCCTGTTTCTTGTAATTCTCATCGTAAGGCAAATCCGCACTCATCGTAGTTGCCAGATGGTAATCATAAAGCAGGTTCTCCATGGCTTGCGGCTGAATAATTTCCTCCGGCACTTTCTTGCCACAGCTCCACATGCCGCACAGCGCCAGCATGGACACTCCTATAAGCGATATTCGTTTCATTTCTTGGCTTCTTTATGGGAAGAATTCGCATGTGTTTCCGTATTCAGGTAATGCGAATAAAAAATAAGCAAGGCAATGATGCCGCAACTGATAGCCGCATCGGCAAAGTTAAAAATAGGGCTGAAGAAAATAAAGTGATCACCTCCTACAAAAGGCATCCAGTCAGGCCAGTAGGTATCGATAATCGGGAAGTAGAACATATCGACCACCTTGCCATGTAACCAGTCGGAATATCCCTGCCCCAGTGGAACCCACGAAGCGATCTGCGAATGCGTACTCTCGCTGAATATCTCTCCATAGAACACACAGTCGATGATGTTACCCACTGCGCCGGCCAGAATCAAGGAAAGACAAACCAGGTAACCATTCTTCACCTTGTCCGTCCGTTTCACCAGTTTCACCAGATAGACCGTAATCAATATGGCAGCCACGATACGGAAAAGCGTCAGGAACAGTTTGGCAAAAATCTCCAGGCCAAAAGCCATACCGTTGTTTTCCGTAAAATAGATATAAAACCAGTCGGTCACATGAATATTCTCATGCAAATACATGTTCGTCTTCACCGCAATCTTGATAAGCTGGTCGATAATCAGCACTCCTGCCACCACAAGAGTAACCAGACGTCCCTGAGTGAAAAATTTTTTCATCTTCTTCAATTTGCAAATTGGATTCAAAAAAATTGAGAACTGAAAATTGAAAATGGATCACTTTGAAAAGTCCCGTTTCTCAATTTTCAATTCCCAATCTTCAATTAAAAATTCATTTCGTTACTTCTTTCCCTGCTGCTTGGCCTCGATACTCAATGTAGCATGAGGAACAGCACGAAGGCGCTCAGCGGGAATCAATTTACCTGTTTCGCGACAGATGCCGTAAGTTTTGTTTTCAATACGGACAAGCGCCGCACGCAAGTTTTGAATGAACTTCAGCTGACGGGCAGCCAGACGAGTAGTTTCTTCTTTCGATAAGGTATTGGCACCTTCTTCCAACACTTTATATGTGGGAGATGTATCGTCAGTATCGTTACCATCTGTGTTCATTATACTACTTTTCAGTTTCTCATAGTCGCGTTCCGCGAGCTGAAGTTTCTCCATGATAATGGCGCGGAATTCCTCAAGTTCTGCGTCAGAATACCTTGTTTTTTCAGCCATAGTGCTTAAGTTTTAAGTTAATAATAGTATCCACCCGACTAAAGCCGGGTGGATGAGTTCATATTACAGCTTCGTTACATTTACATACAACGAGAAGTCATCAAAGTTAAGTTCAGTACCGTCAACCACTTCATCAGCCAATGTCAGTGAGTTAGCTAGCACCTGGTTGCAAATATAAGTATTATATTCATTTATCGCGTCATCGGTATTTGAATTTTTTGACAGCACGATAGCAATCTTGTCAGTAATTTCAAAACCGCTGCTCTTACGGATATTCTGAATACGGTTCACCAGTTCGCGAGCAATACCTTCACGCTTCAGTTCATCGGTTACAGTCACTTCAAGCGCTACAGTCAACTTACCTTCGTTGGCTACCAGCCATCCCGGAATGTCTTCACTGAAGATTTCTACGTCGGCAGCTTCTACCACCGCATCTGTTCCGTCAAGCTGGAAGGTGTAACTTCCGTTCTTTTCCAGTTCAGCAATAGCTTCCTGCGACATACCTGCCACAGCTGCAGCCACCGCTTTCATCTGTTTTCCGAATTTCGGGCCCAGTTTCTTGAAGTCACATTTTACTTTCTTCACCAGTACGCCTGCCGCACCATCCACGAACTTGATTTCTTTCACGTTCACCTCGTTCATGATCAGATCTTTCACAGCTTCGATATGCTGCTTTTGCGCTTCATCTACCACCGGAATCATGATACACTGCAGCGGCTGACGAACCTTGATGTTGACCTTACGACGCAAAGCCAATACCATAGAAGTCACATCCTGTGCCATCTGCATACGAGCTTCCAGTTCTGCATTAATCAGGTTTTCATCGGCTACCGGGAACTTGGCAAGGTGAACAGATACTACCTGGTCACGTCCGGTCACTGCAATCAAATCCATGTACAGACGGTCTGCATAGAACGGAGCAATCGGTGCCATCAGCTTAGCTACCGTTTCCAAGCAAGTGTACAAGGTCTGGTAAGCAGACAACTTATCAGTTGACATGGCACTACCCCAGAAACGTTTACGGTTCAGGCGCACGTACCAGTTACTCAAGTTATCGTTTACAAAGTCTGTAATCAGACGGCCAGCCTTTGTCGGTTCGTAATCGGCAAAGCAAGCATCCACATTCTTAATCAATGAATTCAACAGTGAAAGAATCCAACGGTCAATTTCCGGACGCTCGTTCATCGGCACATCTTCTTCAGCGTATGTAAAGCCATCTACATTGGCATATAGTGCAAAGAATGAGTAAGTATTATACAATGTTCCAAAGAACTTACGACGTACTTCATCCACTCCGTCAGTATCGAACTTCAGGTTGTCCCATGGAGAAGAATTGGTAATCATGTACCAACGCAACGGATCAGAACCAAACTTCTCGATTGCACCGAACGGATCTACGGCATTACCCAGACGCTTAGACATCTTGTTTCCGTTCTTATCAAGTACCAGACCGTTTGAAATCACGTTCTTGTAAGCCACACTGTCGAACACCATTGTAGCAATGGCATGCAATGTAAAGAACCATCCACGAGTCTGGTCCACACCTTCCGCAATGAAGTCGGCCGGATAGTAGCTACGTGAATCTACCAGTTCCTTGTTTTCGAACGGATAGTGCAACTGTGCATACGGCATGGCACCTGAGTCAAACCATACGTCAATCAAATCTGATTCACGCTTCATCGGTTTGCCTGAAGCAGATACCAGGATGATGTCGTCTACATACGGACGGTGCAAGTCAATCTTATCGTAATTTTCCTTGTTATAAACACCTGGCTGGAATCCTAATTTCTTATACGGATTTTCAGTCATGAAGCCAGCAGCAACAGATTTTTCAATCTCGTTGTACAGCTCTTCTACTGAACCGATGCAGATTTCTTCGCCATCCTCACTTCTCCAGATAGGCAACGGAGTACCCCAGTAGCGCGAACGGCTCAAGTTCCAGTCATTCAAGTTTTCCAGCCACTTGCCGAAACGTCCGGAACCAGTTGATTCAGGTTTCCAATTGATGGTCTTGTTCAACTCAATCATACGGTCCTTGCAAGCAGTAGAGCGGATAAACCAGCTATCCAGCGGATAGTACAACACCGGTTTGTCGGTACGCCAGCAGTGCGGATAGTTGTGCACGTGCTTTTCAGTCTTGAATGCCAGTCCCTGCTGTTTCAGCATCATGCAGATATATACGTCGAGCGATTCAGCAGCCTGTGCAGCCTTTTCATCGTATTTTCCGTCTACAGTGAACTGAGGGTCGTATGCGTTCTTCACCCAACGGCCTTCATATTCCTTATATTTTTCTACATCGACACATTCCTTTACGAAAGCCTCATCCAGTTCCTCCATCAGGTAGAACTTACCGGTCAAATCAACCATCGGACGAGTCTCGCCTTTCTTGTTAATCATAAACAAAGAAGGAATACCTGCTGCACGAGCCACGTTCGCATCGTCCGCACCAAATGTCGGTGCAATGTGTACGATACCCGTACCGTCTTCTGTAGTAACATAATCACCCGGGATTACACGGAATGCTTTAGCCGAAGCTTCTTTCCAGGAACCGTCTTCTGCAGCTTCCACTGGTTTCACCCATGGGATAAGCTGCTCGTATTCCATACCAACCAGATCAGTACCCTTGTACTCGCCTACCACTTTGAACGGAATCAACTTGTCACCCGGCTTGTAGTCTTCCAGTGCAATATCTTCTGCCTTTTTATTGAAATGCGTATAGAGCAAAGGTTTGGCAAGTACCACCGTCATCTTTTCTCCATTATAGGCATTATAAGTCTGAACAGCTACGTAGTCAATCTTCGGGCCCACACAAAGTGCCGTATTTGAAGGCAATGTCCACGGAGTAGTAGTCCATGCAATGAAATAAGGTGTACCCCACTCTGCCATTTCCGGCTTCGGATTCTTCATCTTGAACTGACCTACCACGGTAAGGTCTTTCACATCGCGGTAACATCCCGGCTGGTTCAACTCATGCGAACTCAAGCCTGTACCTGCTGCCGGAGAATACGGCTGGATGGTATATCCCTTGTACAGCAAACCTTTCTTGTAAAGCTGCTGCAACAGCCACCACAAAGTTTCAATGTAACGGTTATCGTAGGTAATGTACGGGTTTTCCAAGTCTACCCAGTAACCCATCTTATGGGTAAGGTCAGTCCATTCTTTAGTGAACTTCATGACATCCGTGCGGCAATGCTTGTTATAATCTGCCACCGAAATCGTTTTACCGATATCCTCTTTGGTAATTCCAAGTGCCTTTTCCACTCCCAGTTCCACCGGAAGTCCGTGTGTGTCCCATCCAGCTTTACGCTTCACCTGGAAACCTTTCATGGTCTTGAAACGACAGAATGTATCCTTAATTGTACGTGCCATCACGTGGTGAATACCCGGCATACCGTTAGCCGAGGGAGGACCTTCGTAGAACACGAAAGAAGGATATCCCTCACGTTCTGTCATACTTTTAGAGAACACATCGTTTTCATCCCATTTTTTCAGCACCTCCTTGTTTATTTCTGACAAGTTGAGCTGAGAATATTCAGTAAACTTCTTACTCATAATTATGTAGTTTTTATCTAATTTCTAATCATTCAGGAAGTAACCTCCCAAATTTAGGCTGCAAATTTATAAGAAAAAAAGGTTATATAAAAGAAATAAGAAAAAAATACTGCCGGATAGCATAGTTTATAAACTTAAATAAACCTATTAAAATGAAAGGCCGAATATGCACAATTTATCTAACGTCGTTTTTTGCTTGAGCATTCATAACAACCCTTATATTTGTTTTTCAAAAAATCTCCTTACCTTTAACGCCCTAACCCTTTACTATTTTTATATGAAAAAAATCAGTGCAATTTTATGGATGGTGGCAATATGGATGATGGGACTGATGCCGGTTCGTGCCGCCGCAGGAGTACCAGGCCGTGACCTGCAGAGTGAAAAAGGTGAAACCGTAATTTGCCGCGGAGTAGAAGCACACACATCCGGTCCAATGCTTCAGGTAGGACAGGTAGCACCCGATTTTCACGCCGTCAATGCAAAGATGGAAGAAGTAAGCTTATCCGATTTCAAAGGAAAGAAAGTGATACTGAACATCTTCCCCAGTCTGGACACTCCGACATGTGCCTTGTCCGTAAGGCAATTCAATGTCCGGGCCGCAGGGCTGGAGAATACAGTCGTGTTATGTATTTCCATGGACCTTCCCTTCGCACAGTCACGTTTCTGTTCTACCGAAGGGCTGGATAATGTCATTCCGCTGTCCGTATTCCGCAGCCGTGATTTTGTCGCACACTACGGTCTCCAGCTAGCCGACGGACCCTTGGAAGGTTTAATGGCCCGTGCCGTCATTGTAGTGGACGAGAGCGGGAAGGTAAGTTACACCCAGCTGGTGGAAAACATTTCCCACGAACCGGACTACGAAGCGGCTTTAAAAGCTGCACAATAAGCAGAAAGTGAAGGGATACTCATTCCCTTCCTTTTGCATTAAATCGAAACCCCAACCCTAACATCAGATTGTTGGGATCTTTGAAGTCGTGCAACTGATACCCCACATGCAGAAAGAGGTTCTTGGTGATATCGGTCTTTAAAGCCAGTACCTGATAAAATGAATCAGTATCGACTCCTTTGCAGATGACATTCCGCCCAATACCTAAATTGATAGAAAATATCGGCATCACAACCTCTGCCCGTACGGAAAGCCCTACGGCAAACTGTTCGCGGAAAGGAGGACGATAGAACTTGATGGTCTCCGCATCGGGTTGCCCCACACTATTGGCTATGTAACTGGAAATATTGGCACTTTCATCGTACTGTGCATCGACCGACGCACCGGCTCTGAAATAACGGCTGAAGTTGTACATCGGCGTAAAATTCAGCCCGAGAATACCAAATGAACCGGGCACCAGCACAGGATTTCCACCTTCTGGAAACACGCCTTTCTTCCGGGTGGCTCCGTACACAATGAGGTCGTAACTGACATAGGGCTTGAAAGGCGGACGCCGAACAATGCCGGAAGAGCCATCTGCCAGCGTGGCACGCGACGTCCCTCCGAAATAGCGTGTCAAACCGATACTGGCTCCCAAGGTATTCACTCCCGCATTGGGGTAAGCGGTATTCCCGTTTGAAAAGTGCGTCGCACCGATTCCTGCCCTAAGATTTGTCTGCGCATCCAGTTGCCAGTTCAACAGGAAACTCAGGTGAATGTACGCATTCATTTTGGAACCTACCACCCTGTTGTAGGGATTCGATTCCGCATCATACTTCTTCCATCCGAAAGAGGCTCCGAAGTTCCATTCATAATCCAGTGACAACCGGGGAGTCAGACTGGCTATGCGCGAGGTCTGAAAGGCATACACTGACCAGGGGTTTCCCAGTTCGGAAGAATGGAAAAACGTGTTATACCCCACCCCGATTCCTTGTACGGCATGAGGATACATTCGGCCGAAATAAGTATCCGGCGCAAACTTGAACCCGTATTTCAAATGAACCGACAGGTTTTTCCGGATGGGAGAAAACGTGGCATTGTTTCCGGCAAAGAACTCATGCGTGGGAAAAACATAAGCCGGCTTGACGTCAATGCCTGCCATGTGAATCATTTTCCGGGAAAGACTGTCCTTGCCATCGGCATAGAGAGAAAGTGCACGTAACAACACAAGCGCACACATGCACAGTCTGAGTGCAAGTCTATTTATCTTCATCGGTAATTGCAATAGGAATGATTAAATAATTGAACGGTCTCTTGCTGGAAAGCGTACCGGAGATTTCTAATTTCTTTACGGTCAGCGAGTTGGAAAGATAGGCTTTATAAGGTACGTGATACTGCTCTATTCCATTATACACTTCCAGACGTACGTGTTTGCCTGCCTCTACGGTTTTCGATACCTTCAATTCCTTGTCGAGTCCCGCATCCAGCCGTTGTTCATGATGACAGAAAGAGACCTTCGTGCCATACAATCCCGGGGTGCCGCTCACTATATCCGGAATCTCCACCTGGGAAGCAGCATCGCCCAGCAACTTCCGTAAATCGTTTTCATCTCCTCCCCAGCCGCCATACTGCATGTAAAACTCCACGATACGGGCTGAATTCTTATAAGGATAAAAATACACTGTGGCGGGACTACTGGCATCCAGGGTATTCACTTCCACCTGCTCTACGGGTTCCAGCATGTAATCGAAGGAAGAAAACTGACTCCAGTCGTATGACACACTGTCTATCTGATATTTACGGGTAGGAGAAAAAGACACGCGAATCACCTTCTCTTCATAACGGTTGCCCACCCTGACAAATGTTTCAAACGGCTGGTCATAGAGATTCTCGCCGGAAATAAAATGCAATTCACTGCCGTTTCTTTTTTCCACACGAAAATCCAGAAACGCATTCTTGCAATACACAATGCCGGTTTCTCCTTCCTCAAAAGGAAGATATTTGGAGTTTTTCCCTTCCAGATCTGTGGCCGACACTGCGACCCCTTCCCTCAGACTTTCTACCCCTAAAATATCCCAGTTGTCTGCCTCAAAGCAAACAGTTACTTCTTTTTCTGTTTCGGATAAAGACACGGAAGGTTCTGCCGACAGGAATCTGTCAATAAAAACATCGCTGTTGCATCCGGCCAAAAGCCACGCGACAGCGAGAATACCGCATTGCAGCCTACGGAATGTGGTTTTCATTATCACATGCATTTACTTGTTCATAGGTTTATGATTCAAAACATAAAGTTAGACAGTTTTTCAATATGGCAAACATATTTCTGCAAAAAAGCCCTTCATTGACACATTTTTTAGCAGTAAAAGAAGTTAGCTAACAAGCATTATAATATCAATGATTTTACGTACATTTGTCTGACATTCTATTAAACTCGCATACGTATGAAATATTTTGAAGTGACCTTTACCGCACAGCCGTGCAATGAAACTATCACAGATGTATTATCGGGACTGACAGCCGACATCGGTTTTGAAAGTTTCGTGGAATGTGAAAACGGCATGAAGGCCTACATCCAGCAGAGCCAGTTCGACGAGGCCGCGCTTAAGCAAGTGGTGGAAGATTTTCCGATACCCGGCGCAAGCATCAGTTACTCCATTACGGAACCGGAAGACAAGAACTGGAACGAGGAATGGGAAAAGAATTTCTTCCAGCCCATCGTCATCGACAACCGCTGCGTGATTCACAGTACCTTCCACAAGGATTACCCGAAGGCCGAATACGACATCGTCATCAATCCGCAGATGGCTTTCGGTACCGGACACCACGAAACCACCAGCTCTATCTTAGGAGAATTGTTAGAGGCTGACCTGAAAGGCAAATCAGTGCTCGACATGGGATGCGGCACATCTATCCTGGCCATCCTGGCCAGCATGAGAGGAGCCGGAAAGGTGACCGCCATCGACATTGACGACTGGTGCGTGAACAACTCGCGCGACAACATTGCCCTGAACGGCATTTCCAATATCACCGTGGAACTGGGAGATGCTTCCCTGCTGAACGGACGGGAACCTTTTGATGTAGTAATAGCCAATATCAACCGCAACATTCTGCTGCAGGACATGCCGGCCTATGCGGCCTGCATGAAGAAAGGTTCGGAACTGTACATCAGCGGATTCTACACGGAAGACATTCCGGTGCTGCGCGAAAAAGCGGAGAGTCTGGGCATGGAATACGTGCATCACCGCGAAAAGCACAACTGGGCTGCCGTGAAATTTATCATGAAATAAGCAAGCTGCCTAAATAACGGCAAAGGCTGTCAGCGCTTCAATGCCTTGACAGCCTTTTTCATGTCTTCACTCACACGGTAGGACTCACCGATTTTCTGAATGGTCTTACGGAAAGTAAAATCGTCCAAATGACAATGGCGCAGAAAAGCCATGGTCTGTTCCGGAAACTTGACAAAACAGAATGAAAGTGCCCAGGCCACAGCCATGCGCACATAATATCCCTCATGACGAATCCCGTCGAGCAGGGAAAGATACTCCTCCAAGTGGGCTTCATCCAGGAAATAACTCATTCCCATCACTACGCCGAAACGTACCTCATACTCACCCGATGCTTTCATCCATTCTTTCAGGTATTCCCAAAGCCGCGCCTCGTTACGGCGGATAAAAGCTTTTCCTCCTCCAAACTTAAACGTATCGCACACCGACCAGCTGTTGATAATCCACACAAAACGTGTCACACGGTGAAGATAGACTTCCACATCCTCGTCGGGGCGGATGCATCCCAACACCATGCCTTGCAACATGCGTTCTTCCATATAAAACCCGTCGGCTGTGTCAAAGTAGCGCTCCCAGTCTGCCTTGGCAATCCTTGCAGCCAGTTTCCGCAACGCCGGCAAACGAATGCCCAACACATGTTCCACCCCCGGGTGAAGTCCCTCGGTAAACTTGCGGTTCCCATCTTCCGCCAGTATCAGCAGATGTTCTTTGACGGTCAGACCGTCCAGTCGAAACTCTTCCATACCTTATTATATAGCAAGATTTAAAATGTGGAACAAAGATAGGAAAAATTGAAAAATTTCCATCCATTTGTTTGGCGTTTTCATATTAATGGTTACCTTTGCGAGTGAAACAATAAAAAAACAAGAAAAATAACATTATGAATCTTTCTACGGTAAATACATTCTTCTGGTGGCGCCGCTTACAACTCCAAAGGTCGTAAGGGAACTCAGTCGCATGTATATATCTCAATAGTAATAATATCACAGAAGGGCTGTCGTAACTTTACGACGGCCCTTTTTGTTTTTTCACCCTAATGCAAACAAATACACTCATGAAAACTTATCAAGTAAACCAGGAAGGATTTTATGGAGATTTTGGTGGAGCCTACATACCGGAAATTCTCCATCGCTGTGTGGAAGAATTACGCAATGCCTACCGCAAGGTGCTGGCAGATGAAGGATTCCAGAAAGAATACGATGCGTTGCTCAAGGACTACGTAGGACGTCCTTCACCACTTTATCTTGCCCAACGCTTGTCGGAAAAATACGGATGCAAAATTTACCTGAAACGGGAGGACCTGAACCATACGGGAGCGCACAAAATCAACAATGCCATCGGCCAGGTGCTTCTGGCCCGGAGAATGGGCAAGAAACGCATCATCGCCGAAACAGGAGCCGGACAGCACGGAGTGGCCACAGCTACGGTATGCGCCCTGATGGGAATGGAATGCGTGGTCTACATGGGAAAGACCGATGTGGAACGGCAGCGGGTAAACGTAGAGCGCATGCAGATGCTGGGAGCCAGAGTGGAAGCCGTGACTTCGGGCAACATGACCCTGAAAGATGCTACCAACGAAGCCATACGCGACTGGTGCTGCCATCCGGCGGACACATACTATGTGATTGGTTCCACAGTGGGACCTCATCCCTACCCCGACATGGTAGCCCGCTTGCAGTCGGTCATCAGTAAGGAAATCAAAAAGCAACTGATGGAACACGAAGGACGTGACTATCCGGACTACCTGATGGCCTGTGTGGGAGGAGGAAGCAATGCTGCCGGAACCATCTATCACTACCTGGACGATGAACGGGTGAAAATTATCTTAGCGGAAGCCGGAGGAAAGGGAGTGGAAACGGGATTGTCGGCTGCTACCATCCAGTTGGGCCGGCTGGGCATCATTCATGGTTCCAAGACCCTGGTCATGCAGGACGAGGACGGACAGATTCTGGAGCCTTATTCCGTTTCGGCCGGACTGGATTACCCCGGCATCGGTCCCATGCATGCCAACTTAGCCGCACAGAAAAGAGCCACCGTGCTGGCAGTCAATGACGACGAAGCCCTGTGGGCTGCCTTCGAACTGACACGGCTGGAAGGCATCATTCCGGCACTGGAGTCGGCCCATGCCTTAGGAGCACTGGAGAAAGTAAAGTTCCAGCCCTCGGACATCGTGGTGCTGACCGTGTCGGGAAGAGGTGACAAAGACATTGACACTTATCTGAAATACAAAAACAACCCTGAAATCTTTTAAACGAGAAAAGCCATGAAAAAATTTGCTTATACCACCCACTACAAAACGCTGCCCGGCGACTTGCATACGCCCGTGAGCACGTACCTGAAGGTGCGCGACCTGTTTCCGCAAAGTATTCTGCTGGAAAGTTCCGATTACCACGGAGTAGAAAACAACCGCTCTTTCATCGGACTGAACCCCATTGCCAGTTTCTCCGTGAACCACGGAATCGTGACCACGGTCTTTCCGGACAAAAGCCGTGAAGAGCGTCCGCTCACTCCCGAGTTCCAGGTGGAAGATGCTTTCCAGTATTTCCTGAGACAATTTCAGGTGGAAGGAGAATATGCCCGCTACGGAGGAGTGTACGGCTACACCACGTTCAATGCCGTCCGCTATTTCGAACAGATTCCGGTGAAAGACAGCAGCGACCCGAAGAACGATGCGCCGGAGATTCTCTACATTCTCTACAAGTACCTGATTGTGTTCAACGACTTCCAAAGCGAGATGGTACTGGTGGAGCTGCAGGGCAACGACGAGCCGAGCCACATTGACGAAGTGGAGAAAGCGGTACTGAACCGCAACTACACCACCTACGCCTTTCGGGCGACGGGCGACACCACCAGTACGCTGACCGATGAGGAGCACAAGGCCAATATCCGCAAGGGCATTGCCCACTGCAAGAGAGGCGACGTGTTTCAGATTGTGCTTTCCCGCCGTTTCATCCAGCGCTATGAGGGCGATGATTTCACCCTCTACCGGGCATTGAGAAGCATCAATCCTTCGCCTTACCTGTTCTATTTTGATTTCGGCGGTTTCCGGATTTTCGGTTCCTCTCCCGAAACGCATTGCAAGATTGAAGCGGGAAAGGCCACCATCGACCCTATTGCCGGCACCACCCGCAGAAATGGAGACAAAAAGACGGATGCCGCACTGACCGAAGCCCTGCTGGCCGACCCGAAAGAAAATGCCGAACACGTGATGCTGGTAGACCTGGCACGGAATGACTTGAGCCGGAATTGCCACGACACGCATGTGGAATTCTACAAACAGCCGCAATACTACAGCCATGTGATTCACCTGGTGAGCAGGGTAAGCGGCACACTGGACAAAGAAGCCGACCCGATTAAAACGTTCATCGATACCTTCCCGGCCGGTACTCTCAGCGGAGCTCCCAAGGTAAAGGCCATGCAGCTCATCAGTGAAATCGAGCCGCACAACCGGGGGGCTTACGGAGGTTGCATCGGCTTCATCGGACTGAACGGCGATTTGAACCAGGCCATCACCATCCGTACCTTCGTAAGCCGTAACAACGAGCTCTGGTTTCAAGCCGGAGGGGGCATCGTAGCCAAAAGTGACGAGAATAATGAACTGCAAGAAGTAAACAACAAGTTGGGAGCATTGAAAAAAGCCATTCTCCTGGCCGAAAAAATATAACACACCATGAAAATTGTCATCATCGATAACTACGACTCATTTGTGTACAACCTGAGTCATGCGATAAAAGAATTAGGAGCAGAAGTCACCGTGAAACGCAACGACCAGTTTCAGTTAAAAGAACTGGAGGAATTCGACAAGATTCTGCTGTCGCCCGGTCCCGGCATTCCGGAAGAAGCCGGCCTGCTGCTGGATGTCATCCGTACGTATGCCGGAAAGAAACCGATATTGGGGGTCTGCCTGGGCGAACAGGCCATCGGCGAAGTGTACGGAGGAAAACTGACCAACCTGGATGAGGTGTTCCACGGCATACAGAGTCCCGTCAGCCTGACTGCGACGGACTATCTGTTCGAAGGACTTCCCTCTACCGTACAGGTAGGAAGGTATCATTCCTGGGTAGTCGACCAAAAAGATTTCCCGGATTGCCTGGAGGTAACCGCCGTAAGTGAAGAAGGATACATCATGGCACTCCGTCACCGCACACTCGATGTGCGAGGCGTGCAGTTTCATCCGGAATCCGTTCTCACCCCCGAAGGGAAACAGATACTGGGCAACTGGATACACCATCAATAAAGAAAACCCTATTTTCTCACTCATAAAACTTAGATACACAATATGAAACAAATACTAAAACGGATATTCCACCACGAAGAGCTGACACGTGAAGAAGCCTGCACGCTGATGCAGAGAATGACCGGCGGCGAGATGAATGAAGCGCAGACAGCCGCCCTGCTGGCCGCCTTCCAGATGCGCGGAGTCAAGGTGGACGAACTGGTCGGCTTCCGCGATGCGCTGCTTCAGGCTTGCGTGCCCATCGACTTGCATGAATTTCATCCCATTGACATCGTGGGTACCGGAGGAGACGGGAAAAACACCTTCAACATCTCCACATGTGCCTGCTTTGTTGTGGCCGGAGCCGGTTACCGGGTAGCCAAGCATGGAAATTATGGAGCCACTTCAGTAAGCGGGGCCAGCAACGTGATGGAACACTACGGCGTAAAATTCACAAACGACGCGGACAAGTTGAAACGCTCCATCGAACAATGCGGCATGGCTTACCTGCACGCTCCCCTTTTCCATCCGGCCCTGAAAACCGTGGCTCCCGTGCGGAAGGCATTAGGCGTACGTACCTTATTTAATTTATTAGGCCCGCTGGTCAATCCCTGCCATCCGGCCTGCCAGTTGTTAGGAGTGGCCGACCTCCCGCAGATGCGGCTTTACACCAACACGCTCCAGCAACTCGGCATCCAGTTTGCCGTAGTCAACAACCTGGACGGATACGATGAAATCTCGCTGACCGACGAATTCAAGGTGATGACCAACCGTTACGAAACCATCTATCGTCCCTCGGAATTAGGTTTTTCCATGGCACGCCAGGAAGAACTTTACGGAGGAAATACCCCGGAAGAGGCGGCCGCCATTTTCGACCGGGTGCTGCATAATGAGGGCAGCAAGGCACAGACCGACTGCGTGCTGATCAATGCCTCGTTTGCCATCCAGGCACTGGAGCCTCAGAAGAAAATAGAAGAATGCGTGGCACTGGCCAAAGAATCGCTCGAAAGTGGAAAAGCCTTGGCCACTCTACGCAAGTTCCTTACCCTTAACCAATAAACGAATGATGACTACTGATATCTTACATACCATTGTGGCTCATAAGCGCACAGAAATTGCCCTTCAGGAAGAAGCTGTATCTCAAGACTTCCTCATCCAGCAGTTGGGCACTCCCCGTCCGTCGAAAAGTATGAAACAGGCACTGGCCGCATCGCCCTCGGGCATCATTGCGGAATTCAAACGACGCTCTCCGTCGAAAGGAGATATTGCTCCACAGGCAGACCCGACCGTCATCGTCCCCGGCTATGAGCGTGCTGGTGCTTCCGGCATCTCCGTACTGACCGACCCGAAATTCTTTGGCGGCAACCTGAAAGATTTGCAGGCCGTCCGCCCGCTGACACACCTTCCGGTGCTGCGAAAAGATTTTATCGTCAGTCCCTACCAGCTATATCAAGCCAAGCTGGCCGGTGCAGATGTGGTGCTTCTGATTGCGGCCGCCCTGACCGTGGACGAATGTAAAGCCCTGGGGAAATTGGCCCACCAGTTAGAGATGGAGGTCCTGCTGGAGATACACACGGAAAAGGAACTCGACTACCTGCACGAGCATGTAGACTTGATTGGAGTCAACAACCGGAACTTAGGCACATTTCATACGGATGTGGAGAATTCGTTCCGCCTGGCCCGGAAGTTGCCGAAAGAACTGCTGTGGGTATCCGAAAGCGGCATCTCGCAACCCGACACATTCATACAACTGCGTGAAGCCGGTTTCAGGGGGTTCCTGATGGGAGAAACTTTCATGAAAACGCCTTCACCAGAAAAGGCTTTGTCAGACTTTCTTCAAGCTGTAGCCTTATGATTGTCAAAGTGTGCGGCATGAGGGAGGCGGAGAACATCCGTCAAGTGGAGCAAACAGGGGCCGACTGGATGGGATTCATCGACTACGAAGGTTCTCCCCGCTATGTAGCGGGCGTACCGGAATACCTGCCGGAGTCGGTACAGAAAGTGGGAGTGTTTGTCAATGCTTCCCTCTCGCAAATTCGGGAAAGGGTAGCAGCATGGCAACTGGATTACATTCAGCTCCACGGAAAGGAATCGCCGGAGTTTTGCCGGGAAATGCAACAGACTGGCATACGCGTCATCAAAGCCTTCGCCCTGCGTACGCCTGACGACCTGCTGACGACGGAAAGCTATGCCGCCTGCTGCGACTATTTTCTGTTCGACACTCCCTGCAACGGATACGGAGGCTCCGGCAAAAGTTTCGACTGGGAAATCCTGACACACTACCAAGGCGAGACACCTTTCCTGTTAAGCGGAGGGCTGAAACCAGAAAGCCTGGATGCGTTACTGAAATTCAGCCACTCCCGCTGGGCTGGCATCGACCTGAACAGCGGCTTTGAACAGGCTCCCGGCCTGAAAGATGCGGCTGCCCTCTCTGACTTTATTTACTCTTTCAAACAAAACAAGTACAACCTCTAAAAACTTACTGATATGAATCGCATTGACCAATTATTCCAGACACATAAAGACCACGTGCTTTCCATTTATTTCTGTGCAGGTACCCCAACTTTGGAAGGTACTGCCGAAGTCATTCGCACCTTAGAACGGAAAGGGGTACAGATGATTGAAATCGGTATCCCGTTCAGCGACCCGATGGCCGACGGTCCTGTCATTCAGCATGCAGCCACACAAGCCCTGCGCAACGGCATGACGCTCCGCAAGCTCTTCGGCCAGCTGGAACAAATCCGTACAGATGTCCGCATTCCGCTGGTACTGATGGGCTACCTGAACCCCATCATGCAGTATGGTTTTGAGAATTTCTGCCGGCAATGTCAGGCATGCGGCATCGACGGCGTGATTATTCCCGACCTTCCTTATAAGGATTACCTGGAAAGCTATCGGCCCATTGCACAACAATACGGCATCCACGTGATTATGCTCATCACGCCGGAAACCAGCGAAGAACGCATCCGGCAAATCGACGCGCATACCGACGGATTCATCTATATGGTATCTTCTGCGGCCGTGACGGGAGCACAAAAGGAATTCAATGCACAGAAGCAGGCTTACTTCCAGCGTATCAAGCAAATGCAGTTGCGGAATCCACGGATGATCGGGTTCGGTATCTCCAACAAATCCACTTACGAATCAGCAGCGGCATACGCCTCCGGATGCATCATCGGGAGCAAATTCGTGACCTTGCTCGAGGAGGAAAAAGATGCCAGAAAGGCCATCGACAAACTGTTGGAAATGCTAAAAAACGAAGGATAATTAATCATTCTGCTATTTTTAGCGGCTTATTCTTTCAGTCAAAGCATATTTTTGCTATCTTTGTGCCAAACTAAACGAAGCATCAAATGATAAAACCAGATTATCCTTCCGTATTACTCATCTACACTGGAGGTACAATCGGTATGATTGAAAATCCGGAAACCGGTGCCTTGGAGGCATTTAACTTTGACCAACTTCAGGAGAACGTACCGGAACTGAAACGGTTCAACTACCGCATTTCCTCTTACCAGTTTAACCCTCCTATCGACTCCTCAGACATGGAGCCGGCCTTGTGGGCCAAACTGGTCAAAATCATCCAATATAACTACGATAACTTCGACGGGTTCGTGATTCTGCACGGCACGGACACCATGGCCTATACCGCTTCCGCACTGAGCTTCATGCTGGAGAACCTGAGCAAACCGGTCATCCTTACCGGAAGCCAGCTGCCCATCGGTGTGCTACGTACAGACGGAAAGGAAAATCTGATTACTTCTATCGAAATAGCCGCTGCAAAACATCCGGACGGAACTGCCGTAGTACCGGAAGTCTGCATTTTCTTCGAGAACCACTTGTTGCGTGGAAACCGTACGACCAAGATTAATGCAGAAAACTTCAACGCGTTCCGTTCTTACAATTATCCGGCACTGGCCACGGCCGGTATCCACATCAAGTACGAATACGACCGTATCCGGAAGGTGGATCCCAACCTGCCCATGCATGCACACTATGTCTTCGATACGAATGTGATTATCCTGACACTTTTCCCGGGTATTCAGGAAAACATCGTGCGCACGGTGCTCAACACACCCGGTCTGAAAGCGGTAGTGCTCAAGACGTACGGCTCCGGAAATGCGCCCCAGAAGCCCTGGTTCATCCACTTGCTGGCAGAAGCTACGGCAAAGGGAATTGTCATCGTCAACATTTCACAATGCCAGACGGGTATGGTAGAAATGGCACGTTACGAAACCGGTCTGCACCTGCTCGATGCGGGTGTCATCAGCGGATATGATGCCACTGTGGAAAGCGTACTCACCAAGCTGATGTTCCTGCTCGGCCACGGTCTTACTCCCAAGGAAATACGCAGCGAAATGAACCGTTCCATAGCCGGAGAGTTTACCAAGCCCATGTTGTAACCTAAATGTAACACCTATTTCATAAGGACGAAACAAGAAAGGGTCATCTTTGTAACGAAAACTAAATCACATTGAATTTTGTATTAATTAATAGAAAATACGCATGAACGATTACCGGATTTTAGTTGTAGACGATGAAGAAGACTTGTGCGAGATTCTAAAGTTCAATCTCGAAATGGAAGGATACATGGTAGATACTGCCAATTCCGCCGAAGAAGCCTTGAAACTTGAATTGCCACGTTACAACCTGATACTGCTGGACGTGATGATGGGAGAAATTTCCGGATTCAAAATGGCCAGCATGATGAAAAAGAACAAGGATACACAGAACATTCCTATCATTTTCATCACCGCAAAGGATACGGAAAATGATACGCTGACCGGATTCAACCTGGGAGCGGACGACTATATTTCAAAGCCTTTCTCTCTGCGTGAAGTCATCATGAGGGTAAAGGCGGTGTTACGACGCACGGCCGGCGTACAGACTCAGGTGCCCGAACAGCTGATTTATAAAGGATTGTCTGTCAACATTCCGAAGAAAAAAGTATCCATCAACAACGAGGAAATTTCATTAACGAAAAAAGAATTTGAAATACTTCTGCTCCTGTTGCAGAACCAGGGACGCGTATTCTCCCGCGAAGACATTCTGGCGAAGGTATGGCACGATGAAGTGTATGTACTCGACCGTACGATTGATGTGAATATCACCCGCCTTCGCAAGAAAATCGGTGAATACGGTGCTTGTATCGTAACCCGTCTCGGTTATGGATACTGTTTCGAATGTGAATAAATTACGGTGGCACAATCATGACAAAATTTTCTTATCGCATCCTCCCTTTCAGTCAGAGGCTGTTTCTTTCTGTCATATTCCTTTTCCTGGGATATGCAGTATGCTTCATGCTGTTTCAATACAAACGCGAAAAGGCTTATAAAATAGAATTACTGAACACGCAGCTGCAAAACTATAACAACCAGCTGTGCGACTTTCTGGCCGATCACCACGGGGTCAACTCTGATTCCATGCAGAGCTATGTAACGACTCACATGATGCCCAACCTGCGGGTGACGCTCATTGAGCCGTCGGGGAAAGTCGTGTACGACAATACAAATGCCAACTGGAAAAGCTTTGCCAACCACTCTTCACGCAAGGAAGTGCAAGACGCACTCATGTATGGAAGCGGCTATTCCATCAGCCGCCAGTCGGAAAGCATTCAGGGAGAGGAATATTTTTATTCCGCACGTTATTATCCTCCCTACCGCATCATCATACGGTCTGCCCTTCCCTACAACCTGAGTCTGGCAGAACACTTGCAAGCTGACTCTGGCTACCTATGGTTTGCGCTGATTATCTGTCTGGTACTGATTTTCATCTTCTACCGCTTTACCCGGAAGCTGGGCAAGTCCATCACCAAACTGCAACAGTTTGCCATGAAAGCCGACCGGAATGAACCGATTGACATGGACATCCTGCAAACTTTCCCCAAGAACGAACTGGGAGAGATATCACAACACATCATTAAGATATACAAACGCCTGCACCGGGCGAAAGAAGCTCTCTACATTGAGCGTGAGAAACTGATTTCGCACCTTCAGACCTCACACGAAGGACTGGGTGTCTTTACCAAAGAACGACAGGAAATCCTGGTCAACAACCTGTTTACGCAATACATCAACAACATATCCGACCGTAATCTACGTTCTAGCAATGAAATTTTCGACATTCCGGAACTGCAGCCCATCATTGAGTTCCTAAACCGGAACGAGGGTAATTTCAGCAAAGAGGAAAAGCGGTATGCCATGCACCTCAACAAGAACGCTCGCTCGTTCACCTTGGAGTGTATCATCTTTCAAGATATGTCGTTCGAAATATCCATCAACGATATTACGCAAGAAGAAGAACAGGCCCATCTGAAACGTCAGCTGACTCAGAACATCGCCCACGAGCTGAAAACGCCCGTCAGCAGCATTCAGGGATACCTGGAAACCATTATCAGCAACCCGAACATTCCGCAAGAAAATGTCCGTGTCTTCCTGGAAAGAAGCTATGCCCAGAGCAACCGTCTGACCTTCCTGCTGCGCGACATCTCTGTGCTGACCCGAATGGACGAGGCACCGGAACTGGTAGAAAAGGAACAGGTAAACCTGAGCAAGATTGTAGAAAACATTTTGAACGAGGTGGCACTCGGTCTGGAAGAAAAGCATATTACTGTGGTGAACAAGCTCCCGTCGGAAGTCATACTGACAGGAAGCAGCTCGCTGCTCTACTCTATCTTCCGCAACCTGACCGACAATGCCATAGCCTATGCGGGTAATGACATACAAATCACCATCAACTGCTTCCGCGAGGATGAGAAATTCTACTATTTCAGTTTCTCTGATACCGGCGTGGGAGTACCCGAAGAGCACCTGAACCGCCTGTTCGAACGCTTCTATCGGGTAGACAAGGGACGCTCACGGAAATTAGGAGGTACAGGTTTGGGACTGGCCATCGTGAAGAACGCCGTGTTGTTCCATGGCGGAACCATCTTCGCCAAGAACATGCCGAAAGGAGGACTGGAATTTGTCTTCACACTGAAGAAGGACATACAAGGATAAAGCACTCCAGGCAAGACATTCTGTAATTAAAACTGCTACAATTTCCCCTGGTTCCAGTACTTCCTTGGCAGTACTGAGATTCTGACTTTTCCTGATATAACTAGACGTTTTTTCTTTTTATAAACTGGAACAGTAGACACTTTGCGTATTACAGCTAAGCGTTCCGGACACGCAAGAACCGGGAGCTGTTGTTTGGCAAACTGGATGCCCTTCGATGAGGCGTTCGTTTTTTTAAGGTCAATAGAGAGTTTTCCTGATTTAACCTGACTATTTTTCAATTAATAAACTGAGGTTACAAAGATTTTAAAAGAGACTCTATTGTTTTATCTGCCATTAAAAAGAATATAAATGAGGGTCTCAAAATAGAAACACCAGTAAACTTATAGATTACAATGCTCGACTATTATTCATGGGTTGAGCATTTTTTATATCTCAGCCTTATCATAATGGTAAATTCATACTATAAATACCAAATCCAAAATTAGCAGTAACTCCCCATTGTACTACTAAAAGTTTATCTTACCTCTTTAAATGGAGGGTTATATACGTAATCTTTGTAAGCCATAATTTAACTATATTACATTGCATATCAAAGTTTTTTATTATCTTTGCAAACGGATGGAGCATATCTCTATCCAAGACATATTAGAAAATGAAAGAAGCGTTATGCTTATCTTGTAAGTTAGGAACCTGAGAAATTTCAAACGTAGTACAAGGAAGGCATAGTGGTTCTCACGCTATAGCGTGGGCTGCTATTCTCATATCTGTACTACGGGTTTTCTCAGGACCTCTAACTTAAGATGTGGCATTGCAGTTCCACGCTTCGTAGTTTTACGAAATCCTCATAGGAGCTGTAGAGGAAAAAGAGAACCTATGAAAAAACAATCTTCTTCAATTAAAAAAGGCATAATATGTTGCCTAAGTTTATTCTGTAGCCTCAGTATCCAAGCTCAAAAACTCGGAGATTACATTGAAATCGACAGTGTTCCCGCCTTTATCTTTTATATAGACAACACAGGAAAACATGGTCTAGCGATGTCTATGCCTGCTGTATATTCTGATATGCTAAAGAAAATAGACAAATATGTAAAAAAGGGATTAATAGACAAAAGACAGGCTGAACTATCAAAGAAAGGCAATGTGATAGATATAAAAAACTATGAAGAATCAGGGATGCTCAAGCCTAAGAACAAACAAAAACTTTTTGAGAACCTTATTCCAAAACTAACAGAAAAAGGAGAAGAAAACGCAGCCATCATTGAAGCCTACTGCAAAGAACAGAATATTTTAATGCAAGAACATTTTCCTTGGGAATACTGGGCCTCACAATTAGGGCAAGGCTGGTTTATCCCGGGAGATTACGAACTCACTCTATTTGCCCAATTCTATTCTGGAGGAATTGGTAAAGATTACCACATGGGGATTTCTTTTTTAACAAAAAGAGGAAAAGAACTTTCTAACAATACCAGAGTGCAAGATGCACTCACCTCCGTCACATCAAAAGGAGGATTAATATCATCCACAGCAAAATATGCCGATTGTGGTTTTAGAACATTACATAGGATTCAAAAAACGATGCCCAAACTGACATATTGGTTTGAATTATTAGACAACCTAAATGGAGCTTATAAAGAATTGAACGTCCAGACATGTGCCATACATAAGTTTTAAATTAAACAATAACTAAAAGTTGTGCCCGACACGAAATAGGGTAAACAAAAATGAAAACGATATTCTCTATGAAAAAGACTTACACTACTTTTTTATTTTTTCTTTTAGGAGTATTTTCAACCTCTATCTTTGCACAAAGCACTGTATATTTCTTTATAAAATCTACAGGAAATTTGACTACAACAATAAAACAAAACGGGAAGGATATCTTTGACATGACAGGACCTATAAAGAAGACCATCAAACCTTCAGGAAATATGCAGCTTCCTTTTAATCAATACGCTCCATGTTATAGAAAGTGTATTTTTAAAAACGAAGGAAAAATACTTTTCTCAGCAGAATGTAAACACATCAACGCTGTCAATGGGAAAATATCAACCATGGCAGGAGAAATACAGCTGAATTTAACAAGCGGGTCTACATATTATGTATCCATAACCAATAAAGGATTAAATGATATGCAGTTAAAGAATCTAACAGAAAAAGAAGCCGAAAAATTACTGAAAAATAAAAAATACGTAGCTCTCCCTGAATATATAGAACAATAAATACCTGCAATTATGGAAAAGAAATCATATATTTTATTATTCTTTTCTTTCTTCCTGCTAATAAGCAACGCACAAGAAAAATCCATTAATCATATCTTCTCAAAGACATTAGAAGTAGTAAATGAAAAGAACAAAAAAGAAAGTTTCAAAGGACAAATCCTAAAAGGCAAACGAAACGGAATGGGAGTTCTTTTACAACGTAATGGAGCACTCTATATAGGAGATTTTTACAGAGATATGATATCAGGTTACGGCATGTTTATTGCTTCGGAAGATAGTTATGTAGATAATTGTGATAGCTGTACTGTGTATATCGGCAACTGGAAGAATGGAGTAAAATCCGGCTTCGGAATTTGTTATGCCAATAATGGAGATATTATTTACCAAGGACAATTCGAGAAAGACAAACCTATCTCACAGTATCCATCCAATAATATAGACCTACAAAAATATTTTTCTTATTTTGATTTTGGTAATGGAGAATATTTCTTAGGAGAAATGGAAAAAGAAACTGCTAACGGCTACGGTATAATGGTATATGACAATGGAGACTTATGCATCGGCAATTTTAAAGAAGGAAAAAGAAATGGAATCGGGCTGTACCTTCTATATAATGGAGAATGGGAAACGATTAATTTTGAAGGTGACAACTACAATATTGTCAGCTCATCCATTAACTACCGGAACATTGACGCTAATAGAAAAGCTAATATCAAGAGCTCACTATCTGAAGCATTCGGATATTTTGCACAGGCAGCAAACCAAACAGTCCAAATTGCAAGTGAAGTTCAGTCCATAAAAAAAGGAGAAAAGCCTTTTTCCAATACAAGCTCAAATGTCAATATATCCGAAAATACAAATCTATCCGATGATAATATTTCCAAAGAAAAGAAATCCTCTACAGTCCCTTATTCTATATCCGCAAATCAAAACAAAAATACTGACAGCAGGACATATGCGAATTATGATGGAATGCTGAGCAAAATGCGTTATGGAAATATGGAGTATGACGATGCCAAACGAAAAGAATATCAATCCAAGATGAGAGCATTAAGAGAAAAATGGGAGAAACGAGGAGAAAGATTCCAGCATTCAGAAAATGAAGACTGGCTCGGCAAATAAACTATAAACTTACTCAATCATATTAAACTCTAAATTAAAACAGGTCATGAAAAAATTACATTTTAAACTATTTAAAAGATTATCTTGTATTGTTGTTTTTACAACATTATTTTTCTCTCATGTACAAGCCAAAGGTATCAATGATGCAATCCAACTTCCAGATTTCAAGAGTGGAAAAACTATCTGGGTCATCCGAGCAGGCGTAGGATTTAACGGTTTTACCGGATCAAGCATAGAAACGACCAAACTACAATGGGAAAATAACGATTGGAATGGCAGTTTTGGGAAAGCCACAGGATATGAATTCACATTAGGGTTTAACAAATCCTTTGGTAATCATCCACTATATTGGGGGATGGAGCTTGGCATGGCATCAAGAGGATATACATCATCTTCTTCATGGGAAAAAAGTGGAAGTTCAGCTATTAGTGGGGGAACCGACTATCATGGTAAATTCCAAGATGAATCAATGCTATGCCATACAGTAAAGTTTTCTCCATTCACTATTGGTTATCGATACACATTCCTTGAAAAGATGGCTGCAGACATACATCTTGGAGCCTATGCCAGCTATGATATCGCAGGAAAATACAAAAGAGATTATACAGACCATATCATTTCAACATCCAAATATGGCAATAGAAATGATAAGACCACAAGCTCCACAGAAACCAAGATAAAAGATTATGACAATATGAAACGATATGACGCGGGTATTAATCTGGGAATAGGCTATTGGTTTGGTAAATTTAATATAGACTTTACATGGCAAAGAGGATTTATCGCCATATTTGAAGGGGGAAATGAATTAGTAAAAATAGGAAAAGAATCACGCAAACGTGGAAACCTACATATTCCGAAGCATACCCGTTCACTTTCCGGCAGCTTATTAGGGTATAA
>NZ_QSQT01000025.1 GCF_003437535.1 Phocaeicola plebeius
AACCTAATCTATTGCTAAATAGATATTTATTACACCGCCTTATGGGCGCACTTTGGGGACCATATGATGGTTGGAAAACTGAAAATCCAAAACCAAGTACCCCTTGGGATACAGGTTTTAATTTAGCACATTCTATGACACCAAGTTTGGCTAATCCTTATTTATTTATTTACAAAGGTGAAAAACTTCCTCGTCAGAATTCTGTAAAGGATAAAGATGGAAATTCTCATCCTGGAGGATTAGTGTTTAAAATAGGAGTACAAAGTGCAGGATGTTATACATTTGGTTCAACAGCAGAAGCTTTAAGAGGCTCATATGATGGTTGTCTTGATCTTACCGAGGCTGATTTAGGAAAACAGCAAACTGTTGTTCAAGGACAAGAAAATAATAGGTATGCGTTCTTTAGTATTCCTACATCAGTAAATTATGTGGAACTTGATATTGAAAATTTGACGGTAATTTTTGATGCAAAATAATTAAATTAGCAATATACAAAAGCCGTATCAAACTTGTCTTTTGAGATTTAAGTTTAGATATGGCTTTTGTTTTAAAAATAAAAGTATGAATGTAAAGATAATAGTATGGTTAATATTGTTGGCCATGTGTAGCATGAGTCAAATTTATGCAAAAATAAAAAACGATACTACGGTGGTCGTTCAGCCTGATGTCAATCGTATCTTGCGCAATCCTTTATCAGGATGGGTTATTTATGCTTCAATGAGCAAGGATGCATCAGAATTTTGGAACGAATATGATCATATGTATGTACCTGATTTAAAAAAAGAAGTAAAACTTTCAGATTATGCCCATACATTATATATTCGTGCCAGTTGGACTGATTTTAATCCTAATGATGGTGAATATGGATGGATTACTAATTCTAATTTGAAAGCTTATATAGATGGGGCTTATAAAAGAAATATGCGTTTAGCTTTCCGCATTGTAGTAGATAGTCGTGATAAAGCTTCTGAGTTTACGCCTCAGTTTGTGAGAAATGCAGGAGCTAAAGGATTTATTGGTAGAGGTAAATGGTCTCCATATCCGGATGATCCTATTTTCCAGAAATACTATACAAAGTTTGTAAAAGCTTTGGGAAAAGAATTTAATGACCCTAAAAAAATGGAATTTATAGATGGTTTCGGATTAGGTAAATGGGGGGAATATCATACATTGTTATATTCTACAGGTGATGAAAATCCAAAGAAAGCAGTTTTCGATTGGGTAACTAATTTATATTCAAATACATTTGATAAAGTGCCAGTTATTATTAATTATCATCGTTGGATTGGTACTGGAAAAGATTGGGTTGATGATGAACATTATGATATTGATAGTGAATCAATGTTGGAAGAAGCAATTGCAAAAGGTTACTCTTTACGTCATGACGCATTTGGAATGACAACATATTATGGAAGTTGGGAGCGTAAATTTGCAGAAAAATATCGTTATGTCCGTCCTATAATAATGGAAGGAGGGTGGATTGTGAAAGCTCATCATAGCTTTTGGAAAGATCCTCGCGGTTATAAAAATCCTAGAGATGTGCGTCAAGGAGAATATGATGACAGTAAGGAAGCTCATGTTAATATGATGGATTTACGTTTTGGTGGAGAGACATCTTCCTGGATTAATGATGCGTTTGATTTAGTTCAGCAATTTTTAAAAGAAGGTGGGTATCGTTTATATCCAAGTTCGGTTTCATTACCACTAATAGTGAATTCTGATAGATATGTGAAAATTGAACATGTTTGGCAAAATGTTGGGTGGGGATACTGCCCTACAAACATTCCTCAATGGAATCAAAAATATAAAGTAGCTTTTGCTTTATTAGATTTGAAGGATAATGTAAAATATTCTTTTGTAGACAATAGTACTGATTTATCCAAGTGGATAAAAGAACTGCCTGTAAAATATGAATTTACTCCTGATTTGTCAAAAGTAAAGAAAGGTAATTATGTTTGGGCTGTAGGATTAATAGATAAGACAAATGATAATAAAATAGGTTTGGAACTCTCTGTTGATGAAGGGGTTCTTGTTAATGGATGGTTGAAATTGAACAATGTTGAATTTAAATAATAATATTATGAAATCTGATGTACAATTTTTTAGAATAGTAGCTAGTTCGTTTGTAGGTGGCGTATTTTTGACTCTATGTTTGGTTGGATGTGGAAAAAGTGATGTGGTATCATCATCAGAAGATGAACCAAATATAGATATAGAAGGCAATGAATTGGTTGAAATTGAACCTGATAGATCTTTAATATTACATAATCCTTTTACAGAGTGGGTCACTTATGCAAGTATTGGAGATGGAGCTTCAACAACATACTGGAGTGATTATGATAATATGCACACATCAGAAGGTAGTGTTGTAAAGGTATCAGACTATTCAAATACTTTATATTTACGTGGTGCCTGGGCTGATTTTAATCCTGAAGATGGGGTTTATGCTTGGGAGGATGAATGTACAACTCAAGCTTCAAAACGTTTAAAGGGGTTTATGGAAGAGGCTGAAAAAAGAGGTATGAAGTTGGCTTTTACGTTTGTTGTAGATAGTAGGGATAAACATGATAATTTTACGCCAGCGTTTGTTAAAGATGCGGGTGCAAAAGGATATGAAACTGTTACAGGGTCAGCTACAGTGTGGTCACCTTATCCAGATGATCCTATATTCCAAAAATATTATGAAAAATTTATCTATGCTTTAGGAGAAAGGTTTGATGATCCAGATAAAGTTCAATTTATCAGTGGTACTGGTTTAGGTAAATGGGGTGAATATCATACTGTATGGTATTATGGAACAAAAGTTGAAGGTAAAGAAGAATTGCCAATTCGTGAGTCTGTTTTTGATTGGGCTACATCTTTATATGCTGATGCATTTAAAAGAGTTCCATTATTAATTAATTTTCATCGCTGGATTGGTACTGGTAGAGATTGGGTAAATGAAAGTACATACGATGAAGATACTGAACGTCTGATAGGAAAAGCTGTAGAAAAGGGATATTCTTTAAGACATGATGCTTTTGGCATGCATCCTTATTACGGAAATTGGGAACGTGAATTTGCACAAAAATGGTTTTATAAACGCCCAATAATTATGGAAGGAGGATGGGTCGTTGGAACTCATAGGTATTGGACTGATTCTGAAGGAAAATACAGAGAAGGACATCCTGAAGATGTTCGTAATGGTGAGTTCAAAGATGCACAGGAAGCTCATGTTAATATGATGGATTTTCGTATAGGGAACGAGACAGAAACATGGTTTGGTAAGAGCTTTGATTTAGTAAAACGTTTCGTACAAGAAGGAGGCTATCGTTTATATCCAAGTAAAGTGTCTTTACCAACGACAATGGAAAATAATACTTCTGTTACTTTAGTACATTATTGGAAGAATATTGGATGGGGGTATTGTCCAACAAATATGCCACAGTGGAAGAATAAATATAAAGTAGCTTTTGCTTTATTAGATACAAAAACGGAGAATGTTAAATTTATGTTTGTTGATGATAAACCAGAAGCGTGTGATTGGATTTTAGGTAACGAAAAGGAATATATATTTAATACAAAAATAGAAAATATACCTACTGGAAATTATACATGGGCAATTGGTATTATTGATATGGAGAAAGAAGATCCTACAATTGGTATTAAACTTTCTGTATCTAAGAATGTGACATCTAAAGGATGGTTAAAATTAAGGGATGTTATAGTTAAATAGTATGTTACGGTATATT
Source organism: Phocaeicola plebeius (assembly GCF_003437535.1). Lineage (GTDB taxonomy): Bacteria > Bacteroidota > Bacteroidia > Bacteroidales > Bacteroidaceae > Phocaeicola > Phocaeicola plebeius_A. The sequence goes on from NZ_QSQT01000025.1 coordinate 3,732, forward strand.
CTTTGTTTTTGGGTTGGATTTTATTTTCAATTAGCTTATTCAAATCCAATTTTACTTGAAGCTGAAAGTTTCAGCGAAAAAGGAGGATGGAAAGTTGATCAGCAGTTTATGGATCAGATGGGGTCTCCATATTTGCTGGCACATGGAATGGGAGTGCCCGTTGAGGATGCTAAGACAAAATTAAATTTCCGGGAAAAGGGAACTTATCATGTATATGTACGTACGTATAACTGGACATCTCCGTGGTATAAAGGAAAGGGACCGGGATGCTTTAAGATACAGGTAGCCGGTAAAACATTGCCTACAGTGTTGGGATGTGAAGGCGAAAAATGGACATGGCAGTATGCCGGAAAAGTTAATGTAAAAAGTGGTGAAGCAACTGTGGTACTGAAAGACATGACAGGTTTTGACGGACGTATTGATGCCGTTTTCTTTACTACACAGAAAGATCTTGTTCCACCTATGGAAGGAAATGAATTGGCAGATTTTAGAAAAAAAATGCTTGGTTTGCCTGCGTTTCCTAAAGAAACTTCTTCGTATGATCTGGTAGTTGTAGGTGGAGGAATTGCCGGAATGTGTGCGGTTGTTACAGCTGCACGTATGGGGTGCAAAGTCGCTTTGGTTAATGATCGTCCGGTTTTAGGCGGGAACAACAGTGCTGAGGTTCGTGTACATCTTGGTGGGTATGCAGAGATTGGACCTAATGAAGGATTGGGCAGAATGTTACGTGAGTTTGGTCATTCTAAAAGAGGAAATGCACAGCCGGCAGAGTATTATGAAGATGATAAAAAGAAGAATTTTATAGAAGCTGAGAAGAACGTTACGTTATATGCCAACTATAGGGCTGTGTCTGTACAGATGAATGGTACTGGGATTTCTTCTGTTGTAATCAAACATATAGAGACAGGGGAAGAAATTTGTTTAAAGGCCGCTTTGTTTTCAGACTGTACTGGAGACGGTACTATCGGTTATTTAGCTGGAGCTGATTTCCGCATGGGCAGGGAATCAAGAAGTGAATTCGGAGAATCATTGGCTCCTGAAAAGGCTGACAGTCTGACTATGGGTGCTTCAATACAGTGGTATTCAAAGGATAATGGTAAAAAAACGGTTTTCCCTAAATTCAAATACGGAATGGAGTTTAACGAGAATAATTGTGAGAAAGTAAAGATGGGTGAGTGGACTTGGGAAACAGGTATGAATAAAAACCAGATAGATGAAGCTGAACTTATAAGGGATTATGGCTTGTTGGTAGTTTATTCAAACTGGAGTTTCTTGAAGAATGAATGGAAAGAAAAGGAAAAATATCGCAATTTGTCTCTTGATTGGGTAGCTTATATAGCCGGAAAACGTGAATCACGCCGTCTTATGGGTGATTATATCTTGAAACAGGATGATATAGACAAGGGAGTGTTCCATGAGGATGCTTCATTTACAACTACCTGGAGTATAGACTTGCATTTCCCTGACCCTAAGAACTCGGAACTTTTCCCGGAACAGGAGTTCAAGGCTGCTACGAAGCATCTGTTTATTCATCCTTATGCAGTACCTTATCGCTGTCTGTATTCGCGTAATGTGAACAATTTATTTATGGCCGGACGTAATATCAGTACTACTCATGTAGGTTTGGGAACAGTTCGTGTAATGCGTACAACAGGTATGATGGGTGAAGTTGTAGGTATGGCGGCTGCATTGTGTCGTCAATATGGCGTTTTACCACGCGAAATCTATCAGCATCACTTACAGGAGTTGAAGAAAATGATGAAGGAAGGGGCAGGAGTTAAATCGGAACTGCCAGATAATCAACGTTTCAATTTACCAAACAAATTATTGGAAAAGCCAAGTGCATTAGAATAAAATTCATAGGTATTAAATAAATATAGAATATCGTTATTTATAAATATTAATATTGTTATATAATGAAACGAAAAAAATGCATAGTTTTTGTCGCTTTATTTTGCGGCTTTTTACATAATAATGTACTTGTTTATGCTTCTTCTGAAAATTGTTATGGTTTGTTAAAAAATGATACTCTATATATAGGAAACCAATGTGTTGAAAGAACTTTCCTTTGGAACGGTGGAAACCTGAAAACACTCAGATTGGAGAATAAACTGTCCGGATGGTGTGAAAATACTTATTCCAATCAGCCTGATTTGATTATTACCCGTAATACTGATGCGGCCAGCAATGGAAAACTTTCTACTGAATGGGTTAAGGAGACTATAATCAATCCGGCTTTTCTGAAAGTGACGGTTTCTTTCTCGTTAGGTGAGTTGGATGTGCAACGTGTGTACAGGGTTTATGATAATTGTCCGGTCATTGGGTGTGATACTTATCTGCGTGGAACTGTAAACAGCGTTTTCGGTGAAAAGCAAGGAAACGTTGCGGATAATAAGAATATTGAATCTACTAAAGATATGAAATCGTCTCAGGTGACCGCAATTCTTGATCGATTTGCATTCAAAGGACAGCATTGGCATACAAAGACAGTTGAGTTTACTGATGTGACAGACTGGAATAATAATTTAGTATGGACAAGAGACTTTATTCCTTATAGGAAATTATCATATCGTGGAAATATATTGTTTGCTGAAAACGGCGAGAGTAAATCGGGATTTTTTGTTTTGAAAGAAGCTCCTTGTTCGGGAGTTCAATTGGCATATAAAGGTGCTGATTTTATTGCGGAATTCGGCCATTTTATGGTAACAGGTATTGGAATAACAGAAAAAGATATTTCACCTGAAAAATGGACACGTACATACAGTTGTGTTTTAGGCGTTTATGACGGTACTGAATTGGATGCCTTGAAGGTGTTAAGGAAATATCAGAAGAATGTAAGGGTTTTGACGAAAGGACGTGATGAGATGGTGATGATGAATACATGGGGGGACAGAAGCCAGGACACCAAGGTGAACGAAGAGTTTTGTTTGTCAGAGATAGAAAAGGCTGCTCGTTTAGGCTTTACGCATTTTCAAATAGATGACGGATGGCAGGTTGGGAAAAGTCCTAATTCAGCTTTGGCAAAAGGTTCTTTCAAGAATATATGGGACAACCCTGATTATTGGAAACCGGACCCTAAAAAATATCCTCACGGATTAAAACCGATAGTTGAAAAGGGACGTAAGTTTGGAGTAGAAATTTGTTTGTGGTTTAATCCGAGTGTACAGAATGATTTTGCCGAATGGGAAAAAGATGCACAGGCCATAACCGAATTATACCGGAAATACGGGATAAGAGTTTTTAAAATTGACGGTGTGAATATTCCCACAAAGAGAGCAGAGGAAAATCTCCGGTGTTTGTTTGAGAAAGTATGGGAGGATACCAATCATGCTGTTGTATTCAATTTGGATGTTACAGCCGGAAGAAGAGGAGGATATCATTTATTTAATGAATACGGAAATATTTTCCTGGAAAACCGTTACACGGATTGGGGCAATTATTATCCGTATTGGACTTTGAGAAATTTATGGATGCTATCCAAATATGTTCCAACCGAAAAACTACAGATAGAATTCCTGAATAAATGGAGAAATTCTGATAAGTATGGTGATGATATATTTGCACCTTCTCATTATTCTTTTGATTATCTGTTTGCAATTTCTATGGCAGGACAGCCTTTGGCTTGGATGGAAGCAGCAAATCTTCCTGAAGAAGCCTATGGATTGAGTAGTCTTGTAGAGGCATATAAGGATATCAGTTATGATTTTCATTCCGGAATAATCCTACCAGTTGGTGAAGAACCTTCCGGAACGTCATGGACAGGATTTCAATCGTTGAAGGGAAATGGTGAGGGGTATTTTCTTTTATTTCGTGAGAATAATGAGGACAATATAGGTAAAATAGAAACATGGTTAAAAGAGGGCGAACATATTGAATGCACTCTTGTATTAGGGGATGGCAAAACACAAGATTCTCTTGTGAAACATAATGGCGTTTTAGAAATAGAACTGCCTAAAAAAAACTCTTTTGTAATGTATAAATATAAAATAAGGAAATAATATGATTAGTAAATTACGTGATGTATGGCTGTTTGTCTTATTGAGTCTGTTTATGACAGCTTTCGGACAGCCTGCGGAAAGAATGGTAAATATAAAGGTTGTTCCAAACCATGATTCTTGGGTATATAAAATAGGAGAAAAGGCTAAGGTTAAGATTATGGTGTTTGTGAACGGCTCTCTTTTGGATAAAACAGAAATAAGTTATTCTATTTCACCAGACATGATGCCTCCAATAGCCGAGGGAAAGAAAATCTTAAAGTCCGGTGAAACAGAATTGGAATTAGGTACTATGAAAACTTCAGGCTTCTTGCGTTGTAAGGTACAGGCCGAAGTTGAAGGACGTAAGTATGAAGGCATGGCTACTGTTGGGTTTGAACCTGAAAAAATAACTCCAACTGTAAATTATCCTGAAGACTTTTGGGAGTTCTGGGAGAAGGCTAAGATGGAAGCATCAAAAGAACCAATGAATCCGAAAATGACATTAATGCCTGAAAGGTGTACATCTAAAGTTAATGTATATCATGTAAGTTTCGGTAATTATTCTTATGCTTCAAGAATTTATGGAATATTGTGTATCCCAAAGGCGCAAGGCAGATATCCGGCGGTATTGAAACTTCCTGGGGCTGGCGTAAGGGCATATCTTGGAGAAGTAGAAAGGGCTGAAAAAGGAGTTATAATTTTGGAGATTGGGATACATGGTATTCCGGTAAATATGGAAGGTCCGGTATATACAAATCTTTATATGGGTGCTCTGAGAAATTATCATTCTTTTAATCTTGACGACAGAGACAGATATTATTATAAACGTGTCTATATGGGGTGTGTGAGAGCTATTGATTTCTTGTATTCATTGCCTGAATTTGATGGAGAGAATTTGGGAACATTCGGGGGAAGTCAAGGAGGTGCTTTGTCTATAATTACAGCAGCCTTGGATAATCGGGTCAAAGGACTTGTGTCTTATTATCCGGCATTGTGTGATATGGTCGGATATTTACATGGAAGAGCAGGGGGATGGCCTCATTTCCTGAAAGATGAAAAGAACCGTACTTCGGCACGAATATACACCGCAAGTTATTATGATGTGGTGAATTTTGCTCGTCAGATAAAAGTCCCAGGATTCTATACCTTTGGATATAATGATACAACTTGTCCTCCTACTTCAGTATATTCTGCGTACAACATTATAAAAGCTCCAAAAACATTGGTTTTAGCGCAAAATACGGGACATTATGCGTATCCTGAACAGACAAGTAAAGCATGGAAGTGGATGATGGATTTGTTGAAAGTAAATAATAAATGATATGGGAATGAAGAAAATATTCTTTAGCTTGTTTTTCATTACTTTTTCTATTTGCTTGGGAGCTTCAGAACAAGCTATGATAAATGTCTATGGGAGAGATTTCCATTTATTGAATGGAAAATGGAATGTCATAGTGGATTTATATGATCAGGGACGTCGTATGGAAGTTTATAAAAATAGAGTTCCTCAAACTAAAGAAGAATTTTATGAATATTCATTTGAAAACGGGATTAGGTTGAATGTGCCTGGAGACTGGAATTCACAATCATCAGAACTAAAATATTATGAAGGTACAGTTTGGTATGGACGTCATTTTGTGGCAAACCTTTCTCCTGATAAGAGACAGTTCTTGTATTTTGGTGCAGTAAGTTATCGATGTCGTGTCTATTTGAATGGAAAAGAAGTTGCTTCTCATGAGGGAGGATTTACTCCATTTCAGGTGGAGGTTACAGATGTATTATTAGAAGGTGATAATTTTTTGGTTGTGGAAGTGAACAATACCCGTTCGGTTGATGCTATTCCAGCGATGGCGTTTGATTGGTGGAATTACGGAGGAATAACACGTGACGTTATGCTGGTGACTACTCCACGTTTGTTTATCCGTGATTATTTTGTACGATTGGATAGTGTGCAAAAAGATTTGATACATGCTACTGTTACTTTATCTGCAAAAGGAGTTCGTGACGTACGGATTGAAATCCCAGAATTGAATATTGAACGTACACTCCAGACAAATGAGGAAGGTGTAGGTCGGGCCTCGTTAAAAGTACGCAAATTGGAATTATGGGAACCTGAAAAGGCACGACTATATAAGGTTGTGATAACTTCTGAAGAAAATAAAATAGAGGAAGAAATAGGATTTAGACAGATAACTGTGAATGGAACGAGTATTTTGGTTAATGGAAATCCTGTTTTTATGCGTAGTGTATCTTTTCATGAAGAGATACCACAACGTATGGGAAGAGCTTTCTCAGAGGCTGATGCTTCAATGCTTTTGAATGAGGCTAAGGCTTTGGGGGTAAATATGATTCGGTTGGCACATTATCCGCAAAATGAGTATATAGTACGAATGGCTGAAAAGATGGGGATTATCTTATGGCAGGAGATTCCTATTTGGCAGGGAATAGATTTTGAGGACAGAGGTACTTTGGATAAGGCTCGGACCATGCTTAGAGAGATGATAAATAGGGATAAGAATCGCTGTGCGGTATGTTTTTGGGGTGTGGCGAATGAAACTAAACCTTCAGATGCTAGAAACGCGTTTTTGTTATCATTACTGAAAATGGGGCGTTCGATGGATTGCAGTAGGCTTTATGTGGCGGCATTTGACCTTGTTTATTTCAATAAGAATACCCGTCATTTCGAGATGGATGACCCTTTTACAGCAAATCTAGACGTGGTGGCTGTGAATAAATATATGGGATGGTATCATCCGTGGCCTCTAAGCCCTGAAGAAGCAGTATGGGATGTTGTTCCAGACAAGCCGCTTATTATTTCGGAATTTGGTGGAGAAGCCTTGTATGGTCAACATGGAGATGAAGAAGTGGCTTCTTCATGGAGTGAAGAATATCAGGCTAAGTTGTATAAAGATAATATTGAGATGTTTAATCATATTCCGAATCTTTGTGGAGTTTCTCCATGGATATTGTTTGATTTTCGTTCTCCTTTCCGTTTTCATCCGACTAATCAGAGTGGATGGAATAGAAAAGGATTGCTTTCCGATCAGGGATTACGTAAAAAGGCATGGTACATCATGCATGATTATTATCAAAAGAAAAAATATATTAAATGATGAAAAGTATAAAAGTTTTATTAAGTACCGTTTTATGCTTTTGCATATTATTGGTAGAGAATGGTTATTCAAAAAATATTACAGAAAATTCTAAGATAATTAAGATTCTTTCAATAGGGAACAGTTTTTCACAAGATGCGGTAGAGCAGTATCTGCATGAATTGGGAGAGGCAGAAGGTTATGAACTTGTAATAGGAAACCTTTTTATTGGTGGCTGCTCTTTAGAACGTCATGTAGACAATATTAGGAAAGACGCGGCTGCGTATGATTATCGTAAAATTGGGCTTGATGGTAAGAAAGTTCATTATTGTAATATGAGTATTTCTAGGGCATTGGCCGATGAAAAATGGGATTACGTGAGTTTGCAACAGGCTAGTCCTTTCTCAGGAATGTACGAAACGTATGAAACATATCTTCCAGAATTGTATGAATATGTCAAGGAAAGGATAGATAAGCGTTGTAAGATTGTTTTTCATCAGACTTGGGCTTATGCTAAAGATTGCAGGAATACTGGGTTCAAGAAATATGATAACAATCAGATAACAATGTATAAAGCTATTGTGGAAACGGTAAAGAAAGCCGATAAGCTTGTGGATTTTTATCGGATAATTCCTTCCGGAACAGCTATACAAAATGCCCGTACCTCTTTTATAGGAGATCATTTGAATCGTGACGGATATCATTTGGATGTAAATGTCGGACGTTATATTGCTGCATGTACTTGGTTTGAAGTATTGACCGGAAAGAATGTAATAGGCAATAAGTTTGTACCTGAAAATGTTTCTGATGAGTATCGTGATATAGCACAACGGGCAGCACACGAAGCTGTCTGCCATCCTGATAAAATCACAGATCTGTCTTATATAAAAGATAGCTCGTTATATAAAAATCCTTCTATTCCTGTTGATATAAGAGTGAATGATTTATTATCGCGTATGACGTTAGAAGAGAAGATATATCAACTAAATCAATATACATTGGGAAGGAATAATAATGTAAACAATATTGGAGAGGCTGTAAAGAACATTCCTGCAGAGATTGGTTCACTGATTTATTTTGAAACGACCTCGGATTTGAGAAATTCAGTACAAAAAAAGGCTGTAAAAGAGTCTCGCTTGGGAATTCCTATTTTGTTTGGTTATGATGTAATTCATGGGTTCCGTACCATTTATCCAATTTCGCTTGGACAGGCTGCCTCTTGGAATCCAGAACTCGTAGAGGATGCATGTGGGGTAGCGGCTCAGGAAGCGTTTACATCTGGAGTAAACTGGACATTCTCTCCCATGGTGGATGTAGCACGTGATGGACGCTGGGGAAGAGTCTCTGAAGGTTATGGAGAAGACCCTTATGTGAATGGAGTTTTCGCGGCAGCCTCAGTAAGAGGGTATCAGGGAGATACATTGTCTGCTAAAAACAAAGTAGCAGCTTGTTTAAAGCATTATGTAGGTTATGGGGCTTCTGAAGCTGGGCGTGATTATGTTCCAACAGAAATTTCAAAACAGACTCTTTGGGATACTTATTTGCCTCCTTTTGAGGTAGGCATAAAAGCTGGTGCTGCAACTGTGATGAGTGCGTTTAATAATATTAGTGGAATTCCTGCATCAGCCAACTATTATACTTTGACAGAAATTTTAAAGAAACGTTGGAAACATCGTGGATTTGTGGTGTCAGACTGGGATGCAGTAAAACAGTTGATTACACAAGGACTTGCGGCAAATGAAAAAGAAGCTGCATGGTATGCTTTTTCTGCTGGACTAGAGATGGATATGACAGACAATTGTTATCAAAAACATTTGGGTAAACTGGTAAAGGAAGGAAAAGTCTCTATGGAGGCAATTGATGATGCTGTTGGGAGAATATTACGGTTGAAATTTGAGTTAGGGCTGTTCGAAAATCCATATACCGAGATATTGCCGGATGACAAGCGTTTCTTATTGCCGTCAAGTTTGAATGTGGCTGAACAGCTTGCTCAAGAGTCGATGGTACTATTGAAGAATGATAAAGGTGTACTCCCTTTGAAAAAAGAACAGAAGATTGCTTTTATTGGACCAATGGCTAATAATCGTTTGCATCTGTTGGGCTCATGGTCTGCACATGGAGATGAGAAAGATGTGATATCTATCCTTGATGGCGTGAAGAAAGAAAAAGGATTTCTAGCAAAGAATATATTGTTTGCCGAGGGATGTGGCTTCGATGGTAATGAACAGAGAGGTTTTGCTGAAGCTATTAGAGTCGCGGAACAGGCAGATATAATAATAGCTTGTTTGGGTGAAAAGAAAACTTGGAGTGGAGAAAATGCATCCCGTTCTGTTATAGCACTTCCACGGATACAAGAGGAGTTGCTTGAGAACTTGAAAAAAACGGGAAAACCATTGGTCGTATTACTTTCAAGCGGACGTCCTTTGGATTTGTCACGTATAGAGCCTTTGGCTGATGCTATGTTGGAAATATGGCAACCAGGTATTACGGCTGGAATTGCTGTTGCAGGTATTCTTTCCGGCAGATATAACCCATCAGGGAAATTACCTATAACTTTCCCCTATACAACAGGTCAAATTCCTATTTATTATAATCATCGTAAAAGTGGAAGAACACATCAAGGTAAATATCAGAATATTACAAGCGAACCATTATATTCATTCGGACATGGATTAAGCTATACTAAATTTGAATATGGAACTTTGAAGTTGTCGTCTAGTAAAATACGACGTGGAGATACATTGAGGGCAGAAATCGAAGTGAAAAATGTGGGGAATTATGATGGGAAAGAGACCCTGTTATGGTTTGTTGCTGATCCTTTTTCTTCGATAACTCGTCCGGTAAAGGAGTTGAAATATTTTGAGAAAAAAGAAATCCCTGCGGGGGAAAGTAGAATCTTTACGTTCGATATAAATCTGGAACGAGATTTAGGATTTGTGAATGAAGATGGGAAACGTTTGCTGGAGAATGGTATCTTCTATATTATGGTCAAAGATCAAAAAGTAAAGATTGAATTAATTGATTAAATTGTGAGTATGAGGTTAAAATGGATGGCCATGATATTGGCCTGTGCTAATTGGATATTTGGGTATGCTCAGCGTACTGAATGTTTATTGGAAGAGCACTGGAAGTTTATAAAAGAAGATGTCGTTGGAGCTCAGTTGGTTACGTATGATGATACAAAATGGGAGACAGTTTCCGTCCCTCATGATTGGGCTATTTATGGTCCGTTTGATAGAAACAATGATTTGCAAAATGTGACTGTCGTACAGAATCTGGAAAAAAAAACTTCGTTAAAAACCGGACGTACCGGAGGGCTGCCTTATGTGGGAACCGGCTGGTATCGGACTACATTCAAGGCTCCCCAAGGAAAGCATACCACCTTGGTCTTCGACGGGGCAATGAGCGAAGCACGTGTATATGTCAATGGAAAAGAAGTCTGCTTCTGGCCTTACGGTTACAACTCATTTTATTGTGATGTGACCGATGTGGTCCATGCGGACGGTAAGGAAAACATGCTGGCCGTAAGACTGGAGAACAAGCCCCAGTCTTCACGCTGGTATCCGGGAGCCGGACTGTACCGGAACGTGCACGTGTTATCCACCGAAAAGATACATGTGCCTGTCTGGGGTACGCAGATTACGACTCCCCACGTAGGCAAGGATTTTGCCTCTGTATGCCTGCGCACTCAGATTGAAGGAGCCGGCACAAAAGAACTGACCGTAGTTACGGACATTCTTTCCCCGGAAGGGAAAGTGGTCGCATCCAAGGAAAATAAAGGCCACATCAACCACGGACAGCCTTTCACACAAAATTTCCTTGTAGCGAATCCGTCCTTATGGTCGCCTGAATCTCCGGCATTGTATCAGGCCGTATCCAAAATCTATTGTGAAGGGAAACTGACGGATACCTATACAACCCGCTTCGGCATCCGTTCCATCGAGTTTGTGGCCGATAAAGGTTTTTACCTGAACGGACAGCACCGGAAGTTTCAAGGGGTATGCAACCATCATGACCTGGGCCCCTTGGGAGCTGCAGTCAACAAATCAGCTCTCCGCCACCAGCTTTCACTCCTGAAGGATATGGGCTGCGACGCTATCCGGACTGCCCATAACATGCCTGCTCCGGAACTGGTGGAACTGTGCGATGAAATGGGTTTCATGATGATGATTGAACCTTTTGACGAATGGGATATAGCCAAATGTAAAAACGGCTATCACCGCTATTTCCAAGAATGGGCCGAAAAAGACATGGTCAATATGCTCCGGCACTACCGCAACCATCCCAGCGTGATTATGTGGAGCATCGGTAACGAAGTGCCCACCCAATGTAGCCCTGAAGGGTATCGGGTGGCTAAGTTCCTGCAGGATATATGCCACAGAGAAGATCCTACCCGGCCGGTCACCTGCGGAATGGACCAGGTGAGCTGTGTTTTAGATAATGGATTTGCTGCAATGATTGATATTCCTGGGTTGAATTATCGTACTTCTCGTTATGAGGAAGCATATCAGCGTTTGCCGCAAAATCTTATTTTGGGATCTGAAACGTCTTCCACTGTGAGTTCGAGAGGAGTATATAAATTACCCGTACAAAAGGGATTTAGTGTACTTTATGATGATCATCAATGTTCTTCTTATGATTTGGAAGCTTGTGTATGGTCTAATATCCCCGATATTGACCTGGCACTGGCAGAAGACCACGACTGGACACTGGGACAATTTGTTTGGACTGGTTTTGATTATTTAGGAGAACCTAGTCCGTATGATAAAGATTCATGGCCCAACCACAGTTCCATGTTCGGCATCATCGACCTGGCTTCCATTCCCAAAGACCGCTATTATCTGTATCGCAGTGTATGGAACAAAAAAGCGGAGACCTTACATATTCTTCCCCATTGGAACTGGGAAGGGCATGAAGGAACCGAAGTGCCTGTGTTTGTATATACCAGCTATCCTTCCGCTGAGTTATTCATAAACGGAAAAAGTTTCGGCAAACAAACCAAACACGGAGAAACTCCGGAGAACCGTTTCCGCTTGATGTGGCCTCATGCCATCTATGAACCCGGAGAAGTCAAAGTGGTCGCTTACAATCAAGCCGGAGAGCCCGTAGCAGAAAAAATGATACATACGGCAGGAAGACCTCATCATATAGAATTGTCTACAAAGCGAGAGTCTTTGGTGTCGGACGGGAAAGATTTGGCTTATGTGACTCTTAAAATAGTTGATAAGGATGGTCGTTTATGTCCGCAGGATGGGCGACTCGTGTATTTTCAAGTAGATGGTGAAGGACGATTTCGTGCAGCCGCTAATGGAGATCCTACTTGTTTGGATTTATTCCATTTACCCCAGATGCATGTTTTTAATGGAATGTTGACATTAATAGTGCAGTCTGGCAAAAAGGAAGGATATATTAAGGTGAAAGCTACATCTCCAGGCATTAATGCTGGGATGTTGCAATTAAAGGTTAAATGACGAAGTGAAATGTTTTAGATTGATCAAAAAAGTTTATTTATTCCTTAATCTATGTTATAAAACATGTGTAAACGTGCACAATACTTGCATAATTCCAGAAAGTCTGTACCTTTGCATCGTGTTTTTCATAGTATTAGATTTAAGGTTAACAAAGGTTGGAGTTCAGCGGAACTCCTTTTTTTATGTCTTTATCTAAGCAAAAGAAAAATACCCCCTTGTTTACAGATAGTAAAGAATAGAGAAATGGCAATACTTTCACCCGAAACGCTCCAGTTTATCCGTGCGCACCGTACGGACGATGTGCGTATGCTGGCTTTGCAGGCCCGCAAATATCCGCAAGTGGATATGGCAGCGGCTGTAGTGCAGATTGCCGGCTGGCAGATTGCCGAGAAAAAGGTTCCCCTTTGGGCACAGACGGAAGGAGTGCAATATCCGGCCCACTTGTCCATGGAGCAGTGCTCTTCGGAAATCACGGCCCGCTACAAGGCCTCGTGGCTGCAAGGTGATACGATGACCGATTTGACGGGAGGTTTGGGAGTGGACTGTTCTTTCCTGGCACGAAATTTCCGGAAGGTGGATTACGTGGAACGTCAGGAAGTGCTGTGTGAACTGGCCCGCCATAATTTTCCGTTGCTTGGTTTGCCACAGGTAACAGTGCATTGTGCCGACGGAGTGGAATACCTGCAAAAGATGGAACCGGTGGATTGCCTGTTCTTGGACCCTGCCCGTCGCGACAGTCAGGGAGGAAAAACAGTGGCTATTGCCGACTGCGAACCCGATGTGCAGAAACTGGAGCCGCTGTTAGTAGAAAAAGGCCGGACCGTAGTGGTGAAACTTTCGCCCATGCTGGATATTTTTTCTTCTTTACGGGAGCTGAAATACATCCGTCAGATTCATGTAGTAGCTGTGAATAACGAGTGCAAAGAGTTGTTGGTTGTGCTACAAAAAGAGGCGAAATCCCCTTCAGAAGGCTCTAGAGAGGTGTGGATAAGTTGTGAACAGGCTGTTAATAACTTTTTGGCAGAACCGTTTGTTTTCACTTATTCACAGGAGAAAGAAGCACAATGCCCGTTGGCTGACGAGGTAGAAAATTATCTTTATGAACCGGGTGCTTCCTTGCTGAAGGCGGGGCCTTACCGGTTGTTGGGCGCACGATTCGGTGTCAAAAAATTACATGCAAACAGTCATCTTTATACTTCCGATACATTAGTCGATTTTCCGGGACGTCGTTTCCGCGTGCTGGAAGTGTCAGGTTTCGGGAAAAAAGAACTGAAACAGTTGTTGCAGGGGGTAGATAAGGCCAATCTCACGGTACGTAACTTTCCGGCTTCGGTGGCAGAACTCCGAAAGAAGTGGAAACTGAAAGAAGGAGGAGACGTGTATTTGTTTGCCACGACACTGGAAGGCGACCGTCATGTGGTGATAAAGTGTGTCAAGGCATGATATTTTTCAATATCCTTTAAAATATTTCCTGAAACGCTTCAAAGAATTCTCTGTTTCACAGTGCGGGATTTGTATTCCACAGTGTGAAATATGTATCCCACACTGTGGTTTTTGTATTTCACAGTGTGAAACAGAGAATTTACCCTGATGTTTTTCGTTTTATGCAAGAGCGTACAGAAGAATTCTTACTGCTTAATCATGATTATTATTTCTCATTTTCGTGTATACACGTTTGACTATTGTCAAAAAATCATACAGCAGGTGTCTAATTTTTAGACACCTGCTTTTTTATGTAAATCCGATTTGTATTGATAATCAGGTATTTAAAGCGCTGGCATGGACTTTGTATAGAATTTGATGGAAATGAAAATCCGAAATGTAAAATACAAACTCTATAAAACAATACGATTATGATTAAGATTGAAAACCTGACAAAAACTTTTCGCACCACGGAAGTAGAGACACTGGCACTGAATAAAGTAAGCTTGGAGGTAAGAGACAAGGAATTTGTAGCAATTATGGGACCTTCCGGTTGTGGAAAGTCTACCTTATTAAATATTATGGGGCTGTTGGATAATCCGACTTCCGGAAGTTACTTTTTGGATGGAAAGGAAGTAGGCAGTCTGAAAGAAAAAGACCGTACGAATGTGCGCAAGGGAAACATCGGTTTCGTGTTCCAAAGTTTCAACTTGATTGACGAGTTGAACGTGTTTGAGAACATTGAACTCCCGTTGACTTATTTGAAGATTCCGGCTGACGAACGGAAGCGTCGGGTGAATGAAATTATGCAGCGAATGAATATCAGCCATCGTGCAAAGCATTATCCGCAGCAGTTGTCGGGTGGTCAGCAGCAACGTGTGGCCATTGCACGTGCCGTGGTTTCCGGACCGAAGATTATTCTGGCCGACGAGCCGACTGGTAACCTGGATTCCAAGAACGGACAGGAAGTGATGGAACTGTTGACCGAACTGAATAAGGAAGGAACCACCATTGTGATGGTGACACACAGCCAGCGCGATGCAGGTTTTGCCAGTCGTGTGATTAATTTGTTCGACGGACAGATTGTAGCTTCTATTGCGGAAATGTAAAAACAACTTGTGATGAAACGTGCATTGAAAGGATTGTTTCGGAAAGGCGAGGCCAATGTGGTCAAGATTGTCTGCCTGAGCGTGGGACTGGCCATCGGCCTGGTCATGCTGGCGGAGGTCATTTTCGAACGGTCGTACGATAACTTCCTGCCGGGGTTGAAAGAAACCTACCGGGTGGAAGAACGCTACAAACAGAAAGGAACTGACTGGAGGGAGCATGCGCAGACTCCCGGTGCTATTGGGCCAGGGTTGCAGCGCTATTGTCCGGCGGTGGAAGTGGCCACCCGTTTTACGGGAATTGGGTCGATGACGCTGACGACGGAAGACCATAAAGAACTGGAGGGGCAGGCTTGGTTTTGCGACAGTACTTTCTTTCGGGTCTTTCCGCGGAAATTGCTGATGGGCGAGGAGCCTTATACGGGGTTGGAAAAGGCCAACAATGCCTATATCTCTTCCAAACTGCTGGAGGTGGCAGGCGAACAGATTATCGGGAAAACATTGTCGTGGAAACAATATCCCGAATTTCATGTGACCGTAGTCGGGGTGTTCGAGGCTTTTCCTGAGAATACCCACCTTCCGCAGATGGATGTACTCATTGCCCTGCCGACCATCGGGCAGGTGGCTTATGATGGAACGAACAACTGGTTCGGAAATGACCGCTACAAGACCTATGTCCGCCTGCGGAAAGGAAGTACTCCGGATGACTTGAAGGAAGGCATGGAGCGTATGCTGGAAGTGAATCATGTGACGGAAGAGATGGCTCAGTCTGGTACGGGTTTTGAACTCTCTCTCCGTCCGGTAGCCGAAATATTTACCTCGTCTGATTATAACCGCATCATGAACATCGTCTTTCTGAGTTTTGCGATTATCATGTTGCTGGTGGCTGTGTTGAACTATATCCTGCTGGTTGTTTCGTCCATGGTGAGCCGTGCCAAGGGAATTGCCACTTACCGTTGCTATGGCGCCGGAAGTGGCGACATTTACCGGATGATTCTTTCGGAATCTTTGTTGCACGGACTGATTAGTCTGGCGCTTGCTGTATTGATTATTTTCGGCTTGCAGGATTTCTTGCAGGAACAGATAGGACACAGCTTGGAGTCGCTTTTTCCCTTGTCTACTGTATGGGTTTGTCTGGCAGTGACGGCCGGAGTAATTCTGCTTTGCGGAGTGATGCCGGGTTATCTTTACACCCGTATTCCGGTGACTTATGCGTATCGTCGTTACACGGAAAACAAACGGAGGTGGAAACTGGGATTGCTGTGCTTGCAGTTTGCGTTGACCACATTCTTTGTCTGCCTGCTGACGGTCATAGGCTTGGAGTATAACACTTTGATGAATTTCAACCCCGGATTTGAATACCGGAACACTTTGTATACCAAATTGTCGGGCACCGAGATGGTGGAGCGGGAACGCTGTGTGCAGGAGTTGAAAAAACTGCCGGAGGTAAAGGCGGTTACCTGGGGTTACCAGCTCCTGTCGGATCATTGCAGTGGAAACAATGTGTACAATCCCGACACAGGAGAAGAATACATGAACATTGCTGATATGTATTATGTAGGTCCCGATTATCACAAGGCTTTCCAAATTCCGGTTATCGAAGGAAATGTGTTTACCCCTACGCTGACAGATTCCTTGTCGCAGCAGGTGATGGTGAGTCGTCGGTTCGTGGAGCGTATGAAAACACTGGCCGGATGGACAGGCTCTCCCATTGGGAAGACGGTATATATTACCGAACACGCGGATCATGGAACCATTGCTATTGTTTGTGGGGTGTATGAAGATATTCATTTAGGCTCTCAAGTGATGGAAGAGTATGACGAGCGTCCTACGGTGATGTTCTATCGAAATAAACCTTCGAGCAATTTATATGTAGCCTTGAACCGGATGTCACCTGAAGCGATGAAAGAAGTACAGCAAGTAATCGACCGTACTATTTCCTCCCAGCAGTTGAAGGTATATAGCTTGTCGCTCGAGATGGGAAATCTTTATAATGCCGTGTTGCATGTACGCAACAGTGTACTCTTTGCGGGCTTGTGTATCCTGATTATTGCTCTGACAGGACTGGTGGCGTATGTGCGTGATGAAGTGTCACGCCGCCGTTCGGAGATTGCCATCCGTCTTATTCATGGAGCTTCCATGGCCGACGTGCAGAAAATCTTCCTGCTTGATTTATTGAAGATAGCTCTTCCGGCTGTAGTGATAGGTGCTTTGTGCGCCTGGAAGGTAGGCGAACAGCTTTTGCAATTATTTGCTGTCAAGATAGACCTCACGTGGTACCTGTTTGCCGGATGTATCCTTATCGTATGTCTGGTAGTGTGGTTGGTAGCCTTCGGGATGGTATGGAAAGCGGCACGGGCCAATCCGACTGAAAATCTGAAAACAGAATAAATAGAATGTATAACTATAAAAATAAAGGAGATAGAATAATGAAAACCAGAATGAACATACTCACATTGGCTTGTGCCTTGACCTGTTTCAGCTGTGTAGGAACTGCTCATACTATTCAGCCAAGTAAAAACTACCAGACGGAAAAACGTTCCCTGGGAGATATACGGGAAGTGTCTACACTTTCTTCCATTGATGTGGTGTATCACCAGACCTCCGGCAGTCCGTATGCAGAAATTTATGCTTCAGACAATGTCATGCCCTATGTGGTACTGAAGGAGTCAAAAGGTGAACTGAGGGTTTATTATCAGGACGGTACCAGCATCCAGGGCGAGAACCGTTGCCGGGTAGATGTATATGCGCCCTCTGTCAGTCGCTTTACCACGATGGCTTCCGGTGATATATCTATTCCCAAAGGATTGAAAACACAGGGAGACATACGTTTCCAGACGAATGCCAGCGGTGATATTGAATGCCCTACGGTGCAGTGCAATAGCTTGCAGGCTGAAATCAATGCCAGTGGTGATATTGATGTACAGCAGGTCAACTGCCAGAAGTTACAGGCCAGTATCAATGCCAGCGGAGATATGACAGTTCACAAAGCTGTGTGTCAGCATGCGTCTTTGACCATCAATGCATCCGGCGATTTGGTGGTGCCTAATCTGCAATGTCAGGGCATCGTAAATGCTACGGTCAATGCCAGTGGCGATATGGTCATAAAAGGCAGCTGCCAGGAAGCCGTACTTCGTGACAATGCGTCCGGTGATTTGTCGGCAGATAACCTGAAAGCCGTTAAAGTCGATGCGGCTGTATATGGTTCGGGCGATTTGTCTTGCCGAGCCTCTCGTTCCATTACAGCGAAAACGTATGGTAGCGGAAGTATTAGCTATACCGGTAACCCCTCTCAGGTAGTAACCGAAGGAAAACACATTTATAAAAAATAAAATCTCTCTTTTTAATAGGCAGGGTGAAAAGGCTGTGAAGTCTTTTCACCTTTTTTGTGTAAAAGACTGTTTCTTGTCAAGAGAAGTATTATTCTCTCACTTCCTTAATTTCCATTACTTCCATTACGCCTGCATACTCAGCTGCAAAACCCTCGGAAGAAGGGCCCTGGATGCGGACTTTTAGTTTGGCTGGTATGGCTGTATAGGGTTTTGCATCGGAAGGAAGAGCTGCTTCATAGCGTTTCTTCAGTTCACCCGACTTGTCAACAATCCAATAGGCCGTAGTGTCTGCATCGGGAGTGAAGCTGTAGGCTTCGTGTCCCATGATAAGTTGTCCGTGGAGTACCTGAATGGAATCGAATAGCTGGATGCTCTGCTCATCAAACAAAGGCATATCTTGTCCCACCTCAACGAAGACTGCTTTCTGGGGATGGGTGTGGAATACCTCGAAATAACGTGTTCCGCTGTTGCCTACTCCCCATCCATAGCAAGTAAAGGGTACAGGTTCGTGCTGGCCGCGGTCAGCCAGTTTTTTCGCTGACTTCCCGGTGGGCTCCAGAATG
This sequence comes from Phocaeicola plebeius, assembly GCF_003437535.1. Classification (GTDB taxonomy): domain Bacteria; phylum Bacteroidota; class Bacteroidia; order Bacteroidales; family Bacteroidaceae; genus Phocaeicola; species Phocaeicola plebeius_A. The sequence continues at coordinate 22,695 of NZ_QSQT01000025.1, forward strand.
TAGCGGGTTACTCCAGCACGGTTGGATTTTACTTCACGGAAATCGCAGGTCAGGCTGTCCGCCCAGTTTTTATCCATGAAAATACGTGGGTGAGACTGCAGGAACGGGATAAGTGAATGGATGTCCTTGCCCGGTATATCCAATATCTGAATAACCGGGTCCGAAGTTTGTTTGTGGCCATTTTCCATACGTTCTATGCGTGCACCCGGAATAGAAGCGTCGGTGACGATACGTAGGTTTTCGTTGCATTGTGCCCACAGCCGTAAACCGGCTCCCGTGACAGTCTGCCATTGGAAGCCTTCATAGCCTTCTCTGGAGGGATTCTCGGGGAATACTTCACTTAGTTCCGTCTGAATGTCGGAATCTCCGGCTTGCTTTTTAGACGACGGATTGCAGGCTGTCAATAAGCAAAGGCCTGCCAAAGGGATAAGAATTCTTTTCATGATTAATATTTATAACAAGGTTCTTTATTGTTGTGAAATAAGAAAGGCCGTGTAAGCAATGTAACATACTACTAACAGTCCTCCTTCTATGCGGGTGATGGTCCGCTTCTTAAAGAACCAACCCACCAGCCAGAACAGAATGGAAGAGCCTACCAGTACAGCCATGTCGATGTTGTTGATATTTCCCATAGGGAGAGGAGACAGGCTTGCACTACATCCTAATACAAAGAATACATTGAACAGGTTGCTGCCGATGACGTTACCAATGGCAATACCCGGATTCTTTTTCAAGGCCGCCGTGACGGAAGTTGCCAGTTCCGGCAGAGAGGTACCTCCGGCCACCAGTGTAAGTCCGATGATAGAGTCGCTGACACCTAATGAACGGGCAATACCGCAGGCACCGTCTACAAAAAATTGTCCGCCAAAAATTAATCCGGCCAGTCCTCCTATAATATATAGGGCTGATTTCCATGCCGGCAGTTCCTTCACCTTCTGCTCTTCGCCACCATCTTCGTTTCCGTTGCGGGCGATGGCAAAAGTATAACGCATAAAAATCAGGAAGAAGCCTAATAGTACCAGTCCGTCTATCCGGCTGATGATGTCCCGGCTTCCTCCATCGAGTATGCAGTCGTTGGCAAAGCAGGTGAGTACCAGTGCAGAAAGAATGACCAGCGGAATTTCCTTACTCATAGTGCCCTGCCCCACTTGTATGGGGAGGACCAGAGCGGTGCATCCGATAATCATCAACACATTGAAGATATTACTTCCTACCACGTTACCGATAGCCATTTCAGCACTTCCTTGTAGTGAGGAGAGTACGCTGATAACCAGTTCTGGAGCAGAGGTCCCGAAGGCTACAATGGTCAATCCGATAACCAGGTCGGAGATACGAAAGCGTTTGGCTACAGAGGCTGCTCCGTCGGTCAGTCCGTTGGCTCCTATTAAAATCAAAGCTAATCCGCCGATTAATAAAAGTAGATTCATCCACATACGATACTGTTTTTAGTCCTTTTCTGTTAGCTGGAAGGTTTTTCCGTCTGTACTACGTGTCAGTGTAGCTTCTTTTCCTTTGCCACGCAAATCGAGAATGGTATTCTTGTAACCGTAACCTGAGGCTGTGCGGTACTGCGAGAGTAACATGTATTGTCCGTCCAGACAGACTTCAGCGAGGGCTTCATGCGGATAGAATGCCACAGGGATTTCTGTCTTTTCCTCGGTGAGGAAGGAGGTTTCTATTTTTTTATCGGTTCCGTGCGTGTTATAAAGTAGCCGTCCTCTTCTGGATACAATCCAGGAGTCTGCACAGGCTTGCACCTGATAGGTGTCGTCGTCTTCTACGTTCCAGACTGCAATGCCGTCAGGACGCACACGGCGGTCGAGTATGACTTTGGTATCAGGTAAGAACACTTCTACCTTTGAAGAATCAGTTGCAAACACTAAGAAGCCGGCTTGGGTTGCCTGGCTGTCGGTGGAAGAGAGTACTTTTTGTCCTGTCTCAAAAATCCGGATGTCTTTTTGTAATACGTCCGACCAGGTGTATCCCGTAGAAGCCTTGTCTGTTCCGACTAAAGGTGCTGATTCCGGCTGGCGTACATATTTTATCTGATAATCGGCCCCTTTCCGAAGGGTGAGAGTGTCTTGTTGTAAAGACAGGATGGCCAGTGTATCTGAGAATGAAATTGTCTGTCCGTTTCCGATGCTTTTTCCGTTCAGAATGAGCTGTCCGTCCGGCAGAAGTTGCCAGCTTTCATATTGCAGAGTGGCCATGCCGATGGAGGAGGCTTTTCCTTCCTTTGCCAGTGTCATTCCTTGTACGAAGTTGGATGAAGTAGGAAGTATTTCTGTCCAGTTGCCCAACAAGTCAGTTTCGTTTACGGCAGTCTTAGGACTGCATGCTATCAAACCTCCCAGAAAGAGAGGTAAGGCAATTTGTTTCATTTGTTTTTTCATGGTGATATGTTTTTGTTTATAATGCAGTGATATAGGCTTATACTGCATATATTACAACTCTTTTTACGGTTACAGTAAGTGCAAATATACAAATTACTTTAAGTTTCCAAGGTAATAACGGTTTATAGGTTATAAAAATGCACGATTCTCCTCCTTTTTTGCATGATTAATAGTTGTATGTGATACACTAATTCCCTATCTTTGCATCAAACGTTAACATATAAAGTATATGAGAAACAGAATCCTGTCTTTGTTATTCTTACTTCCGTTTATTTCGGAATCAGTGTCTGCCGCCTTGGTGGAAGAAAAAGATTATGTAGCTTATTTGTTTACTTATTTTACGGGGAATCATATCAGTGAAGAAGCCGTATGTTATGGGGTAAGTATGGATGGATATACCTATTATGCCCTGAATAATAACAAACCGGTGCTTGATTCAAAAGTAATCAGTTCTACCGGTGGCGTGCGCGACCCTCATATCCTGAGAGGAGAAGACGGTCAGACTTTTTATATGGTACTGACCGATATGGTGTCGGATAATGGTTGGGATTCTAACCGGGCAATGGTGCTGTTGAAATCTACTGACCTGGTAAACTGGTCGCACTCTGTCATTAATATACAGAAACGTTATCCGGGGCAGGAAAAGCTGAAACGTGTATGGGCTCCTCAGACTATTTATAATAAGGAAGTAGGGAAGTACATGGTCTACTGGTCTATGCAGTATGCCGGTGGGGTAGACGTAATTTATTATGCGTATGCCAATGAAGATTTTACGGACTTGGAAGGAGAACCGAAACCTCTTTTTATCCCGAAGGACAAAAAGTCTTGTATAGACGGTGATATCGTGTATAAAGACGGGGTATACCATCTTTTCTATAAAACGGAAGGACACGGTAACGGTATTAAAGTGGCAACCACTCGTTCGCTGACTTCCGGAGAATGGGAAGAACAACCGGACTATAAACAGCAGACAAAGGAAGCGGTGGAAGGAGCCGGTACGTTCAAACTGATTGGACAGGACAAGTACATTCTGATGTACGATGTATACATGAAGGGAGCTTATCAGTTCACGGAAACAACCGACTTGAAAAACTTCAAAGTGATAGATCATGCGGTGCAGATGAATTTCCATCCTCGTCATGGTACCATCATTCCTATTACCCGTGCAGAATTGAAGCGCATTACAGACAAATGGGGAAAACCGGCTGAACTGGGTGAACTGCCGGTAAATCCGGTATTGCCGGGATTCCATGCAGACCCTGAAGTGCTGTATTCACAGAAAACTCAACGTTATTACATTTATTCTACTACAGACGGACAACCGGGATGGGGAGGATGGTATTTTACCGTATTCTCTTCGGCTGACTTGAAAGACTGGACTTACGAAGGAGTGATGCTGGATTTACGTTCTCCGCAGGTTCCATGGGCGAATGGAAATGCCTGGGCACCGGCTATTGAAGAGAAACTGATTGATGGAAAATATAAATATTTCTTCTATTATAGCGGTAACCCGAACGATGATTCGGGCAAGAAGATTGGAGTCGCTGTGGCAGACTCTCCTATAGGACCTTTCAAGGATATGGGTAAACCGATTATTACAGATTCTCCGGTCGGACACGGACAGCAGATTGATGTGGATGTGTTTACCGATCCGGTTTCCGGTAAATCTTACTTGTACTGGGGTAATGGCTATATGGCCGGCGCTGAACTGAACGATGACATGGTGTCTATCAAAAAGGAAACATTGAAGGTGATGACTCCGAAAGGAGGTACATTGAAAGATTATGCGTATCGTGAAGCGCCATACGTGTTCTATCGTCAGGGATTGTACTATTTCTTGTGGTCGGTAGATGATACGGGTTCAGCGAACTATCATGTGGCATACGGTACATCGGATTCTCCATTAGGCTCGATTAAGGTAGCTAAGGACCCGGTTGTAATGATACAAGACCCGTCGAAAGAAATTTACGGTACGGCACATAATTCAGTAGTCCGTAAACCGGGTACAGATGAATGGTATATCGTGTACCATCGTATCAATAAAAATTACCTGGATAAAGACAAAGCTCCTGGTGTACACCGCGAAGTTTGTATCGACCGAATGGAATTTAATGCGGACGGCACGATTCAGCGGGTGAAAGTTTCCAAATAATAATCTTAAATAAAACCTTCTTACCTATGAAACACCTGACACATTTGGCAGCCTTATGTGCGTGCCTTACCAGTTTTCCTGTATCAGCGCATGTGCAGGAAGTGATGAATGAACCGGATTCAGTATATCTGTTTTCGTATGCTACCGTGAACGATGCGGGGCGTAGTGGCCTGAAATTAGCCTGGAGTACAGATGCAACACGCTGGTTCAGTATCGGCAACGGATATGGATACGTGAGATGTGATTATGGCGCCTGGGGAGCCGAGAAACGTATGTTTAATCCTCATCTGGTGCGTGATGAAAAGGGAGTATGGCACTGCTTCTGGCAGTTGAACGAAAGTGGAAAAGAATGGGGACATGCCACTTCGCCGGATTTAATGAAGTGGAATCCGCAGACTTATTATATGCAGCCTGCTCGGGATGGTGAACAGGTCCCGACCGTAAAACGAGGAAGTGAAACGCGTAAGAAAGCTGTAGTGGAAGGTGTATTGGAACAAGGATATGTGCAGAAAGTGGCCTGGGAAGACGTGGATCGTCTGTTGAAGTTCGTGGACTATCGGGCTTACAGAGACCAGTTGCACAATGAGCGTACAGAACAGGATGCACAACGTTTTGCCGGACTGGCTCCTGTATCCCTGCAATTGACGGTACGTCCGGAAGAGGCGAAGCCTATCAGTGATAAATTGATTGGTATTTTCTTTGAAGATATTAATTACGGAGCAGATGGTGGACTTTATGCGGAACTGGTACAGAATCGTGACTTTGAGTATTCTCCGAAGGACAATGCACATCAGGGATTTGACAGTGGCTATGCCTGGAGTGTATGGGAGAACGGGCAGTCGTCGGCTGTGAAGGTGTCAACTGAAAATCCTTTGCATGAGAACAATCCGCATTATGTTGTATTGCAGGCTAAGCCTGGAATGGCCCTCCGTAATTCAGGCTTTGATGGAATTACGTTGAAGAAAGGAGAAAAGTATGATTTCTCTGTCTTCTCTCGTATGCCTGAAGGAAGCAAAGGTGGAAAGGTAATCGTACGCTTGCTGGATAATGAGGGAAAGGAAGTGGCGAAATCTTCTGTACGGGTAGCAGCCGGAAAATGGAAAAAGCAGTCGGCTGTGCTGACGGCTCAGACTGATGTGGATGCAGCTGTGCTTTCAGTGGAACCGGAAGTGACGGGAGAATTGCATCTGGATATGGTTTCCTTGTTCCCTCAAGAGACTTTTAAGGGGCGTAAAAATGGATTGAGAGCCGATCTGGCACAGACTTTGGCCGATTTGCATCCGCGCTTTGTACGTTTCCCGGGCGGTTGTGTGGCACATGGAAACGGAATTGATAATATTTATCGCTGGAAAAACTCAGTGGGTCCGCTGGAAGCCCGTAAACCGATGGGGAACTTGTGGGGGTATCATCAGACATTAGGTTTGGGATACTTTGAGTATTTCCAGTTCTGTGAAGATATAGGAGCAGAGCCTCTTCCAGTGCTGGCGGCCGGTGTTCCATGTCAGAATTCAGCTTGTATTCCGGGAAAACCTTTGAGCGGCGGACAGCAGGGAGGTATTCCCATGGAAGAGATGGATGCATACGTGCAGGATATTCTGGACCTGATAGAATATGCCAATGGTGACCCGAAAAAGAATAAATGGGCAAAGATGCGTGCAGAAGCAGGCCATCCGAAACCTTTCAACTTGAAGTACATCGGCATTGGAAACGAGGATTTGATTACGCCTATTTTTGAGGAGCGTTTTGAAATGATTTTCAAGGCGGTAAAAGAAAAGTATCCGGAAATCACGGTGATTGGTACGGTCGGTCCTTTCTATGAAGGTACGGATTATGAAGCCGGATGGAAGTTTGCTACGCGCCTGAATGTGCCGATGGTGGATGAACATTATTATAATACACCGGGCTGGTTTATAAATAATCAGGATTATTACGACCGTTATGACCGTACAAAACCTAAAGTGTATTTAGGAGAGTACGCCGCACATTTGCCGGGACGTCCCAATAACATTGAAACAGCTTTGGCTGAGGCGCTGTATCTGACTTCGGTAGAACGTAATGGTGACATCGTGTCAATGACTTCTTATGCGCCTTTGTTGGCCAAGGAAGGACACACTCAGTGGAACCCCGATTTGATTTATTTCAATAACCGTGAGGTGAAACCTACCGTAGGTTATTACACCCAGCAGCTTTACGGACAGAATTCCGGAGATACTTACTTGCCTGCCGACCGGAAAATAGACAATCCTCGTCAGGATGTGCAGAAACGTATCGGTACTTCTGTGGTACGTGACAGTAAGACGGGAGATTGGATTGTGAAGCTGGTGAACTTGTTGCCAGTTCCGGTAAAGACGAAAGTGGAAGGCTTGACGCAAACTGAAAATGGAAAAGCAGTTTTGCAGGTCTTGAGTGGAAAACCTACCGACAAAAATGCACGACCGGTGAAGAAAGATGTATCCGTGACAGAATTGTCGCAGTATGAAATGCCGGCTTATTCTTTGAGCGTGATTCGTATAAAGTCGGACGAAATGACAAAATAACACTGCTTTTGAATGATTTTTAGGTTATAATTGATTGATTTCTATTTCTACGGTTTGGTGGTAAGTCTCTATTTTTGTAAAAGAGAAAAATGAATACCATGAATAAATTATTGAGAAAATTGTCATTAGGGGTGGTTTGTCTTTTGATGACGGCTTTTATCTGCTCGTGTCAAAGTGCGCAAACCGGTGGAACGTTTGAAGTGGGGAAAAATACGTTCCTGTTAAATGGAAAGCCTTTTGTGGTGAAAGCTGCGGAGGTGCATTATCCGCGTATTCCGGAACCTTATTGGGAACAGCGTATCCTTTCTTGTAAGGCTTTGGGCATGAATACCCTTTGTCTGTATGTGTTCTGGAACTTGCATGAACAGCAGCCGGGTAAGTTTGATTTTTCCGGAAATAAAGATATTGCCAAATTCTGCCGCTTGGCACAGAAGCATGGAATGTACGTTATTGTACGTCCGGGTCCGTATGTATGTGCAGAATGGGAAATGGGTGGATTGCCCTGGTGGCTGTTGAAGAAAGACGATGTGCAGTTGCGTACGCTGGATCCTTATTATATGGAACGTGTTGGTATTTTCATGAATGAAGTAGGCAAGCAGTTGGCTGACTTGCAGATTTCTCGTGGTGGAAATATTATTATGGTGCAGGTAGAGAACGAATATGGCTCGTATGGAATAGACAAACCGTATGTATCGGCCATTCGTGATTTGGTGAAAAAAGCCGGCTTTACAGATGTACCTTTGTTCCAGTGCGACTGGAGTTCTAACTTCACCAACAACGCACTGGATGATTTGCTTTGGACCGTAAACTTTGGTACGGGAGCCAACATTGACGAGCAGTTCAAGAAACTGAAATCACTGCGTCCGGAAACTCCGATAATGTGTAGTGAATTCTGGAGCGGCTGGTTCGACCACTGGGGACGGAAGCACGAGACTCGTGATGCGGCTACAATGGTGAGCGGTATCAAAGATATGCTGGACCGTAATATCTCTTTCAGTCTTTATATGACACACGGAGGAACAACCTTTGGCTGGTGGGGCGGTGCCAACAATCCGGCTTACTCGGCTATGTGCAGCTCATACGATTATGATGCGCCTATCAGTGAAGCTGGATGGACTACACCGAAATACTTCCAGTTGCGTGACTTGCTGAAACAGTATCTTCCGGAGGGAGAAACCTTGCCGGAACCTCCGGCTCAGTATCCGGTGATTTCCGTACCGGCCATTACAGAATGGGAAGTCGCGCCCTTGTTCGATAATCTGCCTCAGGCTAAACAGTCGGAAGATACTAAGCCTATGGAGCAGTTTGACCAGGGCTGGGGAAGTATCTTGTATCGTACGACATTGAAAGAAGATGTAAAAGGTATTTTGCATATTGATGAAGTACACGACTGGGCACAGGTCTTTGCTGATGGAAAATTGCTGGGCCGCTTAGACCGTCGTCGTGGTGAGTTCACTTTACCGCTGAAAGAAACCTTGAAAAAAGGTACACGTCTGGATATTCTGGTAGAAGCGATGGGACGTGTGAACTTTGATAAGTCAATTCATGACCGGAAAGGTATTACGAACAAGGTGGAAGTGGTAAGCGGCGAACAGGTGAAGGAACTGAAAGGCTGGGAAGTATACAACTTGCCTCCGTTCTATGAATTTGTCAGCCAGAAGAACTATCAGGCAGGCAAGCCGGTTGACGGACCTGCATATTATAAAGCTACCTTCCGTTTGGATAAGACAGGTGATACTTTCCTGGATATGCAGACTTGGGGAAAAGGTATGGTTTGGGTAAACGGACATGCTATGGGACGTTTCTGGGAAATCGGTCCGCAGCAGACTTTGTATATGCCGGGTTGCTGGTTGAAAGAAGGAGAGAATGAAATTATTGTGCTCGACCTGAAGGGACCGGCTGAAGCAAAAGTGGCTGGCGTAGAAAAACCGATTTTGGATATGCTGCGTGAAAAAGCACCGGAAACTCATCGTAAAGACGGACAGAACCTGAACTTGAAAGCTGAAAAAGTAGTAAATGCAGGTACTTTCAAAGCTGGAAACGGCTGGCAGGAAGTACGTTTTGCGCAGCCTGCAGCAGGACGCTATTTCTGTCTGGAAGGTACTTCTAACTATGAAGGAAACAATATCGCAGCCATTGCAGAGTTAGATGTGCTGGATAATAACGGAAAGCCTGTTTCTCGTGAGAACTGGAAGATTGTGTATGCCGACAGTGAAGAAACACGTAGTGGAAACCGCACGGCAGATAAAGTCTTCGACTTGCAGGAAAGTACTTTCTGGCAGACGGTAGACAATACCGCTTATCCTCATCAGATTGTCATAGATTTAGGTAAGGAATATAATGTGACCGGTTTCCGGATGTTGCCTCGTGCAGAAGCCGGTGCACCAGGTTTGATAAAGGATTACAAAGTATATGTAAAGAAATCTGACTTTACGTATTGACTTTCAGTTCGTATTAAGACTTAAGGTATTAAAAGGTGGAAATATCCCATGGACGGTGAGTCTGTGGGATATTTTTTGTCCGTAGAAATAAAAATAAACTCATTCTGCTTTCTTTATGGCATTTTTTTACGAACTTTGCCGTCCAATATGAAACAGGTATGCAGGGAATACTTGCATGTGACAAATTTGATAAGATGAATAAGCCAAAAGCTGTATTTAGAGAAATAAACGAGAGCTATACGCTACAGGAGGCCATAGCTGAAGCAAAACGTTGCTTGAATTGTAAGAATCCTTCTTGCAAGAAAGGATGTCCGATAGAAAATCATATCCCGGAGTTCATTCATGAATTGTCAAAAGGCAATATGGGAAATGCCATGGCAATCATTAATGAGAAGAGTAACCTGCCGGCTATTTGTGGTCGTGTCTGTCCGCATGAAAAGCAGTGTCAGGGGCATTGTGTATTGTACCCGAAAGGGAAGGGAATAGAAATCGGTAAGCTGGAACGCTTTGTGGCCGATTTTGATACGGAAATGAAACTGATTCGCGAAAAACTACCTCAGAAGACACGGGGAAAGGTTGCCGTGATTGGTTCGGGACCTGCCGGACTGACCGTAGCCGGAGACTTGGCTCGTCAGGGTTTTAACGTGACAATTTTTGAGAGCCAGGCAGAACCGGGTGGGGTGTTGATGTATGGCATTCCGGAATATCGCCTTCCCAAACAGGTGGTTCGTCAGGAAATTGAGAAGATTGAAGCACTGGGGGTGACTTTTCTGTTGAACTGTGTGGTAGGAAAGCAGCTGAACATCGATGATATTTTTGCGCAGGGATACGATGCTATTTTTATTGGTTCAGGTACGGCTCTGCCCAAATCATTGGATATTCCGGGGGCCGGATTGCGTGGAGTGATTCAGGCGACTTATCTGTTGCATATGGCCAATATCTATAATGAAGGCACTGTTGGCCGTGATAAGGTGCCGGTTATCGAAGGAGAGCACGTGGCAGTGATGGGATGCGGAAATGTAGCCATGGATGCGGCCCGTACGGCCGTACGTATGGGAGCGGCCAGTGTGACCATTGTGTATCGACGTACGGAAGCCGATATGCCCGCTATACAGGCAGAATATCAGGCTGCCTTGCAGGAAGGTGTGAAATTCTTATGGCAGACTTCCACGACAGAGTTCCTTGGAAATGAAGACGGGAAGGTTGTCGGACTACGTGCCAATACGCCGGAGGGAGTCAAGGAGTATGCTTTCGATCGCATTTGCCTGGCTGTGGGTTCACGTCCGGCCAGTCGGATTGTGTCGACTACGGAAGGCATAGAAACCGATGATAACGGGTATGTACTGGTGAAAGAACGTCCTTTCGGTATGACAAGCCGTAAAGGAGTATTTGCCGGAGGTGATGTGGTGCATCGTCCGCAAACGGTAGTGATGGCTATGAAAGCAGCAAAGAGCGTGGCAGTGGGTATCGCACAGTATGTCGATGCTGTAAAATTGCTGAGTGAATAACCTAATTATAAAATAAATACTAAAGTTTAAGGACTATGCCCTGATAACTCAGGAAAAAGCATTAATTTCGCGAATTCAAATGAAACTTTAGAATTTAGATACCAAAAAAACTTTACGATAATGATGGAACTTGATTTACTCACGGCTGTATCACCGATTGACGGTCGCTACAGAAGCAAAGCAGGAACTTTGGCTGCTTATTTTTCAGAATATGCGCTCATGAAGTATCGTGTGCGGGTGGAAATTGAATATTTCATCACTTTGTGTGAATTGCCTTTGCCGCAGCTGGCGTCATTTGATATGACTCGTTTTGAGTCTCTTCGTGATATCTACCGTAATTTCTCTGAAGGAGATGCTGCACGTATCAAGGAAATTGAAAGTGTGACAAATCACGATGTGAAAGCTGTTGAGTATTTCATCAAGGAACAGTTTGATAAACTGGGTGGACTGGAACCTTATAAAGAGTTCATTCACTTCGGACTGACTTCACAGGATATCAATAACACTTCAGTTCCTTTGTCTATCAAGGATGCGTTGGAAGAAGTCTATTATCCGCAGATTCAGAAACTGATTGACCAGTTGACTGCCTACGCAGAAGAATGGAAAAATATTCCGATGCTGGCAAAGACTCACGGGCAGCCTGCTTCTCCTACTCGTCTGGGCAAGGAAATCATGGTTTTTGCTTATCGTCTGAACCGTCAGCTGGCTGTATTGAAGGCTTGTCCGTTGACTGCGAAATTTGGTGGAGCAACCGGAAATTACAATGCACATCACGTGGCTTATCCGGATTTTGACTGGAAGGCTTTCGGTAATAAGTTCGTTGCTGAAAAATTAGGTTTGGAACGTGAAGAATATACTACACAGATTTCAAATTACGACGGACTGGGTGCCATCTTCGATGCAATGAAGCGTATCAATACCATCATGATTGACATGAACCGTGACTTCTGGCAGTATATTTCCATGGAGTATTTCAAGCAGAAAATCAAAGCGGGTGAGGTCGGCTCAAGTGCCATGCCGCATAAGGTGAACCCGATTGACTTTGAGAATGCAGAAGGTAACCTGGGAATGGCCAATGCAATATTGGAGCATCTTTCTTCCAAATTGCCGGTCTCTCGTTTGCAGCGTGACTTGACGGACTCTACAGTGTTGCGTAATATCGGTGTTCCTTTCGGACATACGGTGATTGCCATCCAGAGCTCACTGAAAGGTCTTGGAAAATTGCTGTTGAATGAACATAAAATCTATGAAGATCTCGATAATTGCTGGAGCGTAGTGGCTGAAGCTATTCAGACGATTTTGCGCCGTGAAGCTTATCCACATCCGTATGAAGCGTTGAAAGCGCTGACTCGTACGAACCAGGCTATTACAGAAGCTTCAATCAAAGATTTTATTGAAACACTGAACGTCAGCGAGGATATTAAAAAGGAATTGCGTGCGATTACTCCGCACAACTATACTGGAGTCTAACTTTAAAAAATAAATATCGCCCGAGAGGGTGTTGAGTATTAATATTAGCATTAAACAAAAAAATTATGGCAGAAAAAGAATTCAGACAAGATGGCGAAAACAGCCAGTCTGGCCGCGATGGTTACAAGTCTTACAACAGAGAAGGATATAACAAATATGGTAGAGGCGAGAAAAGCAACAGCTACGGTCGCCGTCCGTATAACAACAATAGAGAAGGGGGAGAAGGTTATCGTTCTTCTTATAATCCTCGCTTTAATAATGGAGAGGACCGTCCGCAGAGAGGTGGTTACGGTAATCGCCCGCAGCGTTCATACGGAAACCGCTCCTACAATAATGAAGGAGGAGAGCAGCGTTCTTCTTACAATCCTCGTTTTAACAACAATAATGGTGGACGTCCGCAGCGTGCATACACTCCTCGTTTCAACAACAACCAGGAAGGAGGAGAACAGCGTTCATATCGCCCGCGCTTTAATAATGCACAACAGGGTGGAGAACAGCGTCCGTATCGTCCTCGTTTTAACAACAATGGCGGACAGCAGGGTGGATATGGTCGTCCACAGGGAGGTTACCGTCCGCGTACTGCCGACTACAACCCGAATGCAAAATATAGTATGAAGAAGCAGATCGAGTACAAAGAACTGCTGACTGATCCGGATGAGCCGATTCGTTTGAACAAGTTCCTTGCGAATGCAGGTATCTGCTCTCGTCGTGAAGCGGATGAGTTTATCACTGCAGGAGTAGTATCTGTAAATGGTGAAATCGTAACGGAACTGGGTACAAAGGTGAAGCGTTCGGATGAGGTGAAGTTCCACGATCAGCCGGTAAATATTGAGCGTAAGGTATATGTACTGCTTAATAAACCGAAAGATTGCGTAACGACTTCGGATGACCCGCAGGAACGTAAGACGGTGATGGATTTCGTGAAAGGTGCTTGCAAGGAGCGTATCTATCCGGTAGGACGTCTGGACCGTAATACCACAGGTGTACTGCTGTTGACAAATGACGGTGACTTGGCATCGAAACTGACTCATCCTAAGTTCTTGAAGAAGAAAATTTATCATGTATACTGCGACAAGAATGTGACAAAGGCAGACTTGGATCAGATTGTACAGGGTATTACACTGGATGATGGTGAAATCCATGCTGATGCTATCAGCTACGCGTCGGATACAGACAAGTCGCAGGTGGGTATTGAAATTCACTCTGGAAAGAACCGTATCGTACGTCGTATTTTCGAATCGCTGGGCTATCGTGTGATTAAGCTGGACCGTGTGTACTTTGCGGGATTGACCAAGAAGGGATTGCGTCGCGGTGACTGGCGTTACCTCACAGAACAGGAAGTGGCCATGCTTCGTATGGGATCTTTTGAATAATGATAAATATAGCAGAACACAGGGATACACGGAAACGGAGCATCCCTGTGTTTTTAGATTAATTGATAAAACATAGAATCAAAATGGAAACAATTCGTAGAACAAAAATTGTTGACCTGCTGAAGCGTGAAGATTTTGGCGCGATGGTCAATGTGAAAGGTTGGGTGCGTACTCGCCGTGGTAGCAAACAGGTAAACTTTATTGCATTGAATGATGGTTCTACTATAAATAATGTGCAGATTGTAGTCGACTTAGCTAATTTTGATGAAGAGTTGCTGAAGTTGATTACAACGGGTGCATGTCTGAGCGTGAATGGAGAACTGGTAAAATCGGTAGGCTCCGGACAGGCAGCAGAAATTCAGGCACGTGAGATTGAAGTATTGGGTACTTGTGACAATACTTATCCATTGCAGAAAAAAGGACATTCAATGGAGTTCTTGCGTGAGATTGCTCACTTGCGTCCTCGTACGAATACGTTTGGTGCAGTGTTCCGTATCCGTCATAACATGGCTATTGCGATTCATAAGTTCTTCCATGAAAGAGGTTTCTTCTATTTCCACACTCCTCTGATTACAGCATCAGACTGTGAAGGTGCCGGACAGATGTTCCAGGTTACTACCATGAACCTCTATGATTTGAAGAAAGATGAAAACGGTTCTATTATTTATGATAATGACTTCTTCGGAAAGCAGGCAAGTCTGACAGTTTCCGGACAGTTGGAAGGTGAATTGGCTGCTACTGCTTTGGGAGCAATTTATACATTCGGACCGACATTCCGTGCGGAAAATTCAAATACACCGCGTCATTTGGCTGAGTTCTGGATGATTGAACCGGAAGTAGCTTTCAATGACATCAATGACAACATGGATTTGGCAGAAGAATTCATCAAATACTGTGTACAGTGGGCATTGGACAACTGTTATGACGATGTGAAGTTCTTGAACGATATGTTTGATAAGGGCTTGATTGAACGTCTGCAGGGGGTATTGAAGGAATCATTTGTACGTCTGCCTTATACAGAAGGTATCAAGATTCTGGAAGAAGCAGTAGCTAATGGACATAAGTTTGAATTCCCGGTTTACTGGGGCGTGGATTTGGCTTCAGAACACGAACGTTTCCTGGTGGAGGAACATTTCAAGCGCCCGGTTATCTTGACGGATTATCCGAAAGAAATCAAGGCTTTCTATATGAAGCAGAATGAAGACGGAAAGACGGTTCGTGCCATGGACGTGTTGTTCCCGAAAATTGGTGAAATTATTGGTGGGTCAGAGCGTGAAGCAGATTACGACAAACTGTTGACTCGTATTCAGGAACTGAATATTCCGATGAAGGATATGTGGTGGTATCTGGATACTCGTAAATATGGTTCATGTCCGCATTCCGGCTTCGGATTAGGCTTTGAACGTCTGCTGTTGTTTGTAACGGGCATGGCCAATATCCGCGACGTGATACCGTTCCCGCGTACACCGCGTAATGCTGAATTCTAAAAGAGAATTGTATACAGGAAAAAGTCATTCCATGCGGGGTGACTTTTTTTGTGTGTTTGCGATAGAAAAATGTACATAAAATGCGTGATTCTCAAATTATTTTATAATTTTGTAGGTACCTGATAGGTAATTCTAATACTTTTAGTTATGAAAATACGTTATTTTTTTCTGGTAGCATTTCTAATGCTCTTAGCTGTCGGCAATTCGATGGCCCAGGCTGTGCAGGAGAAGACTCCCGTCAATTTGCAGGGAGTTTGGCAGATGTGTTTCTATCGTTCTAATTCTCCGGATATACCGGGTGAACTTAAGACAAGTAATTCCTTGAAGATTCTTTCTGACGACGGACGCTTTATCAATTTGTTGATGATGCAGACGGGAGCCGTTATTTTGGGATATGGAACTTATGAGATGAATAGTGAAGGAGTATATACGGAATGTGTGGAGAAAAATGTGCATCTTCCTCAATTGAATGGAAAGAAAAATGAAATGCACTTTGATTTGAAAGAAAACGGTACGTTGATGTATGTGAAGTATTTCCTGGAGAGCGATGCCAACGGGAATAAGATTGATTCCTGGTGTCATGAAATCTGGAAGAAAGTAGAGATGTCACCGGTTTATCCGGGCGATGAGTTACGTTGACGGAAATGAGATAATAAACCGGGAAAAGGCCGTTGCGACAGGATGTCCGTAACGGCCTTTCCTTGTTTTATGGCATTAAAGTGTGATTCATAATCAATCGGTTATCCCGCGAAAAAAAGCTTAAAATTTTTGTCGGTTAAAAGAAAAACCGTACCTTTGCAAGCCGATTATTATCAACTAGTGATAAATTTTTAATTCTGAGTGCTTTATCCTTCTTTGTCCGGGAAGAATAGGGAGGTAGGAATTTGTTTTTTAGTAGTTAACATTTTAAAAAAGATTTAAGAGTGGATACTTTAAGTTACAAGACCATTTCTGCAAACAAGGAAACAGCAACTAAAGAATGGGTTGTTGTGGATGCTACCGATCAGGTTGTAGGCCGTCTCGGTGCGAAAGTTGCAAAGTTGTTGAGAGGTAAGTACAAACCTAACTTCACCCCTCACGTAGACTGCGGTGATAACGTAATTATCATCAATGCAGACAAAGTGAAATTTACAGGTAAGAAAATGACCGACAAGGTTTACCTGAGCTATACCGGCTATCCTGGTGGCCAGCGTGAGATTACTCCGGCTCGTCTGTTGGCGAAACCGAATGGCGCTGAAAAATTGATGAAAAGAGTAGTAAAAGGTATGCTTCCTAAGAATCGTCTGGGAGCTAAGTTGCTGGGTAACTTGTATGTTTACGAAGGAAGTGAACACAAACACGAAGCCCAGACCCCGAAAGTAATTGATATTAATTCACTTAAATAATAAAGAATGGAAGTAGTAAATGCATTAGGCAGACGTAAAAGCGCAGTAGCTCGCGTTTTCGTAAGCGAAGGTACAGGAAAGATTACTATTAACAAGAGAGACCTTGCACAGTACTTTCCATCAACTATTCTTCAGTATGTAGTTAAACAGCCGTTGAACAAATTGGAAGTGGCTGAAAAATATGATATCAAAGTTAACTTGTGCGGTGGTGGTTTCACTGGTCAGTCTCAGGCTTTGCGTCTGGCTATCGCTCGTGCACTGGTTAAAATCAATCCGGAAGATAAGAAGGCTCTTCGTTCTGAAGGTTTCATGACTCGCGATTCTCGTTCTGTTGAACGTAAGAAACCGGGACGTCCGAAAGCACGTCGTAGATTCCAGTTCAGTAAACGTTAACGAGGGGACAAGTTGGATAAGGGACAAGTTAGCAAGGTGGTTCACTCGGTGGGTCTGTCCTTGTTGCCTCGTCAACTGATACCTCGTCACCTAAAGAAGCGTTTAGTATCTAAACTGTCAGGATTCTTCCTGCAAGCTCTTGTCGGAAAGACTACCGGGCAGTTGGTTCAATAAACAAAAAAGAAAGTAAACGATTAAAATTAAAAACAATGTCAAGAGTAAATTTTGATACATTATTGGAGGCTGGTTGCCACTTCGGACACCTTAAAAGAAAGTGGAACCCTGCAATGGCTCCTTATATTTTCATGGAACGCAACGGTATTCATATCATCGATTTGAACAAAACTGTTGCTAAAGTTGAAGAAGCTGCTGAAGCTTTGAAACAAATCGCAAAATCAGGAAAGAAAATCCTGTTCGTTGCTACTAAGAAACAAGCTAAACAAGTTGTAGCTGAGAAAGCTGCTTCTGTAAATATGCCGTACGTAATCGAACGTTGGCCGGGTGGTATGTTGACTAACTTCCCGACAATCCGTAAGGCTGTGAAGAAAATGGCTACTATCGACAAATTGACAAACGATGGTACTTACTCAAACTTGTCAAAGAGAGAAGTTCTTCAGATTTCTCGTCAGCGTGCTAAGTTGGAAAAGAACTTGGGTTCTATCGCTGATTTGACTCGTCTGCCGTCTGCATTGTTCGTAGTAGACGTATTGAAAGAAAACATCGCAGTTCGTGAAGCTAACCGTCTGGGTATTCCTGTATTTGCTATCGTAGATACTAACTCAGATCCTTCAAACATCGATTTCGTAATTCCGGCAAACGATGACGCTACTAAATCAGTAGAAGTTATCTTGGATGCTTGCTGCGCTGCAATGGCAGAAGGCTTGGAAGAAAGAAAAGCTGAAAAGGTAGATATGGAAGCTGCTGGTGAAAATGCACCGAAAGCTGCTAAGAAAAAAGCTACCAAAGCTCGCATGGATAAAGCTGAAGAAGATGCAATCAACGCATCTAAGGCTGCTGCGTTCATGAGCAAGGATGAAGAAGAAGCTTAATCAATAAAGTAAGTTGAGAATTGAAAATTGAAAATTGGGAAAACTGTATTCTCAATTCTCAATTCTCAATTCTCAACTTTGTTTTTAAGAACATTACTAACTCAAAATAAAAGATATTATTATGGCTGTAAGTATGGCTGATATCACCAAGCTTCGTAAAATGACTGGAGCTGGTATGATGGACTGTAAGAACGCTTTGGCAGAATCAGAAGGCGATTTCGACAAAGCAATGGAAATTATCCGTAAAAAAGGACAGGCTGTAGCTGCAAAACGTTCTGACCGTGAAACTTCAGAAGGTTGCGTGTTGGCAAAATCAACTGGTGACTACGCTGCAATGATTGCTTTGAAGTGTGAAACTGACTTCGTTGCAAAGAACGCAGATTTCGTAGCATTGACTCAGGCTATCCTGGATGCTGCTATCGCTAATAAGTGCCAGACTTTGGATGAAATCAAGGCTTTGCCTATGGGTAACGGTACTATTGCTGATGCAATTGTAGAACGTAGTGGTATCACTGGTGAAAAGACTGAATTGGATGGTTTCAATTTCGTATCAGGTGCTTGCACTGCTGTTTACAACCACATGAATAAGAATCAGCTTTGTACAATCGTTGCATTCAACAAAGAATGCGATGCTCAGGTAGCTCATGAAATCTGTATGCAGATTGCTGCCATGAACCCGATTGCAATTGATGAAGCTGGTGTTCCTGAATCTGTAAAACAGGAAGAAATCAATGTAGCTATTGAAAAGACTAAGGCTGAACAGGTACAGAAAGCTGTTGAAGCTGCTTTGAAGAAAGCTGGTATCAATCCTTCTCACGTAGATAGCGAAGAGCACATGGAAAGCAACATGGCTAAGGGATGGATTACTGCTGAAGATGTAGCTAAAGCTAAAGAAATCAAGGAAAAAGTAGCTGCAGAAAAAGCTGCTAACTTGCCTGAGGCTATGATTGAAAATATCGCAAAAGGCCGTCTGGGTAAATTCTTGAAAGAAGTTTGCTTGCTGAAACAGGAAAGCATCATGGATCCGAAGAAGACTGTTGCTGATGTATTGAAAGCTGCTGATCCGGAACTGGCTGTTGCAGACTTCAAACGTTTCACTTTGCGTGCTGAATAATTTATTAGGATGCAATATTCTTTCGGGCGTGCCTTTTGGTACGCCCGATTTGTTTTACGGTTACTTGGTTCAAGTAGCCGTTTTTTATTGATTATTATCAGGAAAAGTAATCTTCCAAGCAGGATTATTTTGTATTTTTGCTGTCGGAAAACATAGAATGGAATTCTAACTTTTAAACAAAATAGATTATGGCAAAGAAAGCGCTTTTAATGATTCTGGACGGTTGGGGTTGTGGCGACCGTCAAAAAGATGATGTAATCTTCAATACTCCGACTCCTTACTGGGACAGTCTGTTGGCTAACTATCCTCATTCACAGCTGCAGGCCAGCGGTGAAAATGTAGGTTTGCCTGACGGCCAGATGGGTAACTCGGAAGTAGGTCACTTGAACATCGGTGCAGGCCGTATCGTATATCAGGATTTGGTGAAGATTAACCGTGCATGTGCCGACAACAGCATTATGCAGAACAAGGAAGTAGTAGCTGCTTTCTCATACGCAAAAGAACATGGAAAAAACATCCACTTCATGGGATTGACTTCCAATGGTGGTGTACACTCTTCTTTGGAACACTTGTTCAAATTGTGTGACATTGCAAAGGAATACGGACTGGAAAATACTTTCATCCACTGCTTCATGGACGGTCGTGATACAGACCCGAAGAGCGGTAAGGGATTCATTGAACAGCTGACTGCTCATTGCGAAAAATCAGCTGGAAAGATTGCTTCTATCGTAGGACGTTTCTATGCAATGGACCGTGACAAACGTTGGGCACGTGTGAAAGAAGCATACGATTTGCTGGTAAATGGTATAGGTAAGAAAGCTACCGACATGGTACAGGCTATGCAGGAATCATACGATGAAGGTGTAACAGACGAATTCATCAAACCGATTTCTACTGCAAACTTCGACGGTACTATCAAGGAAGGTGATGTAGTTATCTTCTTCAACTACCGTAACGACCGTGCAAAAGAATTGACTATCGTATTGACTCAGCAGGATATGCCGGAAGAAGGCATGAAGACCATCCCGGGATTGCAGTACTACTGTATGACTCCGTATGATGCTTCATTCAAAGGTGTACATATCTTGTTCGACAAGGAAAACGTACAGAATACATTGGGCGAATACCTTGCAAGCAATGGCAAGACTCAGCTGCACATCGCAGAAACTGAAAAATATGCCCATGTAACCTTCTTCTTCAACGGTGGACGTGAAACTCCGTATGACAACGAAGACCGTATCCTGGTTCCTTCACCGAAGGTAGCTACTTACGACTTGAAGCCGGAAATGAGCGCATACGAAGTAAAAGATAAACTGGTAGAAGCTATCGGTACACAGAAATATGACTTCATCGTAGTGAACTATGCAAACGGTGACATGGTAGGTCATACAGGTATCTATGAAGCAATTGAAAAGGCTGTAGTAGCTATCGACAATTGTGTGAAAGATACAGTAGAAGCTGCTAAGGCTAACGGTTATGAAGTCATCATCATTGCTGACCACGGAAATGCAGATCATGCATTGAATGAAGACGGTACACCGAACACAGCTCACTCTTTGAATCCGGTTCCGTTTGTATATGTAACTGAAAACAAAGACGCCAAAGTAGAAAATGGTGTATTGGCCGATGTTGCTCCTTCTATCCTGCACATTTTGGGTATGGCACAGCCGTCTGAAATGACAGGTCGCGACCTGATTAAATAAGAATCCACAGTGATTTAGAATATAGAGCCGGGGTTCGTTATCGGAAGATAATGGACTCCGGTTTTTTTATGCGTTATGCCAGTACAATGATACTTCAGATAGTAGGAACGCTGGTAATGCAGTCTTGGACAAAATAAAAAGCCGCAAAGTAAATAAAAGGAATTACTTTGCGGCTTTCTGTCAAAACAGAGTTTATTATGCTTTTACTCCGTTGTATTCATCAGATACAGTTAATTTTTTGCGGCCTTTAGCGCGACGTGCTGCCAATACTCGGCGACCGTTTGCGGTAGCCATTCTTTCACGGAAACCGTGTTTGTTTCTTCTCTTTCTGTTAGAGGGTTGGAATGTTCTTTTCATTTTCGTATATACTATTTTATGTTATTATTCCATGCGTTCGGGCTGCAAAATTAGTGACTTTTTTTTAATAATCAAAGTGCTAAATCATTTTTAGACAAATCTTTTTGCGTTTTTTCGCGATTTAGATTAATTTTGCAACCGTATTCAGAGAATAAATCAAACTATTACATAATAATAAAGGATTTAAGTTATGATTAATGCTCAAGACATTAAAATCGGAACCGCTATCCGTATGGATGGCAAATTGTATTTCTGCATTGACTTCCTGCATGTAAAACCGGGTAAAGGAAACACTTTCATGCGTACAAAACTGAAAGATGTGGTAGACGGATATGTATTGGAACGTCGTTTCAACATCGGTGAAAAACTGGAAGATGTACGTGTAGAACGTCGTCCTTATCAGTTCTTGTACAAAGAAGGTGATGATTATATTTTCATGAACCAGGAAACTTTCGAACAGGTGCCTATCGCTCATGACCTGATTGAAGGTGTAGACTTCCTGAAAGAAGAAATGATTGTAGAAGTTGTTTCTGATGCTTCTACTGAAACTATCTTGTTCGCAGAATTGCCGGTAAAAGTTCAGCTGAAGGTTACTTACACTGAACCGGGTCTGAAAGGTGATACTGCTACTAACGCTACTAAGCCTGCTACTGTAGAAACTGGAGCTACAGTACGTGTTCCGTTGTTCATCAACCAGGATGAAACTATCGAAGTAGATACTCGCGACGGTTCTTACGTAGGTCGTGTAAAAGCTTAATGCTGACAGACACTGAATTTCAGATAAAAAAAGAAAGCCGTACTGGATGATTCCGGTGCGGCTTTCTTTTTGTCGTTTATCGATAATGTAAGTAGTCTATATCTACATATCCAGATTCACTTTTGTCGTTGAAGCAATAGATGCCGATGCGGTCTCCCCGATAGTTTCCCCATACCATTTGATACGGTTCTCCAAACTGAATGAAATTATCTCCGTCCAGGCTGTAATAATATTGTGATTTCCCATCCATTCCCCAACAAGTTTTGAACCAGACAAACGAAGTAGAAATTTCGTTTCCTTTTAGGATGTGGCCATTATTCCGATACTCGATAAAATACTGCGTTCCTTCTTTTACCACACCAAGAGCCGAATGATGAGAGGAAAAGTGGCAAATTCCATTTCTTTGTCCGTCGGCCATCTGTGAAATGTCCATTTTCACAATCACTTCGTTATCTTGTTTCCGGAATGTACGCTGTGTAAGCGTGTTTCCCGCTTTTAGGAGTTGATTACTTTCTATCGGGCGGAAAGCTTTCAGACGCATCCATCCGGGACGTTCTGTCAGAGAAAAGAAATCTTTTCGAGGCTGGTAGTTCCATTGCCATTGTGGACCTAGTATTTCGCTGTCAAAGTCATCACTTCTTAAAAGTGTCAGTTTCGGTGATGAGAAGGCTGGCATGGGAGCTTCCCATTGCATGGTGCCGATTTGCTGTGGCAGAACTTTTCCGATGAGCGGCCAGCCGTCTATCCATATAACGGGGAGCAGACTGACAATTCGCCCGCTCCAGTCGCCTGTACCGTGATGAGTCAGAAAATACCATTTCCCGTCTTTTCCTTGTATGATGCCTCCCTGATTGGGCTCCATGGCTTCTCTGCTGGCTAGTGCAAGCTGTTTTTCTTCTTTATAAGGTCCAAATAGCTTTTTGGAGCGCCTTGCCATCACGTATCGTCCTGTTCCCGGTTTGTGCTCACTGAAAACCAGATAATACCATTCTCCAACTTTTATCAGTTTATTGGCTTCCCTTCCGTTTCCTGAATGAATAAGCTTGGCCGATTTTCTGTTGATACTTTTTCCGTCTTTTGCCATGGGGAAGAGATAAGTCTTGTATCCGTCCGCGAAATGAGTCCCTACGAAACAAGCTTTCCCGTCTTCATCCCAGATGGCCGTGCAGTCATCCCAGCCTGCTTCCAGCAAGAGAGGGGTAAGTGGTTCCCAAGGTCCTTCGGGTTTGGAAGAGGAAGTCATAAAGTATCCTTCATCCGGTGTGCCGAAGAACAGGTAAAAGCGTCCATTATGGTGACGCAAGGTACCCGCCCATACTCCCCGTGCATAGCGGTCCATCTGGTCCCAGTTCAATTTGGTTCCTATTTGTGTCAGGTCACTGATAATATTCCCACAGAACTCCCAGTTTACGAGGTCTTTGGAGTGTAGCAGGGTCATACCTGGAGAAAATTGGAAAGTAGAAGAAATGGCATAGTAATCGTCTCCTACCTGAATGCAGTCTATGTCACTGTAATCAGCCGGAATGATGGGATTGCGATAGGTGCCATCATTTTGTTCTCCCCATTTTTCCCAGTTTCCCCATACGGGATTGGATTCATTAGAGGTGTTTTGAGCAGTAACGTCACCTAGAATACAAAAACCGGTTATCAGGCCGACATATAAAATCCGTTGTATCATAAAAGTTTAATTCCTTTTCCTCCTTTTAATGTAATGTTTTTTACCTTTCCGTTGAAGCAGACTTTCGTCTTTCCGCCTTTGCGTGACTGGATGTACAAGGATGTGACTTTATTGTCTTTCCATTCCATGTCGACGATGAATCCTCCACGGGCACAGATACCTTTCACGCTGCCGTCCTTCCATTCCTCCGGAAGAGCCGGAAGCAGAGTGATACTGTTCTCGGAAGATTGCATCAGCATTTCAATGACGCCGGCGCAACCGCCAAAGTTACCGTCAATCTGGAAAGGCGAGTGTGCATCGAGCAGGTTGGGGTAGGTACCTCCTCCGCGTCGTGCATCCTTTCCTTTGTATCCGTCCGGACTGACATAACGCAGCAGGCGACGGTAAATGTGGTACGCATTTTTGCTGTCTTGCAGGCGTGCATAAAGGTTGACACGCCAGCCGGTGCTCCAGCCCGTAGTATTGTCGCCTTTGATTTCCAGCGTACAGGCACAGGCCTTTGCCAGTTCCGGAGTTTCTTTTACAGACAGATGATGTCCCGGATACAAACCGAACAGATGCGACTGATGACGGTGTTGCGGTTCCTGGTCTTCCCAGTCGTGGAACCATTCCTGTAGGTTACCTTTCTTGCCAACCTGGTAAGGCAGCAGGCGGGGAAGCGTCTTCTCTATCTGCTTCCGGAAGGTTTTGTCTGTACCTAATGCTTCGGCAGCCTTGGCCGCATCTATCAGGCATTCACGTGTCATAGCCAGGTCGGAAGTACAGCCGTAGGAAGTAGCTCCTGCGTAGCCGTCGGGAGTCAGGAACTTGTTTTCGGGCGATGTACCCGGTGAAGTAATCAGCTTGCCGTCTTTTTCTATCAGCCAGTTCAGGCAGAATTCGGCTGCACCTTTCAATACCGGATAATATTGCTGTAGAAATTCCTTGTCCTGCGTGAAGGTGTAGCGTTCCCAGATATGAGTAGACAGCCAGGCGCCTCCCATGGTCCAGCATGCCCACGACGGGTCACCCACGTTCAATCCTACCGGACAGGTCATGGCCCAGATGTCCGTATTCTGTCCCAGACACCATACTTTCTGTACGCCGTAATAAGCCTTGGCACTCTCTTCTCCCGTGTGTTGCAGGTTGGCGATGAAGTCCATCAGTGGGCGGTGCATTTCACTCAGATTGGCCGTTTCAGCTGCCCAGTAGTTCTCCTCCAGGTTGATGTTGCTGGTATAGTTGCAGCTCCAGGGCGGGAGCAGGCGTTCGTTCCACAGACCTTGCAGGTTGGCGGGTACTCCCGGTGTACGTGAACTGGAAATGAGCAGGTAGCGGCCATATTGAAAATACAATGCTTCCAGTTCCGGATTCCTTTGTGACTTGTCTGTATATTGCAATAGCTGTTCGTCGGTAGGCAGGGCTGCAATGGCCTGGTCTGTCTTACCTAGGCAAAGTCCCACGCGGTCGAAGAAAGACTTGTAGTCTGTCACGTGTGCATTCTCCAATTCCTCGAACGTTTTCTGTGCTGCCCGTTCCATGCGTCGTGTTACCAGGTTCCGGTAGTCGCGTCCTTCTTTCATGGGGTCCTTGTCGAAGCCGTTGAAGCTGGTGACGTTGGCTATCAGAATCAAGGCTTCTTTTCCGCCTTTCACCTTCAGCTCGCCCGATGGAAAGCTTTTGACCTCACTCTGAGGAGCTATGACCCGAATCAGTGTGCGGAAATGCGTTCCCCGTTCCGGATCATACAAATGCTTGTTGTTTACTCCGTCAAAATATACGGGATAGGAGTGATAGGCAGCATATCCTTCGGCTGAAATCTCATTGCCGTTGGCCGTAGTGGCATGAGGCAGGAGCGAGTTGAATGAAAGAGTGGCTTGCAGCCCTTGTGCGCTTTCCGTCTGCAGGCGCAGTACAATCACTGAGTCGGGGGCTGAAGCAAAATAATCACAGGCAAAATCTGCACCGTTTCTCTGGTAGGCGGTTCGTGCCATGGCCCGGCTGATGTCCAGTGTCCGTTGATAGTGGCTTATCTTAGCCGGTTCGGCAGAATAAGTGATGGAAAGTTGGCCCAGCGGCTGATAGTTTTCGCTGTAGTGTCCTTGAACCTTTCGTTGGGCACGGTCGGCTCCCCGGTAATCTTCCTTGTCGAGCAAGGCACGGATTTCCGGAATAGCCTTGTAGGCATCGGGAGTTGTGACTTTCCGGTCGGGTTCTCCGGTCCATAGGGTGATGTCGTTCAGATAGAGTACGTCTTTGTCGGTGCCTCCGTAAAGAATAGCTCCCATCGTACCGTTTCCGATGACGAGAGCTTCTTCAAAGAATTCAGCAGGACGGTTGTAGTGCAGCACTAAGTTTTCTTGTGCTGTAAGATAAGAGGTCGGTAAGGAAAGGATATAAGCTGTAATCATGGCACCTTTCCACCTTCTTGCAAAGTTACTTTTCATAGTCTATGTGTGAATAAAGAAATCAGTTGCAAGTTATCAAGAAATCTTTATATGGGCAAAGTTCAAGCATGAAAAGTAAGGTGAAAAATGCCGATGAAAAAACGCCCTTGCGTTTTATCTCAAACGCAAGTACATTTGAGATGAAACGCAAGGACGTTTGCATTAAAACGTAAAGGCGTTTTGTCTTAAACTCTTTGGCGTTTTGAACGGAACGCAAAAGAGTTTTGTGGAGAGTTTTTAATTTCTTCCGAAACCCCATAAAAAAAGCCTTTCCATCATCGCGATGAAAAGGCTTCTTTTTATTCTTTCCAGAAAAATAATCAATTATTTTTTCTTGTGGTTTGCATAACGGCTCATGAACTTGTCCACACGTCCTGCAGTATCCACCAGCTTAGACTTACCAGTGTAGAACGGGTGAGATGAGCTAGAGATTTCCAGCTTAACCAACGGATAAGTTTCTCCTTCGAATTCAATTGTGTCTTTAGTAGCACAAGTTGAACGAGACAGGAACATGTCGCCGTTTGACATGTCTTTAAATACTACCGGACGGTAGTTTTCAGGATGAATGCCTTTTTTCATTTTAGTATATACTTTTTATTGTTATTATTGACAAATAAATATGTGGTAACACTGGTAAAGTGTGTAATGGTCTATTTCGGGTTGCAAAGATACGCTATTTCTTTGAAACTAAAAAGAAATACCCGAAAAAAATATTCTGTCACTCAAAGGCTTTTATATAATAGGTAAATCAGTTTTTGTCATATCTACTTTGCATCCTTGCCGCATGTTATGGTAAATATTCCGCTTAAAATTGATTTGCCTCAAGAAAAGACAGAAAATCTCCGATTTAGTATATTGCTAATTCTTTTTATATTGTTACTTTTGCAGATGGAATTAATTACTAACAATTATAAAACTTACAAAAATGGTTAATTACAAAGAGTTAGGCTTGGTGAACACAAGAGATATGTTTGCCAGAGCAATCAAAGGTGGATATGCTATCCCTGCTTTCAACTTCAACAATATGGAACAGCTGCAGGCCATCGTGAAGGCTGCTGTAGAAACAAAATCTCCGGTTATCTTGCAGGTATCTAAAGGTGCTCGTAACTATGCTAACCAGACTTTGTTGCGTTACATGGCAGAAGGTGCTGTAGAATATGCAAAAGAATTGGGTTGCGCACATCCTGAAATCGTGCTTCACCTTGACCACGGAGATTCATTCGAATTGTGCAAATCTTGCATCGACATGGGATTCTCTTCAGTAATGATCGACGGTTCTCACTTGCCATACGAAGAAAACGTAGCTTTGACCAAGAAAGTGGTTGACTACGCTCATCAGTTCGATGTAACTGTAGAAGGTGAACTGGGTGTGCTGGCTGGTGTGGAAGATGAAGTTTCTGCAGAACACCACACTTATACTAACCCTGAAGAAGTAATCGACTTCGCTACCCGTACAGGCTGCGATTCACTGGCTATCTCAATCGGTACTTCTCACGGTGCTTACAAGTTCAAACCCGAACAGTGCCACGTTGATCCGGCTACAGGCCGTCTGGTTCCTCCTCCATTGGAATTTGCCGTACTGGATGCTGTAATGGAAAAACTGCCGGGATTCCCTATCGTTCTTCACGGTTCTTCTTCAGTTCCTCAGGAAGAAGTGGATACTATCAACAAGTTCGGTGGCAAGCTGGAAGCTGCTATCGGTATTCCTGAAGACCAGTTGCGCAAGGCTGCCAAGTCTGCAGTTTGCAAGATTAACATCGACTCAGACTCTCGTCTGGCCATGACAGCTGCCATCCGTAAGGTGTTCGCTGAAAAACCGGCTGAATTCGACCCGCGTAAATACCTGGGTCCGGCTCGTGACAACATGGAAAAACTTTACAAGCACAAAATCATCAACGTATTGGGTTCTGACAACAAGTTGGCTCAGTGCTAATTGCGCTTGATACTTATTACACCTGAATAAAATGAATGAAGGCTGCTTTCCTTTCGGAAGGCAGCCTTTTTTTGAGTTCTTACCAGAATTTGTTCTGAGAAGGGTTATATTCAAATCCTGCTTCTTTCAAACGGTTCAGAATATCTTCCTTGCTCACGTTCATGTCTGCACAAAGGGCATCGAGCGAAGGATAATAGTCTCTTAACTTCATGTTGATGAAGCTGAAAAGCATCATCGGGTCTTTAGGTAATTCCATATTGATAAATAATTTTCGATGTATTCTTTTTTCGGGGTGCAAAGTTACGACTTTTATTGCTTCATTAATCCTATTTAATTGATAATTTATTTGTTATCTTTGTCCCGTTATGTCAACTAAACGAATTATAGAAGATAAAGATTTCCACCGTATTGTGATTGCCACACGCCGGGGAGCAAGAAACATTACGATGCGTGTCAAGCCCGACGGCCTGTATCTCACGGTGCCGCCTTACAGCAAGACGGACAAAGTGCTTTCTACCCTGGAGCAGTTTCGTGCCGATTTACGGGAACGCTTTCGGCAGGTGGCGGTACGGCCAATCGATTTCAGTTTTCGGATTGAGGCCGACTGTTTTCGTTTGTCATTGTCTTCCAGTCACCTGAAATGTTTCACGGTGCGGCAGATGCCTTCGGGTGAGGTGACCGTGTTCTGTCCGGAACATACCGACTTTTCGGATGAAGCGGTTCAGAAACTGGTGCGTGGGGCTATTTTGCGTGCCATGAAAAAAGTGGCGGCTGAGTTTCTGCCACCCTTGCTGAGTGTGTGGGCAGAACGCTTCGGGTTGACTTACCGAAAAGTACGGATTACCGCTGCCCGTTCACGATGGGGAAGTTGTACTTCAGCTAAAACCATCAGTTTGTCCTGTTACCTGATGTTAGTTCCCTCTCACCTGATTGATTATGTTATTTTGCATGAGCTGGCTCACACACGTGAAATGAACCATGGCCCTCGTTTTTGGGAACTGCTTGACAGCATGACGGCAGGGCAGGCCTTACGTTTGCGGGGAGAACTTCGGAGGTTCCGGCCATCTTTTTAAAAAGAATTTCAAACATGTGTATAATGTACACTTTTTGATGTAATTTTGTACCGTAGAAGATAGGTAACAGGTAAAAAAGATTGTTTGCATGAAAAAAAGTTTACTGGCACTTGCCTCCGGTACACTCGGGTTAGGTATTGCTGAGTTTGTGATGATGGGAATACTGCCCAATGTGGCTCGTGATTTGAGTATCAGCATACCGGAAGCCGGACATTTTATTTCGGCGTATGCCATAGGAGTTTGTGTGGGAGCACCCTTGACGGTGTTTGTGGCTCGTACGCGTCCGTTGAAACAGATATTGTTAGGACTTGCTGCCATTTATGTGATTGGTAATTTGTGTGCGGCGCTTGCTCCGGAATATTGGACATTGCTGCTTATGCGGTTTGTGTCGGGACTGCCTCACGGAGCATTTTTCGGAGTCGGTTCTATTGTAGCCGAGAGGGTGGCCGATAAAGGGAAAACCTCGCAAGCTGTAGCCCTGATGATTGCCGGTATGACCATTGCCAATTTGTTTGGAGTGCCCTTGGGTACATTGTTGAGCAATCTGTTCTCCTGGCGGTTCCCCTTCCTGTTCAATGGATGCTGGGGAATGCTGGTATTCTTCCTCGTCTGGAAATGGATACCTGTTTTACCCGCCTTGCCGGATGTGGGCTGGAAAGGACAGTTCCGCTTTTTGCGCAAGTTAGCTCCGTGGCTGATTATCCTGACCACGATGTTTGGCAACGGGGGAGTATTTTGCTGGTTCAGCTACGTCACTCCGCAGATGCTGCATGAAGCGGGTTTCCAACCGGAAAGTCTGACATGGATTATGATGCTGGCCGGATTGGGGATGACTATCGGTAACCTGGTAGGAGGACGATGTGGCGATTTGTACGGACTGGCACCGGTGATTCAGTTTACGCAGGTATTTATGATGCTAGCTTTGCTGGGCACGTTTCTGTTTGCAGGAGTACCTTGGCTTTCCGTATTGCTGATGTTTATTTGTGCGGCAGCCTTGTTTGCGGTGTCTCCTCCTCAGCAATTGTTGTTGCTGCAGAACTCCAGAAGAAGCGAAATGATGGGAGCGGCTTGTGTGCAGATTGCTTTCAATTTGGGAAATGCGGTAGGAGCATATGCCGGAGGACTTCCGATTGATGCAGGATTAGGTTATCGCTATCCGGCACTGGTAGGAGTCTTTGTGGTGGCTTTAGGATGGGTCTGCGTTACCTGGTATATCCGGAGAGAACGCAGGCATTTTATAAATGAACCGATACGATTGTAACATAAATATGCTATGAGACTACTTTTGTTGACTTTATGTATTATTTTATTTGGGGGGAATACGCT
Source organism: Phocaeicola plebeius (assembly GCF_003437535.1). GTDB lineage: Bacteria > Bacteroidota > Bacteroidia > Bacteroidales > Bacteroidaceae > Phocaeicola > Phocaeicola plebeius_A. The sequence continues at coordinate 53,250 of NZ_QSQT01000025.1, forward strand.
ACGCCTGGAAGCGAAGAAATATTTCTTCTCAAATTATAATTTCTGTCATATAACGGAGGAAGCCGGGTTGCCTAATAACTCGGTGACTGCCGTAATGAAAGATTCATTCGGATATATCTGGGTGGCCACTCAGGACGGGCTGGCGCGTTACGACGGCTATCGTTTCCTGAGTTATGGGGTGAAGGAACCTCTTTACCGCTTGAAAGGAAACTATGTCTACACATTGTGCGAGGATCGCCAGAAAAGGCTCTGGGTAGGTTCGGATGCCGGACTTGACCTGATTGACCTACAGACAGGTCTTTCTTTGCCCGCGTCTGATTTAGGAGCAGTATCGGAATTATCATCTTTGTTTAATTCGTTTGTCCGTTCGGTGGTACAGACTACCGATGGAAATATATGGGTAGTAACCGACAAGATGCTGTGGTGTCTGGAACTGGACTCTTCAGGAGTCGTGACGGCTTTTTATCGGATGCAAGCTGAAGCCGATGAGAGTGTATCGGCCATTGCGGAGATTGAAGGAGGACTTTGTGCCGGAGTAGGTAACTGTATTTACCGGATTGTGAAAGAAGGAGGAAATAAGTTGCGTAAACAGCAGCTTTCGGATGCCATTGTACCTTTTAGTGATGACTGGCGTATCTCTTGTCTGCAAGCCGACGGCGATTTCTTGTGGATAGGCAGTAATCGTGGACTTTTCCGCTATTACCGGCAAACCAAGACGATGAAGCGTTACCGTTACTCTTCGCATCGGGAAGGGATGCTCAGTCAGGCTTATATCACGGACATGAAGCTGACTTCCGACGGCAGTCTGGTGGTTTCCACTTTCAACGGTCTGAATGTATATGACCGTGAATCCGATACATTTTCTTTTATCCGTCGGGTGGAAGATTCCGAAGAACGAGGATTGAATTCCAATATCATAGTCTGTCTGTTTACCGACGGGCAGGACATCTGGGCCGGTACACAGGATGGAGGAGTCAATCTGTTGTACTTGTCGCGCAGGTTAGAGGTTGCCAGATTAGGGGATATTCCCTGGAAACTTTCGGCAGGGCGCACACCGCAAATCAGTGCTGTGACGGAAGATAAAAAGGGAAATTTGTGGATTGGTACGATTGAGGGAGGACTTTATCAGATGAACCCAGAAACGGAAGCAGTGCAGCATTACGCTTTCACCCCTCATAGCTCGACATCTATTCTTTCCAATAATGTGAATGGCATATTGATAGACAGTGATAATCATCTGTGGGTTTATACTTGGGGGGCTGGAATTAGTGAGCTGGATTTGAATAAACCTCATTCTGTCTTTCGTCAGCATTCCAATGGAGAAGTGCCAGGGCTGGAGGATGATTTTATTATGAGTGCGGTGGAAGATTCTGTCAACAGGGGTATTTGGTTTGGAACGACACATGGATTATTGTTTTATGATAAAAAGCAGGAGCTATTTAGCCGGGTGGATTTTGATTCCAGTGTGAGTGAGTTCGAATCAGTAGGTTCTTTGTGTGTAGATCGGAAAGGACGATTGTGGGTGGGTACTTCTGAGGGGGTATTTATTGTTGATCTGTTTTCTTTCGCCCGTTCGCGTCGGCATTTTAATTATATTTATTTACGCTATAAGTTGAATGATGAGAAATCTACGCAGGTAGAGCGAGTCAATGTGGTTTTTCAAGATCGTCGTGGCGAAATCTGGTTAGGAGGAAAAGCCACAGGACTTTATCATTTAATATCGGATAAAGCAAACCGTTTTCAGTTTAAGCATTATGGAAAAGAAGAAGGCTTTTATGAAAATACGGTTTATGGCTTATCCGAAGATGGAACAGGTAATTTATGGATTGCTACAGAGAATGGATTATTCCGTTTGCTGGTAGATAGTGATACTTTTGTCTTATACGGAAAGTCTGATGGTATTTTGGACAAAGATTATGATTCACATACATTGCATTTCTCATCACGTTATAAACGCTTGTATTGCGGGAAAGATCATGGATTGTGTGAAGTGATTTTGAAGAAAATACCAAAATCGGTCAAGGAACGTACAGTTGTTATTTCTTCTTGCCGTGTGAATGGTGAAAACTGGACTTATGAGACTTCGAAAAGGCTGTCTGATTTGGGGGAAGGGAATAAACTGGAACTTGCTTTGACCACTTTGGAGTATGGATACAACGAGGCGGTTCGGATTCGTTACAGAGAAAAACAGAATGGAGAGGAATGGGTGGAACTTCCTGCAGATAATCCGGTGATTGCTTTGCCTTCACTTCCGGGAGGACAATTCCAATTGGAAATACAAGCTACAGATCAGGAGGGAAGATGGCAAGATGACATATTGGATATAAATATTCAGGTACGTCCTTATTATTATAAGTCGTGGTGGTTCTGGTCGTTACTTTTGCTTGTTGCAGGATGTTTGTCCGTAGCCTTTTATCGTTATAAAGTACGGCAGTTAAAACATCGTCAGGTATTATTGAAACAATTAGTAGCCCAGCGCACACACGAACTGGAAATACAGAACCGTAGTCTGGAAGTAATGGCTCATCATGTAGAGGAAGTTGCAGAAGAAAAAATACGTTTTTTTACGCATATTACCCATGAGTTCCGTACACCGGTTACATTGATTCACGGACCTATTCAGCAGGCATTGGCACTGACTTCAGATAAGGAGGTAAAGGAGCAGCTTCACATAGCCGAACGTAATGTAGAAGATTTATTGTCATTGGTGAATGAATTAATGGATTTCCGTAAACTTGATATGGAAAAGGTGCAATTGAACATCCGGCCATTTAACTTGATTTCTATGGTTGAAGACTTATTGGCACCTTTTGTCTCCTTTGTGAAAGAACGTCATATTGTATTACGCACGTATTATCGTCTTCAGGGACTTTCTGTAAATGCTGACCCTAAATATCTTCATCGTGTGCTGACAAATCTATTGGCTAATGCTGTGAAATTTACGCCTGATGGGGGTGTTATAAGCCTTTATGTGGCCAGAGTAGTAGATTATGAGAGAAAGGTGCAGCTTTATCTGTCGGTATCGGATACTGGATGTGGAATTCCGGAAAAAGATTTACCTAAAATTTTTGATAGTTTTTTTCAAGCACAGAACACTGTGGCTTATCCTGTTTTCGGACAGACGGGCACAGGTATAGGACTGAATATTTGTAAGCGGATTATCACGCTTCATGGGGGAGTGATATCTGCTCGGAACAACCATTCTGGAGGTACCTCTTTTAGAATATTGCTACCGATGAAAGACATGCCGGTAAAGGAGCATGAAACTGTTGTAGAAAGGCATTTGGATGAAGAAAACATGTCATTGGTGAAACCAGCTTCATCGGCACATGAAACCCTACTGATAGTGGATGACAACTCTGATATGCGCCGTTATATCTGTTCTTTACTGAAACAAGAATATAAGCTTTTAGAGGCAGAAAATGGGAAAAAAGCTATAGACATAATAAAAAATGAGCATGTAGACTTGATTATTAGTGATTTGCTTATGCCTGAAATGGATGGGCTGGAACTATCGAAAAGAGTAAAGGCAAATTTAGAGACCAGTCACATTCCTTTTCTAATTCTTACGGCAGTGTGCTCGGAGGAGAATGAGAAAATCTGCTATTCAGTAGGGGTTGATGAATATTTGTGTAAACCTTTTGATGCAGAAGTTCTTAAATATCGTATTCGTAACATTCTGGCTTTGCGTCGTGGTTATCAGGAGAAACTTTCAAAACCTGCTGCTCTGGCATTGACAGATGTGAGTGATCTTGGATTGATAGAAGAGTCCAGAGATAAGGCCTTTATGGATCGGGCTATCGCCTTGATGAAAGAGCACTATGCAGAGTCTGAATATGGGCTGGATGCTTTTATTCGTGACATGGGATATAGTAAGACATTGGTTAACCAGAAGATGCAGAATCTGGCAGGAATTCCTATCGGACAGTTTATGAAGAACTTTAGGTTGGATATGGGCTATCAGTTGCTGAAACAGAAAAAAGGAGATACCAATGTGTCTGAAGTTGCTTATGCAGTAGGTTTCAATGACCCAAAGTATTTCACAAAATGTTTTAAGCAACGTTTTGGCTGCTTGCCAAGTTCTGTGGGGCATTCGTAGGGCAAAAAAGAGAGGCCATCTCAAACTGAAGTGACCCCAAAAAGTTGGACAAGTTAAACATTATCCCGTAATAGAAAGA
>NZ_QSQT01000026.1 GCF_003437535.1 Phocaeicola plebeius
CGGCAAAGATATAAATTTATCGGATTTACCCCTCAGATTATTACGTTGACCCGTGACTGCTTTATGTAGATCATCCTAATGGGAATCAGTATAAAAAAGGCTTGCAGAAATTCTGCAAGCCTTTTTGGGTTATCCTCTTTATTTTTTCCGCTCTTTCCACAAACGTGTCATGTCTTCTAGGGTTTTACCTTTTGTTTCCGGTACTAATTTCCATACAAAGATGGCTGCAATGATGCAGATAGCTCCGTAGAGTCCGTATACAAACATGTGGCCAAACTTGTCGCCCATATCTCCGGCACTCATGTTGTACATGGGCAGGAAGGTAGATGAGACGATGAAATTGAATATCCATTGGAAAGCGACAGCGATGGCTACGGCTGCGCCACGGATGGTATTGGGGAATATTTCGGCGATGAGCACCCAGCAGATGGGACCCCAGCTGAACATGAACGATGCACTGTAGACCATGATGCTGATGACGGGTACCATAGGGCTGATACCGGTTACTGCATTGCTGAGGGCTACTCCGAGTGCGCCGATGGCCATACCAATGGAACCGTAAATGAGCAGAGGCTTGCGTCCCCACTTTTCTACAGTAAAGACAGCTAACAAAGTGAACAGGATGTTGACAATTCCCATGAATACTGTTTGTACCATCGGATTGCCCATGCCCATGCTTTCGAAAATACGCGGTGCAAAATAAAGTACGGCGTTAATACCTACTGCCTGCTGGAATACACTCAGCATGATACCGATAAAAATAACCATCCAGCCGTAAGTGAACAGTTTTTCTGTCTTTTCATGAGCAGTAGCCTTGATTTCCTGTAGAATCTCTTTTCCTTGTGACAGACCGTTGATACGGCTTAATACAAACAGGGCTTTTTCGTCACGACCGGTCATGGCCAGGTAGCGGGGAGTTTCCGGAACGAACAAAACTAAAAGGGTAAACAATCCGGCAGGAACGGCTTCACTGACAAACATCAGTCGCCATCCGGTTTCAGTACTCCAGGCAGCAGCTTCCGGATTCATGATGCGGTTGACGCCATCCACTATCTCTACTACCGGATTCAGATGGTCTCCCAAGATGAGGAAGTTGACAAAATAGACTACCAGCTGACCGAAGATGATGGCAAACTGGTTCCAGGAAACCAATGTACCGCGGATACTGCTCGGGGCGATTTCAGCGATATACATCGGACAGATGGCAGAAGCCAGTCCCACACCTACACCGCCTATGACGCGGTAAAAATTGAACGCTAACAGAAGCGAATAGGAGGGTTCCCCGTACGGAAATATCAAAAATTCCGGATAGTATGAGCCTAATGCAGATAAAAAGAACATGACGCCGGCTATCAGCAAAGAAAGCTTTCTTCCGAAACGGGAAGCAAAAAATCCTGATAAAGCACTACCGATAATACAGCCTAAAAGGGCGCTCGAAGAAGTGATACCGTGCCAGGTATCTGTATAGATGAAATCGTCTGCTCCCATGAAGAAAGCCTGAAGACCCTTTTCCGCTCCTGAAATAACAGCGGTATCGTAGCCGAACAGCAATCCTCCTAAAACGGCTACCAGTACGATGGAAAACAGATAACTTCTGCTTCCTTTTTCTGTGTAATTCATGATAATAGGTTTTTTATGGAAAATAAAAACCGGCATACCCGGTCGGGAAAGAGACTTTCGCCGACGGGCATGCCGGTCGGATACTGATAAATCAGCGTATTAGCAATACATATTTACAATAGCCTCATACAGTTCTTGTTTTCCACTGGTCTGTTTCGGTTCACCTACAGTCTTAGCGTATGCTACTACATCTTCCAGTGTCAGCTTGCCTTCTTCAAATTCTTTACCTTTTCCGTTGTCGAATGAAGCGTAGCGGTCAGCCAGCATTTTCTTGTAAGGAGATTCTTCCAGCAGGCGTGCTGCATTTTCCAAAGCACGTGCCATGGCATCCATACCAGCGATGTGAGCGATGAAGATGTCTTCCAGGTCAGTAGAGTTACGACGAGTCTTCGCATCGAAGTTTGTACCACCGTTGCCCAGACCACCACCACGGATAATCTGCATCATAGCCTGAATCAGTTCATAGTTGTCGATAGGGAACTGGTCAGTATCCCATCCGTTCTGGTAGTCACCACGGTTAGCGTCGATAGAACCCAGCATGTTGTTGTCTACAGCTACTGCCAGTTCGTGTTCAAATGTGTGACCAGCCAAAGTAGCGTGGTTTACTTCGATATTTACTTTGAAGTCTTTGTCCAGACCGTGTGCTTTCAGGAAGCCGATAACAGTTTCAGTATCTACGTCGTACTGATGCTTGCTTGGTTCCATCGGTTTCGGTTCAATCAGGAAAGTACCCTGGAAACCTTTGCTACGTGCATAGTCACGAGCCATTTTCAACATCTGAGCCAAGTGTTCTTTTTCACGTTTCTGGTCAGTGTTCAGCAGTGACATGTAACCTTCACGGCCGCCCCAGAATACGTAGTTTGTACCGCCCAGTTCGATAGTAGCATCGATGGCGTTCTTAATCTGTACGGCAGCACGAGCTACTACATCAAAGTCAGGGTTAGTAGCTGCACCGTTCATATAACGTGCATGACCGAATACGTTGGCAGTACCCCACAACAGTTTGATACCAGTTTCAGCCTGTTTCTGTTTCAGGTAAGCTACTACTTCTTTCAAGTTAGCTTCGTATTCTTCGATAGTAGCAGCTTCGTCGCACAAGTCTACATCGTGGAAGCAGTAGTATTCGATACCGATTTTCTGCATGAATTCAAAACCTGCATCTACTTTATCTTTTGCAGCCTGTACTTTGTCAGGATTTCCTTTCCATGGGAAGCTCTTTGTTCCGCCACCGAACTGGTCGCCACCTTCAGCGCACAATGTGTGCCACCATGCCATAGCGAACTTCAACCATTCTTTCATCGGTTTGCCCAGGATGACTTTTTCTGCGTCATAATAACGGAAAGCCATCGGGTTTTTGCTTTCTACACCTTCAAATTTGATTTTTCCAATACCCGGAAAGTACTCTTTTGTTGCCATAATATCTTTGTTTTATAAGTTAATGAATTGTTATATTTAATTGTTTGTTGATTTTTCGAGACATTCTTTCCAACGTGCGTATGCGTCGTCGTATGCCGCTTCGTCGGCAGCCTTCGGTTCGATGACAGCCAGTTTGTCGAGAGTGGCAAAAGCTTCCACGTTGTCGCGGTAGATGCCTGCACCCATTCCGGCTCCCTTGGCAGCTCCTACCGAACCGTCGGTGTCATAGAGTTCGATGGTAGCACCTGTGACTCCGGCCAGCGTGTCGCGGAACAGCGGACTCAGGAACATGTTGGCATGTCCGGCGTGAATCTTCCGTACATCCATTCCCATGCCCTTCATGATGTCGATACCGTAACGGAAAGAGAATACGATGCCTTCCTGAGCGGCACGAAGCAGGTGACTGCGGTTATGCAAGTTGAAGTTGACACTCTGAACGGAACATCCGGTTTCCTGGTTCTGCAACATACGTTCAGCTCCGTTGCCAAACGGAAGGATACTGATGCCGGCAGCACCGATAGGAGCCTGAGCAGCTACCTCATTCATTTCCGCATAGCTGAGGTCGGAAGCTAATGTGCGTTTCATCCACGAATTGAGGATACCCGTACCGTTGATGCAGAGCAATACGCCCAGACGAGTCTGTGAAGCAGTATGGTTGACGTGTGCAAATGTATTGACGCGTGACTTCGGATCGTAGTTAACACTACCGTTCACTCCGTATACTACTCCGGAAGTTCCAGCTGTAGAAGCAATTTCACCCGGATTGAATACATTCAGCGAAAGAGCGTTGTTCGGTTGGTCACCGGCGCGGTAAGTTACCGGAGTACCGGCTTTCAGTCCTAACTCGGCAGCTACTTTTTCCGTTACTTTACCCTGTTCAGAGAAAGTCGGACGGATGTCAGCCAGCAAGGATGAGTCAATACCGTAATAATCCAGCAAGAAATCAGCTACCTTGTTTTCCTTGAAATCCCAGAACATACCTTCCGATAATCCGGAAACTGTCGTGCAGATTTCTCCTGTCAGTCGCATGGCGATATAGTCACCCGGAAGCATCACCTTATAGATACGTTCATAAACCTCCGGCTCATTTTCCTTTACCCAAGCCAGTTTGGAAGCCGTGAAGTTGCCCGGTGAGTTCAACAAATGTGACAAGCACTGCGCTTCTCCCAATGTCTGAAATGCCTTCTGACCGTATGGTACAGCTCTGGAGTCACACCATATAATAGAAGGACGGAGCACCTGCTGGTTCTTGTCCACGCAGACCAGACCGTGCATCTGATAAGAAATACCGATAGCCTTGATTTCTTCTGCTTTTGCACCAGAAGCAGTGAGAACGGCTTGTGTAGCCAGTTTCAAATTATCCCACCAGCTCTGCGGGTCCTGTTCAGCCCATCCCTGTTTGACAGCGAGGATAGGCGCTTCTGTTTTCGGGAAAAAGGCAGATGCTGCACATTTTCCGCTTTCTACATTGACCAGACTCGCCTTTACTGACGAGCTTCCTATGTCATAACCTAATACATACATCGTTATATAGTCTTTTAAAATTATCTTCTTGTTTTGTTGTAGATTTTCCGGTCAAACCGGTAATACCTTGCGGCCCGGTGAGATACTCCCTGTTCGTATTCTTCCGTCGGCACGATGTATTCCATCATGGAAATCTTCTTATGGAAGTTGCGTACATCCAATGCTTTGCCGTAAATCACCTCATACAGCATTCGCAGTTGCAGAGCGGTAAATTTCCGTGGAAGCAGCTCGAAGATGCACGACGGGTTGAATTCGATGTGCTGCCGGATAAACTTCATGGCTTCTGCAATAATCAGATTGTGGTCGAATGCCAGGTCCTTCACTTCTTCCAGTGCCACCCATTCTGCCTTGTATTCATCCAGGTTCTTGTTGAGAGTCTTGTCTATTTTTACCATGGCAAAGTAGGCGATGGTTACGATTCGTTCCACTTTGGCCTTTTCGGCTCTTTCCAGCCAGTGAACATCTTTGGGATTCTTGGTACGGTCCTTTGAACCGAACGCCTTGAACTGCATCAGGTCTACGTTCTTGAGTCCAGTCAAATCACGAAGCACTCGTTTAGCTGCATCATCCAAGTCCTCATCCATGTAGATAAGGCTTCCGGGGAGTTTCATATCGTGGAAAACTTCTCCACTTTCTTCCCCCATTCTTTTTACGAGCAACACCTTTAGTTTCTCTCCATCGAATCCGATGACCACGCAGTCTACTGAGATGTGATTATTGGCTAATTGTTCAGTGTATTCCATAAGCATTTTTCTGTCTACACCGCAAAGGACGTTTTTTTTATTGATATATGCAATAGGGCTTTTGTGGGTTGTAAAACCTTATTGTTCAATAGGGTAAATATCTTATTTGATACAATATCGTGATGTGATGTTTTTGTAGTTCATACAATATGTATAAAAGGTAATTTCCCGTGCAGGCTTATTGGCAAAAGTACAACAACCCGAAAAATCGAATTTTCAATATCTTACGTGAGGAATAGGAAAAGTCTCCTGCAAGGGGCTTATTGTATTTTATGTTTATGTTGAAATCTCGGTGCCTTATTTTGAGGAAAGAAGGGGATAGTGGTAAGAATCCTTATGTGTTAAAAAAATAAAAGCAGGAAATTTATATCTTTGTCTTGTGTTTTAAAGGATACATTGTATGGAAAATTCGATGAAGCTTATTATGCTGGGTACGGGAAATGCGGCCACCGTAGCCTGCTACAATACCTGTTTTGCCTTGTGCCGGGAGGATAAATACTTTTTAGTGGATGCCGGAGGAGGTAACGGCATTCTGTCGCAGTTGCAGAAGACACATATCCCGTTGTCAGGCATTCATGAGATATTTGTGACGCATGCACATACTGACCATATATTGGGTGTGATATGGATGATTCGTATGGTGGCTCAGGCTATTCAGAAAGGAGAGTACCAGGGCGAACTGCGCATATATGGGCATGACAAGGTGGTACAGGTGCTCGACTGGATTTGCCGGATGACTTTACCCAAGAAGATTGTGGCACGCCTAGGAGAAGAGATACTGTTGTGTGAGGTGAAGAACGGAGAAAAATTTCAGGCCATCGGCCTGGAAGTGGAATGCTTTGACATTGCCTCTACAAAGGAGAAACAGTTTGGTTTCCGTACCTGTCTTCCTGATGGACAATCGCTGGTTTGTCTGGGTGATGAACCTTATAACGCATGCAACCAGATGTATGTGGAAGGAGCCGACTGGCTGCTGTGTGAGGCGTTCTGCTTGTATGAAGACCGGGAACGGTTCAAGCCCTACGAGAAGCATCATAGCACGGCTTTGGATGCTGGCCGGTTAGCAGCTCAGCTTGGAGTGAAGAATCTGCTGCTGTATCACACGGAAGACAAGACACTGGCTACCCGTAAAGAGCGCTATACGGCAGAAGCAGCTTTGCAGTTTAACGGTAAGGTCTATGTACCGGAAGATTTGGAGGAAATTTTACTACGGGGTAATGAATGAATTACTACGTAGTAGTCGGTCTGTTACTACGAGGTAACGGAGGAACTACTACGTAGTAGTTTAAAGGGCATTTGAAGAGGTTTTAAATGAAACAAGAAAGGCGTTCCGATTGTGTTGTCGGAACGCCTTTCTTTATGAAAAGATATATTTTCTCTTACTTCATTACCTTGACAAAATAGGTGAGGGTCGGCAAGTGGTCGCTGAATCCATTCTGGAATGTAGTACCCGAGAATGTACGAAGTGGATACCCTTTGTACTTTCCTTCCTTTTGAAGCAGGAATGGACGGTTGAATACTTCGCTCTTCCAGAATTTCAATGTACTGCGGTCTTTGCCAATCAGGTTACCTGATATAATCTGCTGGTCAAACAAATTCCATTGGTTCTGGTAGCAGAGAGAACCGATACCCTGATCGTACAATTTCCAGGTAGCATTGTAATATCCGTCAGGTTTTACCTCCTTGATGTTCTTTTTAGCGCCCAGTACCTCGCTACAGCTCTTGTTGAACGGGTCATCATTCAAGTCACCCACAATGAGCACTTTTGCTTCCGGGTTCTGTGCATGGATAGAATCGCCAATGTGTTTCACGATGCTGGCAGCAAATTCTCTCAGCGGAGAAGAAGCGGATCCACCGTAGCGTGAAGGCCAGTGATTTACAATCAGGTGAAACGGTTCCCCGGCCAGTATACCACTTACCAGCAGAATGTCGCGGGTTTTATAGTGCGGCATATCCGGCTTGTTGAAAGGATAGATTCTGGCATCAATCAGCTTGAACAGTTTCGGGTTGTACAAGGCTGCTACGTCGATACCTCTGTGGTCGGGCGATTCGAAATGTACGATTTCATATCCCGTTCCACTGATGGGAGCTGTTTTTGTCAGGTCTTCCAATACTTTCCGGTTTTCCACTTCTGAGATACCGATGATAGCAGGGCCTGCCGGACAATAATCTCTTCCCAATTGTGAGATTACCTTGGCAATATTCTGTAACTTTTGTTCATACTTGGTCTGAGTCCATTCATACTTTCCTTCCGGAGTGAAATCATCATCCCCTTCGTTGTTAGGGTCGTCCACCGTGTCCCAAAGGTTTTCTAAATTATAGAATGCGGCTGCATAAACACCCAGTCTGTCTTGTGCAAACAGACTGGTGGTATATACACAAGTAATGAACAAAGTGAAAATAAGCAATCGTTTATTCATAACTTTCATGGTTTGATGTGTGCATTAATTGCTTGGAGTGGGTTCAATGGTTGTACCTCCGTCACCACCGGTGCTGCCACTTCCACTTCCTGGAACATAGAGTTTGACGCTGAATAATCGCAACCCATACGTGTTATCTGCTGCGGTTGTATAAAATTCTAAAGTTGTATTATTTGAAATATTTATGTCTTTAATTTCAAACTCAAAAGGTTTGTTACCTTCTTGATTTTCTCCACTGACCACTTTACTCGATAAGGGGAGTTCTGTACCGTTGCATTTAATTTTCAGTGTATTTAGGTCTTGTGTTTCTCCTGAATTATAAACATTGCATCCTACCTGATATTTTAATGTGGCTTTAGTAGCACCTTGTCCGTTTATGCCTTTTACTTTCAGATTAATGTCAGATCCTTTTGGGAACCACACGTTAGCAGGATAAGCGGAGCCTATGCGTACATCAGCCTTTCCTGATTCATCTTCGAAGAATCCAGGATTATCAAACCCTGTGTATTCGGCGATTTTAGGCCAGTAATTTCCACTCTTTTCAGGAGTTCCAAAAGATTCTTGGAATAAAACCGTTTCACCACTCGGAGTTTCTCCGCCTTCATTCCCACCTTCTTCATTACTTCCAGTAAAGTCGCTGACATCATTAGCTGTACGTAAAGTAAGCTGCCAAGTACCTCTGAATCTTCCTAAGATACCTGTTACATTACCTTTTCCTTCTGGAAGTTTATTACCTGCAAAGCTGGCATAATTGCTGGTACGAATCATGATAGTATTTCCATGACTGTCGGTAATATTTTCTTCACCATAACCATCTTCTGGAGCAAAGATACCCTTACCACCGTTCTGGAAAGTAACTCCGGTAAATTGCACTAATTTGAATTTATAGTTATCGGGAGCAGCGTTGATGGTACTGATGTCATCAATTACAACAGGCTTGGCATTTTCTGGATTAGCCCATCCGTCTTTGCTGACATGTTTTTCGAAATCTTCCCACGGTGTACGATACAAGTATCCTTCCGGATGTCCTAATTGCTGTTCGTCTCCATATACGGAAATGCTCAATCCGTTCAGGTCTACATATACAGTCTGGCCTACCGGATAATAATTGTACACACTGCTTTGGTCTACTTCCATTTCAATGGCACCCGTTTCATCCTGCAAGTAGATTTTCTTGAAGATGTTTCCTGATTCATCGTTACCTGTGATGACGGCTTTGAGTACCTGGTCTTGCGTGATGATGATAGGAACGTCCTGAGTAGCTGCTGCATTCTGTGTACGCAATTCTGAAATCGTGATATTGGCTGCCGGACCTGTGTATTCAGGTTCTGTCAAGAGAGGAGCATCATAGTCTCGTTCACATGCAAAGAGAGCGAGTGAGGCAATGAGTGGCAGACTGATATTTCTTAAAAGTTTCATATATTCTGAGTTTTATGTAGGTTAATGATTAAAAACGGTAGCTCACATTCAGGAAACAGTTGATGCCCTGCATGTAGTAGTATTTTCCTCCAAAGCGTTCCGGATGGTCAAGGTCAAATCGTCCCTGTTCGTATCCTCCGGTACAAATATCTTTCTTGTTCAATACATTGTTCAGAGAAAGATTGAAGTTGATAGATTGTCTTCCAGGCAAGTAGAAAATTTTTCCGATAGACAAGTCTAATGTATAGGCTGCCGGGAAACGTTCTTGTGTGGTCAACTGCTTGAAGGCATCGTAATACTGGTTATACGGAGTTACTTCTGTGTAGCTTGAAGCCAGACGGCGGAGGGGAGCAGCTTCGATGTAGTTGCGTGCAAATCCGTTCAGGTTGGCTCCCAGGAACCAGTATTTGATGAAGTAACGGATTCCGAATGTACCGGCAATCTGTGGAACTCCACCTACGTAAACATCCTTCATGTATACTTGTTCTCTTTCTACTATCTTTCCGTTTTCAGAGTTCTTGATACCGTCAGGGTTGTTGCTGTAATAATATTCACCTACGGTTCCAGCCAGGTCGAAGCTCCAATGGTCATCCAGTTTGTAAGTAGCTCCCAGCTCAATACCTCTGTGAATGCGGTTTACTCCATACAACACGTGGTTGATGAATGTTCCTTCAATGCCGTCATAGTAGCTGCTGCGTTCCATCTGGTCATAGAAATTAGTCTGGAATACTCCGATACGTCCGGCCAGGTGAGGAGTAGAGAAGATGTAGTTGATGTCGGCAGAGAGAACCCGTCCACTCTTCATGTCATCAATGGTACGGTCTGTGATACGCGGTGATACGTATGCTTCGTTGGGCAACGGAGCTTCACTACCATAACTGATGTTGGCGTTAATCATGTGACGTCCGTTGAACTTGTAGGTCAGTCCTCCCTTTACCATTAAGTCTGTGAACTGATGGCGAGCACCTTTGCCGAAAGAACTGTCCGGATAACGTCCGTTACGCATTTTACCATCACGCTGGAAGCTGGTATAAGTCAGCTTCATTCCGTAATAGTAATCCCAATAACGTGAATGATACTGATTCACTACCCAGGCATTCAGTGAATAAATGTTCAGGTTATAGTTGTAACCGAAAATTCCTTCTTCGTATACTTTTCTCTGCGGGCGGTTCAAGTCGTTCTGAATTTTGTCCGGATCACCAGAGAAGTCTTGTTCTGCAAATTTATCAATATCCAGCACATATTCTGCTCCCAGCAGGTCGGCTACGGTCTTGAACTGGCGTGACTGGGTGTAGCGTGCACCGACTCCGGCTGTGATGTCGAAATGACGGCTCATGCGTGCGTTTAAAGTAGAGTTGAATGAAGTTTCCAACAAGTCACTGCGACGTTCTTCCAGCATGTAAACAGCTGCTCCGTTACCATTACGAATGTTGTTGGCATTAGCCAGGTAGAGGTCATCCCAGTTGATTTGTGTAAAGCTGGTCTGGTTAGTACGCCACAACTCTTTGTATCTTAGTTGTACCATTTCATCTTCAAAATACGAAGGAAGGTAGCGATAGTAATCCGGGCGAGGGTCAGGAGCATTGTACCAGTTCAGGGCCGTATTACCGTAGCGGGCATAATGTGCTCCCACACCTGTAGTCAGCGTCATATTATCGTTGATTTTCCAGATGTGCGAAATGATGGCAGTCGGGTCGAATGCCGTTACCACCTTTGCATTTCTTTTTTCTCCGTTCTGGTATCCCCAGTTCGGGTTGTAAAGGTAGTTTCCTGTCAGTTCATACACTTCGCGGTAAGAACTGCCTTGCTGTCCACGCTGTACCGGTGATACGAAAGCCACCATTGACAGGCTATGTTCTCCTCCTTTCCATTGCTTTTCAGCAGAGAAGGCGAAAGAAACGTTCTTGTAGAAAGTTCCGTCGATGTTACCTTCATTCGAATAGCGTCCGCCAATAGAGGTAGTGAATGCCCATCCGTTATCTTTCAGTCCGGTAGAGTAGGTAAACATGCCACGGAGATAATAGTTTCGGTTGGTATAGCTTAAGGTTAACTTTCCTCCAGGAGTATAGCTGCTGGCACGCATATTGATGTTTTCCGTACCTCCCAACTCACCAAAAGTAAAGGACGAAGGAGCTGTGAAGTTGGTGACATCACCGTTACGTGTCATGTCGTTCAGTGCGCCTACCGCTGCATAGTTGAATACACCCCTATTCTGGTCGTTGAATTCCACGCCATTGATGTATTTAACCTCCTGTGTGCTGTTGTATCCACGTGGAGAGAAGCGTGCAGGTGAAAGCTGATAGGCAGCTTTGTTCAGGAAAATATCATTTGACAGAATCACGGTAGAGCTGACATCCTGCCCGGAGGTCTCCACGTCGTCATCCACCATGCCGGCATCGATGATGCCAATCATAGACACGTCTTCGTTTGCGTTAAGTTCAGTTACTCGGATAGGTTTTAGTTCAGTTACGCCTAAGTTTTCTACTTCAATGGAGACACTCTTGGGCGTAATCATTACGGAGTTAAGCTGAATGACGTAAGTTCCCGGCTGAATATTTCGGATGGTGAAGTTTCCGTCCGCGTCGGTTGTGACTTGGCGGTTCAGTTCTGTCACCGTCACAATTACACCTGGAATAGGGTCATTGCTTACTGCTCCGATCACACTTCCTTTCACGCTTACATTTCCTTGTGCAAAGACAAGGCAAGGAAGGAAGAATGCCATGAAGAACAGTAATTTGTGTTTCATAAAAAATAATTGTTAGTTTAGTGTTATTTTATAGGGGGTGAAAGAGAACATGAAAAAGTTTTATAGAGCTTTTTCATGTTCTCTTGTGAGGGGAATGGATCAAATTGTTATTGGATTTCAACTAATTCCATGTCATCATAATAAATGTATCCACCACTCTCATTACTATCCATATTGCGGTAGGTTCTTACTTCGTAGCGCATTTTTACAGTACCAGCAGGAGCGGTAAATTCTATTGTAACTTGTTGCCATTCTGTGTTGTCTGTAGAGTAGTCGTTTTGTTGGATTTGTTTGTTTATGTCATTGATTGTTTTTCCGTCACTACCTACCATGGCAAACCAATAACGACTGCTTGCTTTTGTATCATTGTCAAGGAACCAATAAGAGATTTTGTATTTCTTTCCAGCTGTGATAGCAACTTCTTGTTGAATTTTATTTGTTCCACTGGCTGAAGTTTGTCTTAGTGCATTATTCCCACCATGTTTAATGCTGGTTTCTTTTACAATTTCTCCCGTATTATATGTTTTATTGTCCCATGCAGTAGGTAATTCATTTGTCCAGTCTTCAAATCCAGGGTTAGTTAATAAATTAATTCCCGGTTCAGGTTCTGGATCAACAGTTCCTCCTCCTTCTCCATTGGCAACTACTTTTACATTCTTGATTTCCCAAGTTCCGGCAGCAGCAGTTGTACTTATATATTTGAATGCAAATTTGATTGTTTTTCCAGCATAAGCCGATAAATCAATGGTTGCAGTTGTGAAATTAAATTCACTGCCATATTTATCAATTGTCAATTGTTGCCAGTTATCTGCACTTGTTTCAGTAGCCCAAAGAGTAAATTCTTCTTCAGCTGTTCCAGCATAATTATGGGCATGATCGAATGTTAATGTTGCAGTTGCTGCCTGACTTAAATCTACAGGAGGAGAAACTAACCAAGATTCGGATGCATATCTTGTTCCGCCAATATAAGCACTGGCTTTCATGAATTTATCATCATTAAATGAACCAAGGCTCCATACAAAACTGCCTTCTCCATTTGGAAGTTGCTTATTATCAATAGTAAAACTTCCTTGTCCAGTTGCAAATGATTCATCCAATACCACAGTTTCTCCACCTGGTTGAGTTCCACCATCGAAATCAACATTAATATCTCCACCTGGTTTTTCAGTCCAGTTGCTGATTGTTGCATTTCCTACTGTAACAACCGGTTTCCCATTGTTGATGGATAGTTTTGCATTAAAGCTTACATTTGTTCCTTTTTCAAAAATACTTGCGTCACTAATTGTATGGGTGAATGATTGACCGTTGAGGTTAAAAGTCAGGTTGAGTGACGTCTGGTCGGTGCTTGCAGCTGTTGGGAGAATGATGGCTGTAGCCGTAGCTGTTGTACCTTGTGCATCTATGTACATCGCTACATCTTTATTGTTGGTTCCTGCTGTAGCAGTCAGTGTTCCGTCAGCCAAGTTAAATTCACCTTCTGTGCTGATACCCTTAATGTTTACACCCAATCCGTTAAGAGTTTCAATTGTTTCATCTTTGGTTACATTCAGGGTGACTTTAGTCAGTTGGTGTGTAAATCCCAGACTAATAGTGGTGGCAGTAGTTGCTGCTACTCCTTTAGTACCGTTAGAATAAATCAAGTCGATAGCAGCCGGATTGCTCTGGTCGGATACATTTACCGCAAGCTTATTGCCGCTTACACTTGTGGTATAAGGATAATATGCAATGAAGTCTACATTCCCGCTTTCAGGGAGATAAATACCATTACCTGGAGCAGCCGTCAATGTGCCGTTGGTCTGTGCAATGTACTTTTTGTTTTGTGCGGTTGCAGCCTCAATTCCACTTCCTGCGTTCATCATGTAAATACCTACCTCGTCGTTTGCATTCCAAGTGTTACCTGAAACTCTTGACTGAATAGCTGTGGTAAATACGATGCCTTCACTTCCGTACCATTCGCTGTTGTCGTCATTGTTTGTACAACTCATTAGAGCTAGGGTTGATAATGCCCCCATGTACAGTAGATTCGAGATTTTCATACTAATTTATTTAGAAAGTTTGTAGATTCTGTATCAGATAGATTTAATTCCATTGCGATGTATTTAGCGTCTTTTTTACCTCAGAAGGTAATGATGGAAAGAAAGTGAACCCTGTCATATTCTCAAGTTCTGATACGCTGATAGCATATTTCATATATTGTGTATCGCTATATGCCTTATGGTCAAGTTTAAAAGCGATTGTCTGATAGTTTCCACCTACTTTACGGGCTAATGCTTTGAAGTAATATTTGGGTATTGCTATATTTTTTCCATTATTATCTTTAGCATATTGTATTTGCTTATCAGTTGCCGTAGTAGGCATCGCACCTGTTACTACGTATAGTGTGTCTATCCCACTACTCCAGCCTCTGACAGCGCCTTCTAGTTGAGCCCAAATAGCTCCATTCAATCCATTTTGTAATTGCGGAGTCATATTGGTGTAATAGAAAGTCTGATTATTCATGTCGCAGTCTTTACGCTGTCTATCACCACTCGGAATCTGATGCCCTCTGCTGTAACCGCTGAGAGCTTTTTTGAGATTCGCTTGAAGGTTAGTTGCTATTTTAGGGTCATAACCCCAATCCTCCGTACGGCCTATGTTTCCTTCCAGATACCATCCGCATAATGGATAGGATACCCAGTAAGCAATTTTCAGATTGGTATCGTATAGCATACTATAATTACGGATCTCAATACCGTTGAGTGGAGCTTCGTCATAAGTTATTCCGGTATAATGAGTAACGTATTTTATATTAGATTGATTCAGTTGTGACTCAGTAATTACCGGTGTTTCAAACCATTTCGTATATTTTGCTTCTGGGTCGGTCGTAATCTCTCCCCCCTGATAATTCACATTTACATTATATATATATTTGCTACCTTGCTCAATGTTTCCAGAAATCTCAGTCTCAATTTCTTTGCTCTGTCCGTTCTGTTCCAGTTTGATTTTCAGTTTTCCGCTCAAGTCTTGAGGCAACAGAATGGCTTCTGCTTGTGTGGCTTCCTCATTTATAAATAAGGAAAAGGTTGTAGCTTCACCGGAAGGAGTAATGGTACCGTCAGAAAGATTAGCTGTTCCTTTTACTTGCAGTCCGCTGATAGAAGCTTTGATTCCTTTCAGGGAACTTCCAGAAGTAGATTTCAAATTCAGCACCAATTTAGCCAACAGATGCTTGAATTGCAGATTACCTTGTGGAGACGCCAATTGACGGTTTGTCAGGTTTACTGCAGTCATCAAGTCGATGGCGTTTTGTTTGGTTTGGTTACTTAAATCAATGGGATAGTTTTTATAGTCACTAATAGTTTCACTATAAGGATAATATGCAATGAAGTCGACCGCACTATTGTCTTCCGGATAGTATATGGGACTATTTTTGCTTACGAAATAGCCGTCTCCTTTAGATGTTGCATAAGGAATGTTTGTAGCCAGTACATTTTTATCACTATTGTTGGCTAGCATAAATACACCAATTACGTCATTGGCTTCCCACGACGTATCGTAAGCTCTGGAATTTTGTGCATCATCTATGATAGAAGAGAATGTGATGCCTTTGTTATTCACTTCATTCTGGATGATGTTTGTTTCGTCATTCTGGCAAGATTGCAGAATACTTAGGGAAAGTACAATCCCTAATAGTGATTTCATTTTCATATTAAGAATAGTTTATTTTATGTTTTTAATTCATTCAGAATTATATTTTGCTTATATTTTATTCGGGTTAACAAAATACAAGAAAGTTTGTTTCTTGAATTTTGGCTTTAATTTAAGATATTTTCTTGGAGTAATAAAATATTTATACGATTATTTTTCAAAAAAATATCAAACATGGCTTGGTTGCGTGAAGATTTTACAATCGAGTGAAATTCTTGTGAAAAATTGAAAGAAAAACAAAAAAAGAGGTATCCATGGGAATGGATACCTCTTGTGGTAATAAAATTAGTTTGAGTAAGCTGTTTTTATTCTTTTTCTTTCAAGCTTTCATCAATGTCCTTGATTTTCTTCAGCACCAGTTCCATGTCTTTCTTCAGGCGCTCAATCTTGCGGGTGATGTCGGCCACCAGTGTATTTCCCTTCTTGGAAGAAGAATTCAGGAAGCCAAGGTTGTTTTCGTAGGTCTGGATGTCGTTTTTCAGCCCTTCGTAAGTGCGAACCAGGCGTTCACGGTCGCGGTAGAGATTTCCTTCTTTGTTGCCGTTAGTGCGTACACTGCTCAGGCGTTTTTCAGTAGCCGACAGGTGCAGGCGGTCGAACAGCTTGTCTACCAATGCATGGAATTCTTTATACAGACGGTCTTTTTCCTTGAAAGGAACGAAGCCGATGGCATTCCATTCCTTCATCAGGGCACGTACTTGTTCGGCAGTTGCATCGTCTGCAGTTCCGGCAGCTTCCAGGGCAGCCATACGCTTAATGACATCTTCTTTCTTGGCCAGGTTTTCCACTTCTTCCGAGCGTTGTGAAGAAGTCGCTTTGTTTTTCCGTTCAAAGAAATAATCGCAGGCACCTATAAAACGTTTCCATACGGCATCTGAATGTTTCTTGGCAACCGGACCGATGGTCTTCCATTCTTTCTGGAGCTTGGTCAGGATTTCAGCCGTTTCTTTCCAGTCGGTACTTTCTTTCAGGGCTTCAGCCTTTTCGCAGAACGCTTTTTTCTTTTCCAGGTTGGCTGCCATTGTTTCCTTCACAGATTTGAAGAAAGCAGCTTTCCGGCGGAAGAATTCATCGCAGGCAGCGCGGAAACGTTCGAAAATCTTGACGTTCATCTTTTGCGGAGCATAGCCGATGGTTTTCCATTTGGCCTGGAGGGCAAGGATTTCATTGGTCTTGTCTTCCCAGTCAGCAAAAGTAGTGAAGGTGTCATATTCCATACCTTCCACGATTTCGCAAATCACCGTCTTCTGGTCCAGGTTATTCTGTTCTTTTTCTTTCAGTTCTTCAAAATGCTGCTGGTGGCGTTTGTTGACAACCGTAGAGGCAGCCTTGAAACGGCTCCAGATTTCTTCGCGCAGGTCTTTGGCTACCGGGCCGATGGCACGGAATTCCTGATGAAGCTTCTGCAGCTGGTGGAAAGCAGAAATTACGTCAGGCTCTTCGGCCAGTTTTTCTGCAGCTTCGCACAAGCGGGTCTTCTGTTCCAGGTTTTTCTTGAAGTCATATTCGCGGAATTCATTGTTCAGCTTCACCATGTCATAGAATTTTTCGGTGTAAAGCTGGTAAGTCTTCCACAGTTCATTTACTTTCGCTACCGGAATCTGGCCTATTTCATTCCATTCCTGCTGCAATTTCTTAAATTCGTCGTATATCTTGTTGGTATCTTCCTGCGATTCGGTCAGGAACTTCATTCTTTCCAGGATACCCAGTTTCTTGGTCAGGTTTTCTTCCTTTTCCTGTTCCTGTGCAGCCGCTAAGGCATTTCTCTTCTCCTTGATGGCGTTCATGACAGCTTTGAATTCTTCTTCTGCCGGTTCTGTTTCCGGAGTGAAGTCTTCTGCCTTTCCCCCTTCGTCGATGAAAGCTTTCCGTGCCGCTTCTGATTTGGCTTTTTGTAGTTTGTAGAACGTTTGTTTAAGTGAATCGATTTCCTGCTTGTCGGTCAGGTCGTTTTTTTCGTTGATTTCCTTGAGGCGTTGCACCACTTCTTCCAGTGTTTGTTTGGGAGCGGATGTTTCCTTTTCGGTGTCTTCAACAGTAGGAACCGGTGCTTCAATGGGTTGTTCCATCGGAGTTTCGGTTAATGGGCGGTTGGTTTCATTTACTTCCATCGTATATAGATTTTAAAGAGTATAATATCCTAGTTTTTTCTTTACCCTTAGTAAAGGTTCTTACAAATTAAAGAAAAAAAAATCTGATTTTCATACTTTTTCAGAAAAAAACTATAAGGTAAGAATCATTTTTAGAAATAGAAAGACGAGG
This sequence comes from Phocaeicola plebeius, assembly GCF_003437535.1. GTDB lineage: Bacteria > Bacteroidota > Bacteroidia > Bacteroidales > Bacteroidaceae > Phocaeicola > Phocaeicola plebeius_A. The sequence continues at coordinate 17,838 of NZ_QSQT01000026.1, forward strand.
AATGTGGCTCAGAAGGGCTTGTAGAGGGGGTGAAAAAAACGTCTTTGCGTTTGAAAGAAAACGCAAAGACGTTTTGATCAAAACGCAAGTGCGTTTGAAGTAAAATGTACTTGCGTTTTACCTCAAACGCACTTGCGTTTTTCTTTAACAAAAATTTAGGATAATAATACGGTAATTCCCATGTACATGAGCATACCGATAATGTCGTTGGTAATGGAGATAAACGGTCCGGTGGCAATGGCCGGATCGATTTTCAGTTTTTCCAGTGTCATGGGCACCAGTGTGCCGAAAATGGAGGCAAACATGACCACGGCAAACAGACTGATGGATACCGAATAGCTGACTGTAGCCGTAGCTCCGAAACGGATGAAGTTGTAGATATACACCAGCATGGAAATGATGGTGGCGTTGATAAGGGCTACAACGGATTCTTTCAGCACCTGCTTGAAGGTGTTTTCGGCGTTCAGTGAGCTGTTGGCCAGACCTTGCACGACCAATGCGGAGGACTGGGTTCCTACGTTTCCTCCCGTTCCACCGATAAGGGGAATGTAAAGCGCCATTTCCGGATGAGCGGCAAAGGTAGAGTCAAAGTTGCCCAGAATCATGGAGTTACCGATTCCACCGAGCATACCGATGAGCAGCCACGGAAGGCGCGCGGTGGTCTGGCGGAACACATTGTCGTCTGTTTCTACGTCCTGTGACAAACCGGATGCCAACTGGTAGTCGCGTTCGGCCTGTTCACGAACCTCGTCCATTACGTCGTCTACGGTGATGCGTCCTACCAGACGGCCGATGCTGTCGACCACGGGAACGGCCACCAAGTCATACTTTTCAATGGTCTGCACCACCTCTTCAATGGGTGTATCCACATGGACGGAAATAGGGTCCTTCTTCATCACGTGTTTCACCTTGGAAACCGACGGACTGGTAATCATCTTTTTCAGCGGGAATACGCCGCGCAGACGTTCATCGTCGTCTACCACATATACATAATATATCTCGTCCATTTCTTCTGCCTGCAGTCGCATTTCGCGCAGGCATTCGGGCATACTCCAGTTCTCGTTCACAATCACCATTTCCGTACCCATCAAACCACCGGCGGTGTCTTCGTCGTATTTCAGCAAGTCGACGATGTCGCCTGCCTGTTCGATGTCTTCAATGTGTGAAAGCACCTCTTCCTGCTTGTCCTCGTCCATTTCACGGATGATGTCTACGGCATCGTCCGAATCCATGTAGTCGACAAAGCGCTTGGCGATGGTTTCAGGGGGAAGTATTTCGAGGAATTTCTTTCGTGCATCCTCGTCCATTTCAATCAGTACGTCGGCTGCCGTTTCGTTGTCCAGCAGCAGGTAGATGAAGCGGGCATCTTCTGCGTCCAGCTCGTTGCACAGCTCGGCGATGTCGGCCGGATGCAGGTCCTTGATGACTTCTTTTAACTGGTCGGAATCTTTCTTCTCAATCAGTTCGGTGACTAATTTAATATCTTCGCTATTCATCTTGTAAACTCCTGATGAGGGTTGTTATCGTAGTCTGTAAGTCTCGTGTGCAGGGTCACTCAGCCTTTGCGGCTGAGGAATTCAAGGCTTCTTCCACCCGGTTGGTCAGGTCGATGAAGTCTTGTACGGAAAGCTGTTCAGGCCGTTTGTTGAAGATAGGGTCGGCACTGAGCGGATTTCCTTTCTCCAGAATCAGAGATATGGAGTTGCGGAGCGTCTTGCGGCGCTGGTTGAATGTCGTCTTGACAATCTGCTTGAACAACTGCTCGTTGCATCCCAACTCCTTGGTCTCGTTGCGGGTCATGCGGATGACGGCGCTCTTTACCTTGGGAGGAGGATTGAATACATGTTCGTGTACGGTGAACAGGTATTCCACGCTGTACCAGGCTTGAATCAGTACGCTCAGAATGCCGTAGGTCTTGTTGCCCGGACGAGCCGCGATGCGTTCGGCCACTTCCTTCTGAATCATGCCCGTGCAGCAGGGAATCAAGTCCTTGTAGTCGAGCATCTTGAAGAATATCTGGCTGGAAATGTTGTAGGGATAGTTGCCGGTCAGCACAAAAGGCTGTCCGTCGAAAAGTTGCCGGAGGTCCATTTTCAGGAAATCCTGCTCGATGATATGGTCTCCTAATTGCGGAAAATTCTCACGCAGGTAAGCCACCGATTCAAAATCCAGCTCCACCACTTTGAGCGGGCGGTCTTTTTTCAGCAGGTATTGGGTGAGAACTCCCATTCCGGGACCTACCTCGAGAACGGGAAGGGCCGGGCAGGCGTCTACCGTGTCGGCTATGTCTTGTGCCACTTGCAGGTCTTTCAGGAAGTGTTGTCCTAAAAACTTTTTAGGTTTAACTAATTTCATACCTCAGGTTTTAAATGTTCGTATTATCTTTGTGACTTGCAAAGTTAAACATAAATCTTTATATACAGACTGATTTTGGAACGAACAGGTTTAAAAAAAGTACTAAATAAGGTCTTCCAGATAGCGCTTCCGTTGGTACTCGGAGCGGCTATTCTGCTTTGGACATACCACGATTTTGATTTCCGGCGTGTGTGGAGCGTGCTGGATGGCGGCATGAATTATGGCTGGATGGCCTTTTCGCTGGTGTTTGGTGTGCTGGGGCATCTGTTCCGCGGCTGGCGCTGGAATCTGACGTTAGCTCCGTTAGGTGAATACCCCAAGGTGTCGAACAGTGTGTATGCGGTTTTTGTGTCGTACGCGGCCAATCTGGTCGTACCGCGTGTGGGGGAGGTTTCCCGCTGCGGTATCCTGTCGAAGTACGACGGGGTTTCTTTCTCCAAATCGCTGGGTACGGTGGTGACGGAGCGTCTCATCGATACCATCTGTGTGCTGCTGATTACCGTAGTGACGCTGTTGCTCCAGTCGCGTGTGTTTGCGGCATTCTTTGAAAAGACCGGTACGAACATGGGCTTCTTTACGGGCTTGTTTACTTCCACCAACTTTTATATCACTCTCATCTGTCTGTTTGCCTTGGGCGTGCTGGCGTTTTTCCTGATTCGCAATTTGACGGTATTTGCGAAGGTGCGCGGCATATTGAACGATGTGTGGGCCGGATGTTTGTCGCTTCGGCATGTAAAACATCCGTGGCTGTTCGCTTTTTACACCGTGAGCATATGGGCATGCTATTTCCTGCAATTCTATGTGAGTTTCTATTGCTTTGACTTTTCTGCCTCACTGGGCTGGATGCCCGGACTGGTGATGTTTGTGGTGGGCAGTATTGCAGTGGCCGTTCCTACTCCTAACGGAGCAGGTCCGTGGCACTTTGCAGTCATTACCATGATGATGATGTATGGGGTGGGAAAGGAAGATGCCGGAATATTTGCCCTGCTGGTGCACGGTATTCAAACCTTTTTATTAATTTTGCTAGGTGTTTACGGGCTTGTAGCCTTACCACTTGTAAATAAGAAACGGACCGGGAAGTGAAATTGCTTTTCCGGAATAAAATCAAAAAATATAATATGAACGAAATTCTTTCTTTGGCTCCGCAGAATGTGTGGAAGCATTTCTATTCGTTGACGCAAATTCCTCGTCCGTCTGGACATTTGGAAAAAATTCAGGCTTTCTTGCTGGAATTCGGCAAGCAGGTAGGTGTGGAATCATTTCAGGATGAGGCTGGAAACATAATCTATCGCAAACCGGCCACTCCGGGTATGGAAGACCGGAAGTCTGTCATCCTTCAGGCTCACATGGACATGGTTCCTCAGAAAGACAAACATACACAGCATGATTTTGAAAAAGATCCTATTCCGGTTTATGTAGACGGCGAATGGGTGAAGGCTAAAGGTACCACATTGGGCTCAGACAACGGTATGGGTGTGGCAGCCATCATGGCCATTATGGAAGACAAGACCTTGAAACACGGTCCGCTGACAGCGCTGATTACTGCCGATGAAGAAACCGGTATGTATGGGGCGTTCGGCTTGAAACAGGGCACAGTGGAAGGAGAAATCCTGCTGAACCTGGATTCAGAAGAAGAAGGTGAACTTTATATTGGCTGTGCAGGTGGAGAAGACCTGACAGCTACTTTGGAATACAAGGAAGAAGAAACAGATCCGGAAGACGTGGCGCTGAAGGTAACACTGAAAGGATTGCGTGGTGGTCACTCTGGTATTCAGATTGGCTGGGGACATGCCAATGCCAACAAGTTGATGGCTCGCTTCATGAACCAGGTGATTGCTTACGATGAGGCTTGTCTGGTGTCATGGGAAGGTGGAAACATGCGCAACGCCATTCCGCGTGAATGTGAAGTAGTGATTACCGTACCGGCTTCGGAGGTAGAAGATGTGCTGGCGTTCGTGGGTGAATGCGAACAGGTATGGCGTGATGAATTCGCGACCATTGAAGACAACATCAGCTTTACGGCAGAGCGTGTGGACTTGCCGAAGATGATGGTGCCGGAAGAAATCCGTGACAACCTGGTGGACGCGATTTATGCATGTCCGAATGGAGTAGAACGTTTCATCCCGACTATCCCGGATACAGTGGAAACTTCTTCTAACCTGGCTATCGTAGAAATCGGCAATGGAAAGGCTGCCATTAAGGTTTTGACACGCAGCTCTCGCGAATCAATGAAGGATTATCGCAATACGGCTATCGAGAGCTGTTTCTCTATGGCAGGTATGCATGTAGAACGTTCTGGTAGCTACTCTGGATGGGAACCGGATGTTAACTCTCCGATTCTGCATGCCATGAAGGAATCTTATAAGGCACAGTTTGGTGAAACACCGGAAGTGAAAGTGATTCATGCCGGACTGGAATGTGGTATCATCGGTGCGGTTGTACCTGGACTGGATATGATTTCATTTGGTCCTACTTTGCAGTGCCCGCATACACCGGAAGAACGCTGTCATGTGCCGTCAGTGAAGAAGTTCTATGATTTCTTGCTGGCTACACTGGAGAATACACCGAAAAAGTAATATCCGTTAGTAGATAATAGATTGCGGAGGTTGTCCGATTCCCGTAAAAGGGAAAGGGGCAGCCTCCGTTTTTTTTGTTTCGATTTTCTGTGGTTTTACTTCTTTTAATGAAAATCTGTGCAGTAAATCAGGGTTTTGGTTTTATCTTTATAAAGACAACCTTGTAAAACTTAAAATTGGAAATGATGAACAGACTATTCTTGATATGTGCCACGGGATTGTTGGCTTTTATGTTCCCTTTGGCGGGGATAGCTCAGAGTTACGACCGTCTTTGGAAGGAGGTAGAGGAAACCCGGAAGAAGGATTTGCCGCAGACCTTGATTTCACAGGTGAACCAGATTTATGAAAAGGCAAGGAAGGAGAAGAATGCTCCGCAAATGCTGAAAGCGTATCTTTCGCGGGTGGAATGTCAGGTAGGGCTGACACCGGACAGTTTGCAGCGTGAACTTTGTCGACTGAATGCATGGGCTGCAGAGGAGAATGATCCTTTGCAGAAAGCCGTGTTGTCGTTTTTGTCAGGATACTATAAGTTGGAATCCGCTCCTCAGGAAGTGGACAGCGCATTGTATGAGTTTGACCAGGCAGTAAAGGATAAGGAGGTTTTGCTGGGCGTAGCTACGACCGATTTTCGTCCGATGGCTGAACAGGGCAAATGGAGCCAGCGCTATTTCGGTGACAATATGTACGATTTGCTGTTACGTCAGTCTATCTTTCAGCTTCTATGGAATGGAGGAGGAAGCAAGGCCGTACAGTTGGCAGTGTTCGACAAGTATGAAAAGCTGATTGCACAATACGAGGCGGCAGGAAATCGTGACGCGGAATTATTGACACGTCTGGAGCGATTGATGTACTGGCAGCGTAATGGATGGAGGTATCCGCAACAGCTGTCGGACGAGCAGGTGCTGGAGCAGTTGCAGGCGTGGGCAAAAGCCTATGACGGAGTGGATGCCTGTGCGGCGTTGTATGTGTCATGGGCCGATTTCTATCATCAGAAACAAGACTTCGTGTCCGAAATGAAGGTGATAGAAGAAGGAATAAAACGGTATCCTTCTTCAGAATTCACGGCCGATTTGAAGGATAAGCAGCGCATAGTGTGCATGCCGTCGCTCTCGGTGCAGGTAACTCATCCTTATCCGCAGACGGAAGCGGAACTTCGTGTTACCAGCAAGAACCTGAAAGGGGCGACACTGGAATGGTATAGACTGAACCTGAAGGCTTCTTCTTCTGTGTTTGCACAGAATCTGGAGCATGCGGACCTGATAAAGAAGTATGGTACACTGGTGGATAAAGTGCGGTTGGACTTGCCGGATACTCCTACGTACAAGGATACGGTTTCTGTGCTGACCAGCCGGATGCCCGAGGCGGGGATTTATATATTGAAATCAATCCCCGACGGCTATCAGGATAAAACGGGATACGATGTAGTGCATCTGTCTGCACTGCAGGTGGTTTCTTTCCCGATGGAAGGAAGGCAGACGGAGTGTCATGTGGTGGATTGTAAGACCGGAAAGCCGGTCGCAGGGGCAGAATTGGTGTTCTATTCCATTCCTGTGCCAGGCAATTATACCTTATATAAGACGTTTAAAACTGATAAGCAAGGCAAGGTAGTAGTGCCGGACATGAAAGAATCATTGTGGATGCATGCGTGTGCAGGTAAGGATGAGTTTATGCAGGTGGCTTACTGGTCCAGAAGGGTGTTGCCGACGGTCAATGACAGCAAGAAGAAGGTGGATCGCATGGATTTGTTTACCGACCGTGCGCTGTACCGCAAGGGACAGACGGTGTACGTGTCCGGTGTGGCTTATGCGCAGGAAGGTGATAGTGTAGAGGTACGCAAAGATGCGGCCATCTGGCTGGCTTTGCGGGATGCTAATAACCGGGAGATAGCCCGGAAAGAACTGACTACGGATGACTTTGGCGCATTTTCAGCAGAGTTCCAATTACCTTCGGAAACATTGGCCGGCATGTTCCGTATAGAATCGGACAAGGCTTCCTGCTATATCCGAGTGGAAGAATACAAGCGTCCGACGTTTGAAGTCACCTGGAAGGAAGTGCAGGAAGCTTACACGATGGGGGATTCCTTGCAACTGGAAGGTACGGCGAAAAAGTTTTCCAGTGCACCGGTACAGGGCGGTAAGGTGCGTTATACCTTGACTCGTTCAAAGGCCTGGTTCTGGCGAAGCATGGCAGGAGAACAACAGTTGGCAGAAGGTGAACTGATAACTTCAGCCGACGGAACGTTTGCGGTGAAGGTTTGTCTGGAACGTCCGGATGCGGAAGTCTCTTTAGGCTGGGACGGATTCTATCGTTATCAGGTGAAGGTGGAAGTGACAGATGCGGCCGGTGAAACGCAGGAAGGTGTACTGGTGCTTCCGGTGGGTGAACATGCCATCGGATTACAGATAAAGGGATTGGCCGGAAAAGTGGCTCGTGAGAAACTGGATAAGATGCAGGTACAGGCATTGAACATGCAGCAACAGCCTGTGGCATTGGATGTGGTCTGCTCACTTTATACATTGGATGAGGCCGGAAAGAAGCAGCAAACAGTATGGGGGGATACGGTGAAATCCGGACAGCCTTTCCTGCCGGAAGCATGGAAGAAGTTGGCTTCCGGAAAATACTTGCTGGAGGTAACCGCCAGTGATGAGCACGGGCGTCCTTGTCGTGCAGAGCAGGAGCTTGTACTCTTTTCGTTAAAAGACCGGGTTCCTCCGGTAAAGACTGTGGAATGGTTCTATCAGGACGGTACACAGTTGGAGGAAACGCAGCCGGTGACCTTGTATGTGGGTAGCAGTGAAAAGAATGTACATTTGTTCTATCATGTGTACAGTGGCAACCGGATGCTGGTGTCTGACTCGTTTGTGCTGAACGAGGAAATCCGTTCGTTTGATTATACGTGGCGGCCGGAATACGGCGATGGAATCACCGTCAGCTTTGGATTTATGAAAGACGGTATCTGGTATTCCAAGCAAGTCGCTTTGAAACGTCCGGTACCGGAGAAAAAACTGACATTGAAGTGGGAAGTTTTCCGTGACCGTTTGCGTCCGGGCACAGAAGAAACCTGGACCATGCAGATTCTGGATGCGGCAGGCAAACCGGCGGATGCCCGTTTGCTGGCTACCTTGTATGATGCTTCGCTCGACCGTTTGTGGGATAACCCGTGGAATTTCCAGGTGGGCTTCAGCCGATATACTCCTTCCGTCATGCCGTTTATTCAGTCAGTGAATAGTATCGCGATGGCTTATTCGCCTTTCTATACTTATTCATTGTCTTCTGTATATACTCCTGACAACTGGCAGTTGTATAGCCGGTTGTGGATTCCTTCTTTGCGTCAGTATAGAACCTTCTCTCGAAACGGTCTGATGGTACGCGGGGCAGGAATCATGATGAAGGCTGTGGCTGCAGCACCAGATGCCATGAGGGCGGATGAGGCTTTGAATGCGCAGGCGGGATTCACGCAGGACGATGGAGTGGTAGAAGTAGAACTTCAGTCTGAAACGATTCCTTTGGAAACGGAACAGACGATGACTTTACGCGAGAATTTTGCAGAAACGGCTTTCTTCTATCCTGATTTGCGTACAGATTCAACCGGAACCGTGCGATTGGTATTTACCGTACCGGACGCGTTGACGCAGTGGAAGTTCAGAGGGCTGGCACATACCCGCCACATGGATTACGGACTCCTGCAGGCAGAAACCCGGACCGAAAAACCGTTTATGATTCAGCCTAATTTGCCTCGTTTCCTTCGTAGAGGAGATGAAACTTCACTGGCAGCTTCTTTGATAAATCTGTCAACGGAAGAGGTGAAAGGGGCGGTACGTCTGGAATTGGTGAATCCGATGGATGAAAGTGTGGTGTATCAGGCAGTACAGGATTTTCAGGTGAAGGCAGGAGAAACGGGCAGTGTACGTTTTACTTTCCCGGTAAATATGGATGGCGAGGTTTTGATTTGCCGGATGAAGGCGGAAGCTGGCGAGTTTAGTGATGGAGAACAGCATTATCTTCCTGTGCTTACTGACAAGCAATGGATGACGGAAACCTTGTCCTTGCAGGTGAAAGGCGGGGAGTCTCAGGAAGTGAGCCTGAAGGATTTGTTTAACGGACAGAGCAAGACGGCCCAGAACCGGCAGCTGACCATCGAACTGACTTCTACTCCGATATGGTATGCCGTACAGGCACTTCCGGTAGTAGGAAATCCGCAGCAGGACGATGCGTTCTCCTGGGCTTCGGCTTACTACGCCAATGCGGTGGCACGGAAAATTGTGGAACTGAATCCGCAGATTCAGCCTGTGTTTGAAGCTTGGAAAAAGCAGGGAGTAAAGAAAGAAACGTTGTGGAGTGAACTGGAGAAGAACCAGGAACTGAAAAGCGTGTTGCTGGCCGAAACGCCTTGGCTGGCTCAGGCGGCAGATGAACAGGAACAGAGACAACGGATTGGATTGTTGTTCGACCTGAATACGATGAATTATCGCATGGGGCAGACCGTAGAGAAATTGAAGGCCTTGCAAAAAGCGGATGGAAGCTGGAGCTGGTTCAACGGCATGCAGGGAAGCCGGTTGGTTACTACGCAGGTGGTGGAACTGCTGGCCCGACTGAAATCCATGCATATCATGGCGGATGCGCAAGTGGCTGGCATGTACTTGAAAGGTCTGAATTACCTGGAAAAAGCTTTCTGTCAGGAATATGAGAACCTGAAGAAAAACGAGGCTCGTAACAAAAGCCCGCAATGGCCAAGTGAGCTGGCGGTGAGGTATCTGTATATTGCATCACTGGATGCGGTGGCAGGAGGAAAGGTAAACAAGGCAGCAAAGGAATACATGACCTCCAAACTGGAAAACCGTTCTGCTACTTATTCCATTTATGAGAAGGCATTGATTGCCCGGATTCTGCAGGCACAGGGAAAACGTACGCAGGCAGAAATACTGGTACGCTCGATTAAGGAATATACGGTAGTAACACCGGAAATGGGACGTTATTTTGATACGCCGAAAGCCGGATACGCATGGAACGGTTACCGTATTCCGACGCAGGTGGCTGCCATGGAGGCTATTCAGCACGTGGAGAAGGATGAAAAGATGCTGGAGGAAATGAAACGCTGGTTGCTGAAACAAAAGCAGGTGCAGTGCTGGAATACACCATTGGCTACGGCGGATGCGGTGTATGCCTTGCTGTCAGATGGCATGGCATCGACGGAGTCCGGACAGATGCAGGCGGTGGCAGGCAATGTTACACTGGAAACTCCGAAAGACGGACTGGGCTGTATCAGTCATACATTAAGTGGAGCGGAGGCAGAGGTGAAGACGCTGACCGTAAGTCATACGGGAAAAGCTGCCGGATGGGGTGCCGTGTATGCACAATATCTGGAAGATATGGACCGTGTGAAGGCATTTGAAGGAAAGGGTCTGCAAGTTTCACGTGAGTATATATATAAAGGTAAGACCTTGTCTGCCAAAGAAAAGTTGCAGGTTGGCGATAAGCTGACGGTGCGCCTGACTCTCCGTGCCGACCGGGATATGGATTTTGTATGTCTGAAAGACGAACGTGCGGCTTGTATGGAACCAGTGCGGCAAATCTCAGGCTACGAATGGTCCGATGGCTTGGGACGGTATCGGGTAAGTGGTGATGCGGCGACGACCTTCTTTATGGATCACTTGCGGAAAGGAACCTACGTCATTGAATATGAAGTGCATGTAGACCGTTCGGGAGTATATCAGGCAGGTACATCGGAAATACGGTCGGTATACGATCCTGAGTTTGGCAGTCATACGGAAGGATATACATTATATATCGAATAAAATCACGTCCGGGCCGGGATTCCGGTTCGGACATTTTTACAAATTTCTGAGGTTATGGAGAAAATAAATTTTCAGACTTGATTTTGCTTGTTTCCGTTTTCTCCCTATCTTTGTTTCCGTAATTTAGAAAGAATAAAATCAATGAAACGAATATATACCCTTCTTTTTTTGTGTGTTGTCGCTTGCATGTCCTTATGGGCTCAGCCTAAAATATCCTTTGATATGACTACTAAGGACTTGGGCTACGTGTTGTGGCGCACTCCGGCAACCGTGACTTATCAGTTTACCAATACGGGAGACAAGCCGCTGGTTATATCCAATGTGACGACTTCCTGTGGATGTGCCAAGGCACAATGGACAGAAGAACCTGTACCTGCCGGAGGAAAAGGAAAGATTACGGTAGTGTTCGATGCAGAAGCTATCGGGCATTTCTATAAAGATGTGGGTGTGTATTGCAATGCAGCTTCTCTGCCTATTTACCTGGACTTTAACGGAGAGGTGACAGCCGATGCCAAGAACTATTCCTTTACGCATCCTTATGCTATCGGTGCCATCCGGTTGACACAGGATGAACTTGATTTTAAATCCGTCAATAAGGGAGACCGCCCGGTCATTGAATTGTTGGTGGCCAATACTTCCAACAAGGCTTATTCACCTGTGCTGATGCATCTTCCTCCTTATCTGGAGGCAAAAGCGGAACCTGAAAAACTGGGACGTGGAAAGACCGGAAAGATTCTGGTAACACTGGATTCTGAGAAATTGCCAAAATTAGGTATTACACGTGCTTCTGTCTATCTGTCCCGCTTCCCAGGTGATAAAGTCGGCAGTGAGAATGAAATACCTGTATCTGTGGCTCTGTTGCCTGACTTCTCCAAGTTGACCGAACAGCAGAAAAACAATCCTCCTCAGATCACGTTGTCGGCTAAGGAACTGGAATTTGTGGATTTGAAACCCAACCAAAAGAAGTCGCAGACGATTGTCATTTCAAATACAGGTCGCTCTGACCTGAATATTCAGGATATGCAGGTATTCAGCATGGCTTTGGCCGTGAAACTGAAAAAGAGAGTGCTGAAACCGGGTGAATCGACTAAGATGAAGATTACTGTGTTGGCACAGAATCTTCACCGTGTGAAAGGTACACCCCGTGTCCTGATGATTACCGATGATCCTAACCAACCGATGATTACCATCCGTGTGAAAGCCCGGCTGAAATCGTCCGAAAAATAAAAACTTTTATGGAACACCCCGAAAACAACGAAGCTTATAAGGGGTTAACTGTGAACCAGGGAGTGGAACAACCCTCCATTGTTAATCCTTATCTGAATCTGAGAAAGAAACCCAAACGTCGTCAGTATTCTGCTGCCGAGTATGTGGAAGGTATTGTGAAAGGCGATGTGACCATGCTGAGCCAGGCGGTCACGCTGGTAGAAAGTGTCAAGCCGGAACATCAGGTGCTGGCACAGGAGGTCATTGAAAAATGCCTTCCTTATTCGGGTAATTCTATCCGTATCGGTATCAGCGGAGTGCCCGGTGCCGGAAAAAGTACGTCGATTGATGTATTCGGACTGCATGTGCTCGAAGAAAAAGGAGGAAAGTTGGCCGTGTTAGCCATAGACCCCAGCAGTGAACGTTCCAAAGGAAGTATTTTGGGTGACAAGACCCGAATGGAAAAATTGTCGGTACATCCTAAATCCTTTATCCGTCCCAGTCCTTCGGCGGGCTCATTGGGCGGTGTGGCCCGTAAGACCCGTGAAACCATCATCTTGTGTGAAGCTGCCGGATTTGATAAAATCTTTGTCGAAACTGTGGGAGTAGGCCAGAGTGAAACTGCCGTGCATTCCATGGTAGACTTCTTCCTGCTGATTCAGCTGGCCGGTACGGGCGATGAGTTGCAGGGCATCAAGCGCGGTATCATGGAGATGGCCGATGGTATCATTATCAACAAGGCCGATGGAAATAATGTAGAGAAGGCACAGTTGGCGGCTACGCATTTCCGTAATGCGCTCCATCTTTTCCCTACTCCCGAATCCGGATGGACTCCTCAGGTGCTGACGTATTCCGGATTTTATAATATCGGTGTCAAGGGAATCTGGGATATGGTGTATGCCTACATCGACTTTGTCCGCAAGAACGGTTATTTTGAACACCGTCGGAACGAGCAGGCCAAATACTGGATGTATGAAACCATCAATGAGCATTTGCGCGACAGCTTCTATCAGAATCCGGAAATTGCTTCCTTGCTTCCCTTGCAGGAAAAGGATGTGCTGGAAGGACGAGCCACGTCTTTCTCGGCAGCCAGAAAACTATTGGAAATGTATTTCTCCGGGTTGAAACAGGAGTGATGAATAAATATTCAAAATGGCTTGTTTCTATTGGAGTAATTAAAAATAAGGAAGAAAAATAAGGGTGATATGCCTTGTGAAATGAATTAATATGTAACTTTGCGAACTAATTTTCAAGAAATGATGCAAAGTGAAATTAAACCTATTATAGAGGTAAAGGGTGTATCAAAGTTTTTTGGTGAAAAAACAGCCTTGGATAATATCAATTTATCCATCAAAAAGGGAGAGTTTGTAACCATCTTGGGCCCTTCGGGATGCGGTAAGACGACCTTGCTGCGCCTGATAGCGGGATTTCAGACCGCTTCGGAAGGGGTGATTCGTATTGCAGGGGAGGAGATTACCCAGACTCCTCCTCACAAGCGTCCTGTTAATACAGTTTTCCAGAAATATGCCTTGTTCCCTCATCTGAATGTGTATGACAATATTGCTTTTGGCTTGAAACTGAAAAAGAAGCCAAAGGATACGGTACTTAAAAAAGTAAAGGCTGCCTTGAAAATGGTGGGTATGACCGACTATGAGTACCGCGATGTCAACTCGCTTTCGGGTGGACAGCAGCAGCGTGTGGCCATTGCCCGAGCCATTGTGAACGAGCCGGAAGTGTTGTTGCTGGACGAGCCGCTGGCTGCGCTTGACCTGAAGATGCGTAAGGACATGCAGATGGAGTTGAAGGAAATGCACAAGACGCTGGGCATTACCTTTGTGTACGTGACGCACGACCAGGAAGAAGCCCTGACATTGAGTGATACCATCGTGGTGATGAGTGAGGGACGTATCCAGCAGATTGGTACCCCTACCGACATCTACAATGAGCCGATTAACTCGTTCGTGGCCGACTTTATCGGAGAAAGTAATATCCTGAACGGAGTCATGGTGAAGGATAAGTTGGTACATTTCTGTGACCGTGACTTTGAATGTGTGGACGAAGGCTTCGGCGAAAACACACCGGTGGATGTGGTGATTCGTCCGGAGGATTTGTATATATTCCCGGTGTCGGATATGGCACAGCTTCGTGGTACCGTACAGTCCTGTATTTTTAAAGGAGTACACTATGAAATGGTGGTGTTGTGCCACGGCTATGAGTTTGTGGTGCAGGATTATCATGCTTTCAAGGCCGGAACCGAAGTGGGTATGCTGGTCAAGCCGTTTGATATTCACATCATGAAGAAAGAGCGTATCTGTAATACCTTTGAAGGCAAGCTTATCGATGAAACTCATGTGGAATTCTTAGGATGTGAGTTTGAGTGTGCACCGGTAGACCTTCAGAAAGTGCCGTTGGGCGATGTGCTGGTAGACGTGGATTTTGGAAAAATCAATTTGCTGGACAACGCAGAAGACGGCATGCTGACCGGAGAAGTCAAGTTTATTTTGTACAAAGGAAACCATTACCACCTGACGGTATGGTCAGACTGGGATGAGAATGTGTTTGTCGATACGAATGATGTGTGGGATGATGGAGACCGTGTGGGCATTTCCATTGCTCCTGAAGATATTCGGGTACGTGTAAAACAGGAGGAACGATGAATAAACTGCGTTTGTTTTTTCTTTCACGCCGAAGCTGGACACTTCCTTATCTCATTTTCTCTATCATTTTTGTGATTGTTCCGCTTCTGCTAATTGTGGTATATGCATTTACCGATGATGCAGGTCGTATGACGCTTGAAAACTTCCGGAAATTCCTGGCCCATCCGGAAGCAGTCAATACCTTTATTTATTCCATCGGTATAGCTATACTGACTACGATAGGTTGTATCGTACTGGGATATCCGGCAGCCTGGATTCTGAGCCGCAGTAATTCAAGCTATTCGCGTACGCTGATTCTGCTGTTTATCCTGCCGATGTGGGTCAACATCCTGATACGTACGCTGGCTACCGTAGCTTTGTTCGACTTTGCCAGTCTGCCTTTAGGAGAAGGAGCGTTGATATTCGGAATGATTTACAACTTTATTCCTTTCATGATATATCCGATTTACAATACCCTTCAGAAGATGGACCCGAGTTATGTGGAAGCAGCACAGGATTTAGGAGCCAACTCTTTCCAGGTGTTCTGGAAGGTGGTGTTCCCTCTGTCCATGCCCGGAGTGGTGAGCGGCATCATGATGGTGTTTATGCCGACCATCTCTACCTTTGCCATTGCAGAATTGCTGACCATGAACAACATTAAGTTGTTTGGTACGACTATTCAGGAGAATATCAACAACAGTATGTGGAACTATGGAGCAGCCCTTTCCTTGATTATGCTGTTCTTGATTGCGGCCACTTCACTCTTTAGTTCTGATGAAAAGAGTGATTCAGAGAAAGGAGGACAGGTATGGTAAAGAAAGTGCTGATGCAGACCTATCTTTGGGTCTTGCTGTTGTTGCTGTATGCTCCGATATTGATTATTGTGATTTATTCCTTTACCGATGCAAAGGTATTGGGCAACTGGACCGGCTTTTCGCTCAATCTGTACCGCTCCTTGTGTAACACCGGAGCACATCATTCCCTGATGAATGCGCTGATAAATACAATAGCCATCGCCTTTATTGCTGCGACGGTATCGACTTTGTTGGGAAGTGTGGCTGCCATCGGAATCTACAATCTGAAGGCCCGCAGCCGGAAAGCCATGGGATTCATCAATACCATTCCTATATTGAACGGAGATATTATTACCGGTATTTCCTTGTTCCTGCTGTTTGTGTCATTAGGCATTACCCAAGGATTTACCACCGTAGTGCTGGCACACATCACCTTCTGTACTCCGTACGTGGTGCTGAGTGTGTTGCCGCGCCTGAAACAGATGAATCCGAACCTGTATGAGGCCGCGCTCGATTTGGGAGCTACTCCGATGCAGGCTTTGTGGAAAGTGATTGTTCCGGAAATCCGTCCGGGAATGGTAAGCGGATTCCTGCTGGCACTGACCATTTCCATCGACGATTTTGCGGTAACGGTGTTTACCATTGGAAATCAGGGATTGGAAACGCTTTCTACCTATATTTATGCCGATGCCCGCAAGGGTGGTCTGACGCCGGAGCTTCGTCCGCTGTCGGCCGTGATTTTTGTGGTGATACTGGTACTGCTGATTATTATTAACCGTAGAGCTGACAAAGCAAAGAATAAATGAAACAGAAGATGAAAAGGTGGAACTGGTGGGTGGCTTTGTGTGTGTGCTGTCTGTTGACAGGATGCTACAACGCTAATGAATCGCGCGAAAACGTGCTCAAGGTGTACAATTGGGCAGACTACATAGGTGAAGGCGTACTGGAAGATTTTCAGGAATATTATAAGGAAAAGACGGGAGAAGATATCCGCATCGTGTATCAGACATTTGACATCAACGAAATCATGCTGACAAAAATTGAGAAAGGGCATGAAGACTTTGATGTGGTGTGTCCTTCCGAGTATATCATCGAACGAATGCTGCACAAAGGCTTGTTGCAGCCTATTGATACGGCTTTTGCTCATTCACCCAATTACATGAACGGAGTGGCGCCCTATATCCGTCAGCAGATAGATAAACTGACGGTGAAGGGCGATCTGCCGGCCAGCCGTTATGCCGTGTGCTATATGTGGGGTACGGCCGGCCTGCTGTATAACAAGCAGTTTGTTTCCGAAAAAGACCTGAAGTCATGGGGGTGCCTGTGGGAGAAACGTTTTTCCGGCAAGATTCTGATGAAGGATGCCTATCGCGATTCGTACGGTATGGCTTTGCTGTATGCGCATCGTGAGGATTTGAAAGACAGTACCCGCAGTGTGGCTGACCTGATGAACGACTATTCACCGGCTTCCATGGACTCGGTGGGAAAATATCTGAAACTGTTGAAGCCGAATGTGGCCGGATGGGAAGCAGACTTTGGTAAGGAAATGATGACCAAAGGCAAGGCCTGGATGAACATGACCTGGAGCGGAGACGCACAGTGGGCTATGGAAGAAGCGGCAACGGTAGGAGTGGACCTTGCCTATACCATTCCGGAAGAAGGTAGCAATGTGTGGTACGACGGATGGGTAATTCCTAAGTATGCCAAGAATCCTAAGGCAGCCAGCTATTTTATCAACTTCCTTTGTAGGCCGGACATCGCTTTGCGTAACATGGAAGAGAACGGGTATGTGAGTGCCATTGCTGCCCCGGAAATTCTGGAAGCTTGTATTGATTCTACCCTGGATAAGGAAGTCGATGCCAGCTATTTCTTCGGTCCGGAGGCACAGAAGGTGAAGCTGCGTAACACACAGTATCCCGATAAGTCTGTGATAGCCCGTTGTGCCATGATACGTGACTTTGGAGACAAGACGGTAGATGTATTGGAAATCTGGTCGCGTGTAAAAGGCGACAACCTGAATAGCGGGATTGTGATTCTGATTCTTTTGGTGGTAGTAGGACTGAGCGCCTGGCAGATTCGCCGCCGCTGGATACGTTATAAACGTCATGCACGTACGCACCGCAGAAATCGCCGGAGAAAATAAAAGAAGAAAATACAGTATACAAAAATCCCCCTTCAAAAGACGTTTAAATGCTTTTTGAAGGGGGATTCTTTATATGGAATTGTTTTGTTAGATTGACAATTCGTTCAATACGCTAACCAGTTCGCGGTCGATAGGCTTGTCGTTCTTGATAGCCTTGGCAAACGGAACGTACACAATCTGGTCGTTTTCGATACCAATCATGACGTTGCGCTGACCTTCCATCAGGGCCTGGATGCTGGCTACTCCCATACGGCTGGCAATGATACGGTCGTGTGCGGTCGGGCGTCCACCACGCTGCAAGTGTCCTAAAATAGTCACACGTACGTCGTACTGCGGATATTCGTTCTTTACACGTTCTGCATAGTGCATGGCTCCACCGGTGATTTCACTTTCAGCTACCAGCACGATAGAGCTGCTCTTTGATTTGCGGAAACCGTTGTTGATGAACTCTTCCAACTGGTCTACTTCCGTATTGAATTCCGGAATGATGGCAGCTTCGGCACCCGCAGCAATGGCACCGTTCAATGCCAGGAAGCCGGCGTCGCGTCCCATTACTTCCACAAAGAACAAACGTTCGTGTGAAGTAGCGGTATCACGTATTTTATCTACTGCATCCAAAATTGTGTTCAGGGCAGTGTCATATCCGATGGTTGTGTCCGTACCATACAAGTCGTTGTCGATGGTACCGGGCAATCCGATACAAGGTACATCAAATTCCTGAGCCAGCAGGCGGGCACCGGTCAACGAACCGTCACCACCAATGACTACCAGTGCATCGATACCTTCGCGTTTCATAGTTTCATAAGCTACCTGACGGCCTTCCGGTGTACGGAACTCCTGGCAGCGAGCTGTTTTCAGGATGGTACCTCCTAATTGTATGATATTGCTGACGTTTTCAGTCTTGAATTCCTTGATTTCTCCTGTAATCAATCCTTTATACCCACGGTAGATACCTTTAACTTGTAATCCGTTGTAGATGGCAGAGCGGGTGACTGCACGGATTGCGGCGTTCATGCCGGGAGCATCTCCTCCGGATGTAAGAATACCAATACATTTAATAGTTCCCATAATTGTTAGTTGTTAGTTTGATTTTTATGAAGCAAAAGTACAAATATGAATTTATATTGTAACTGATTTTCTTCTTTATTATTCGTCCATTATAACTTTTTTACACGCTTCCATCAACCATTTAGGGGTAGAGGTGGCTCCACAGATTCCAATGGAATGTGCATGTGACAATAAGGCCTTGTCAATTTCCTCCGGTTTGTCTATCTGGTAAGAGTTGGGATTGACCTTTTTACATTCCTGAAAGAGGATTTTCCCGTTGGAACTTTTATGTCCGCAAACGAAGAAAACCAGGTCGTGACTGGCGGCAAATTCCCGGATATGCGGCATGCGGTTGGCTACCTGACGGCAGATGGTATCGAAGTACTGGAAGGAGGCTTCCGGTGAAATGTGGGTCTCGATGTAGGACACTATCTGGCGGAATTCGTCGAGCGACTTGGTTGTCTGCGAATACAGGCGGATGTCTTTGTTCATGTCCAGTTTGCTGACTTCTTCCAGCTTCTCGATGACGATGGCTTTGCCTTCGGTCTGGCCCACCAGTCCCAACACTTCGGCATGGCCGTTTTTCCCGTAAATAACAATCTGTCTGTCTTTGTCGTGGGGAGTGGTGTCATACTCCTGCTTGATTCTTTTTTGCAGGCGCAGCACTACCGGACAGGTGGCATCGATGATTTCGATGTGGTTTTTCCGGGCTAGTTCATAAGTCTCAGGAGGCTCTCCATGTGCTCTCAACAAGACTTTTACATTCTTCAGTCGGGCAAAATCTTCGTGGTTGATGGTAATCAATCCCATTTCCTTCAGTCGCTCACACTCCTGCCCGTTGTGTACAATATCCCCCAGGCAATACAGAGGTGCGCCCTTTGCCAGTTCTTCTTCTGCTTTTGAGATGGCGGTCGTCACTCCAAAGCAGAATCCTGAGTCCT
Organism: Phocaeicola plebeius; assembly: GCF_003437535.1. Classification (GTDB taxonomy): domain Bacteria; phylum Bacteroidota; class Bacteroidia; order Bacteroidales; family Bacteroidaceae; genus Phocaeicola; species Phocaeicola plebeius_A. The sequence goes on from NZ_QSQT01000026.1 coordinate 37,331, forward strand.
TATCTATTTCAATGTGATGCATGTGCAGCTTTTTCAAATTGTTCTTTCAGCCATTGTTTTTGTTCGGCAATGGTCAGGTGACTGTTGTCCAGTAAAATCGCGTCGTCAGCCTTGCGCAGGGGACTTACTGCCCGGTTCTGGTCGATGCGGTCGCGTTCTTCTACGTTGTGAAGAATTTCTTCGAACGAAGCATCCTGACCTTTGGCTTTCAGTTCCTCGTAACGGCGCTGTGCACGGATCTCGGCAGAGGCTGTCACGAAAATCTTCAGTTCCGCATTCGGGAATACGGCTGTTCCGATGTCTCTTCCGTCCATCACGATTCCTTTTTCCTTGCCCATTTCCTGCTGTTGCTGAACTAAGGCCTTGCGCACAAAGTCGAGTGCTGCCACCGGACTGACATGTGAGGAGACTTCCATGGTGCGGATACGTTCTTCCACGTTCTTCCCGTTGAGGAAGGTCATGGGGCGCTGGGTTTCCGGGTTGAGCTGGAAGGAAATCTGGATTTGTCTCATCTGCTGGCGGAGCGCTTCTTCCTGAATGCTTCCGTCGGTATTGAACAATCCGTTTTCCAGACAATACAATGTAACGGCCCGGTACATGGCGCCGCTGTCTATATAGATGTATCCGATTTCTTTGGCTAAGTCTTTAGCCATGGTACTTTTCCCGCAGGAAGAGAATCCGTCGATGGCAATAATAATTTTTTTCATGTTTCGGCTTCGATAAAATAGATTTCGCATTGACAAAGATAGTGTAAATCCTTTGTATATCGGATGTTTTGGATAAAGTTTTTGGCGTCTCTTCCTTATAATATAAGGTAGAAATTCGTTTGGGACTTCAGAGATGAAAAAACGTTGTAGCAATGATTCAGATACCTGTTTGTGTTTTTTACGTTTCCTTTCCGGAAAACCTATGTTTTTCATGGCGGAAACGTAGGTTTTCCCTGCGTGAACCCTACGTTTCCGCACAGGGAAACATAGAGCACGTAAGGCGATATGCTGATTATTTCCAGTGCGGAATAAAAAATATGCATTGTTTTACATTATTTTCATGTTGGGGTGTCGGAGTTTCGGGGAATTATGCTACCTTTGCCACGTATAGAGTATTAACCTTTAATAAACACATTTATGGAAGTCAAGAAATCGCCGAAAGCGGACCTCGAGGGCAAAAAGACCACGTGGTTATTGGTAGGTTTCGTACTGATCTTGGCAGCGATGTTTGTAGCGTTCGAATGGACAGAACGTGACAAGCAGGTCACTGCCGATACAGGTATCACCGAACCAATCTTTGAAGAGGAAATGATTCCTATCACTGAACAACAGGAAGAACAGAAGCAGGCACCTCCTCCTCCTGAAGCTCCGAAAGTAGAAGAAGTTCTTCAGATTGCAGAAAATGATGCAAACGTAGAAGAATCTACTATCCAGTCAAGTGAAGAAAACAACCAGGCTGTGGAAATCAAGTATGTACCGGTTGAAGTGGAAGAAGAAGAACCGGAAGAACAGCAGATTTTCCAGGTGGTAGAAGAAATGCCGGAATTCCCGGGTGGTATGGCTGAATGTTTGAAGTTTATCGGTAAGAACATCAAGTATCCGACTATCGCACAGGAAAACGGTGTACAGGGACGTGTAATCATCCAGTTCGTCGTAAATCAGGATGGTTCTATCGTTGACCCGGTGGTTATGCGTAGTGTAGACCCGTACTTGGATAAGGAAGCACTCCGTGTGATCAAGATGATGCCGAAATGGAAACCAGGTAAGCAGCGTGGTAAAGCTGTACGTGTAAAATATACCGTGCCTGTAACCTTTAAGTTGCAGTAATCTATTGACCGTTATAATAAAGTGAAGGCTGCATTTTTGCAGCCTTTCTTTTTTCTCTTATCTTAAATTACATTTCCATGAAACAACAGACAGGCGAACAATTGTTACAGCAGATTCACGAATATATCGGAAACCTTTCTTATATGCGGGAGCCGATGGGACTTTATGATCCGATTGAGTATGTATTGGGGTTGGGCGGAAAGCGTTTGCGCCCGGTGCTGATGCTATTGGCTTATAATTTATATAAGGAAGATGTGACCCGTATCTTTTCACAGGCAGCAGGCATTGAAACCTATCATAACTTTACTTTGCTGCACGATGACCTGATGGATAAGGCGGATATGCGCCGCAACAAGCCTACGGTACATAAAAAATGGGATGAGAATACGGCGATTCTTTCGGGAGACGCCATGCTGATTCTTGCCTATCAGTTTATGATGAAGAAATGTCCGCTTGAATGTGTGGAACGCGTGATGGAAGTGTTTGGCCGTACCGCCCTTGAGGTATGCGAAGGACAGCAGTGGGACATGGAGTTCGAGCATCGTCTGGATGTGACGGTCGACGAGTATATCGAAATGATTCGTCTGAAGACTTCCGTGTTGCTTGCGGCAGCCTTGAAAATTGGTGCCATCTTGGGAGGTGCTCCCGAAAAGGATGCGCAGTTGCTCTATGATTTTGGCATTAAGATGGGACTGGCTTTCCAGTTGCAGGATGATTACCTGGATGTGTATGGTGATCCGGCTGTCTTTGGAAAGAAGATTGGAGGAGATATTCTTTGCAATAAGAAGACCTTTATGCTGATTACCGCCTTGAGCCTGGCTGAAGGAGAAGATAAGGAAACGTTACTGAACTGGCTTCGTGCTACGGACTACGTGGCTGAAGAAAAAATCCAGTCGGTTACAGCTCTATATAATAAGGTAGGAGTTCCTGAACTTTGTCAGGCTCGCATTGATGCCTATTATAAGGAAGGACTGGAGTTGCTGGATAAAGTAAACGTGGAATCCTCTCTTAAAGAAGAACTGAAGAAGTTTGTTTGTCATTTAATGGACCGTAAATTGTAAAGATATGAACGCCCTGATTGATACTCATACCCATCTTTATACTGAAGAGTTTGATGCCGACCGTGAACTGGCGGTGATTCGTGCAGTCGAGGCAGGAGTGACCCGCTTGCTTATGCCTAACATTGATGATACGACGGTCGAGGCTATGCTTAAACTGTGTGAGGCGCACGATTGCTGCTACCCGATGATTGGTTTTCATCCCACATCGGTAGATGCCGGTTGGAAGGAACGTCTGGAAAAAGTGAAAGGGTATCTGACTTCTTCTTCTCATTGCTTTTATGGTATCGGTGAGGTGGGTGTTGACTTGTATTGGGACAAGACCTTCCGTGAGGAGCAGATGATTGTCTTTGAAGAACAGGTGAAGTGGGCACTGGAATACGATCTGCCTCTTATTATACATTGCCGGGAAGCTTATCCGGAACTGCTGGAGGTTTTGTCGGGTTACAAGCATACAGCCTTGCGGGGAATCTTCCACAGTTTCACGGGCACTAGTGAAGATGCAGAACGGCTGTTGGAATACGAATCTTTTATGTTAGGTATAAACGGAGTGGTTACTTTCAAAAAAAGTACCCTTCCCGAAGTGTTGAAGAATGTGCCTTTGAAGCGCGTCGTGCTCGAAACCGACTCACCTTATTTGGCTCCTGTGCCTTATCGTGGCAAACGGAATGAAAGTGCAAATCTGGTGAAGGTGGCAGAATGTCTTTCGGTAATCTATGGAGTACCTTTGTCGGAAATCGCCTCCCGGACCACGGAAAATGCTTTAAAAGTCTTCACAAATGCGGAGAAAAGTTTTTAAAGTTTATTAATTTCGACTTCAAAAGTAAACTTTTGCAGGCTTGATGTTATGTAAGACGAAAAAAAAGAATACATTTGTGACTGAAATCAGCGCGGGGTACAAAAATGGCTGAAATGAGGCTCCGGCTGATTAAAAAGGAGAGGTGCTCGAGTGGTTGAAGAGGCACGCCTGGAAAGCGTGTATACGCCAAAAGCGTATCACGGGTTCGAATCCCGTTCTCTCCGCGAAAAAAGAGAAAAACAATTAACAAACTATTAATTAATTAATTAATCTTAAAAATTAGACACACAATGAAAAAGTTATTTGCAATTCTTGCAGTGATGGGAGTCCTCTCATTTGGAATGACTCAGACAGCTATGGCTCAGGATTCTACAGCTACAGCAGCTCCGGCTCAGACAGAACAAGTAGCAGCAGCTGATGAAGCAGCAGCACCTGCAGTTGTTGAAGAAGGTGGTTTGCACAAAGAATTAAAGACTAAGTTTATCGAAGGTGACGCAGGCTTCATGTCTTTGGTTGCTATCGCATTGGTACTTGGTTTGGCTTTCTGTATTGAACGTATTATTTACTTGAGCTTGGCTGAAGTTGACGTGAAGAAAATGATGGCTAAAATTGAAGCTGCTTTGGAAAAAGGTGATGTAGAAGGTGCTAAGACAATCTGCCGTAACACTCGTGGTCCTGTTGCTTCTATCTGCTATCAGGGCTTGATGAGAATCGACGAAGGTTTGGACGTAGTTGAACGTTCAGTTGTTTCTTACGGTGGTGTTCAGGCTGGTTACCTTGAAAAAGGATGCTCTTGGATTACATTGTTCATCGCTATGGCTCCGTCTTTGGGATTCTTGGGTACTGTAATCGGTATGGTTATGGCGTTCGACCAAATCCAGCAGGCTGGTGATATTTCTCCGACAGTTGTAGCAGGTGGTATGAAAGTTGCCTTGATTACTACTATCTTCGGTTTGATTGTTGCTTTGATTCTTCAGGTATTCTATAACTACATCTTGTCTAAGATTGAAGCTATCACAAGCCAGATGGAAGATTCTTCTATCACATTGCTTGATATGATCATGAAGTACAACTTGAAATACAAAAAATAATAAGAACAATGGCTAAATTATCATACAAAGTATCATACTACGTATTCTATGTATGCATCGCACTGATTTTGGTAGTGCTGGGCATGTTCTACGGAGTAGGATACAGCGAAACAAATGCAGCTGGTTTGGTTGAACCGGCTAATACTCCAGCCCTGATGTACCTGATGTACGGTATGTTTGCTGTCTGTGTCGCTGTTACAGTTATTGCAGCAGTACTTCAGTTTGGTGCTGCATTGAAAGATAATCCGAAAGGCGCTATCAAGTCTTTGTTTGGTCTGATCCTTTTGGTCGTATTATTAATTATAACATATAATATCGGTTCTAACGTACCTGTATTGTTGGGTGGTGGTACTGCTTACGAAAATGCAACAATGTTGAAAGTTACAGATATGTTCCTGTATTCAACTTATGCATTGCTTGTTGTTGCAGCAATTGGTACATTGCTGAACCTGACAGGTATTTTCAAACAGAGATAATATCATTCATTGAGTTTAATAATTTAATAAAGTAAGTAAAATGGCAAAAAAGAAAAGAGATGTGCCGCAGATTAATGCAACCTCTACGGCCGATATTGCCTTCATGTTGCTTATTTTCTTCCTTATTACAACATCAATGGATACTGACCGAGGTCTGGCAAGACGTTTACCGCCTCCGCCTGAAAACAAGGAGCAGAAAGATGATATTATTGTAAAGGAAAGAAACGTTCTTCAGGTTCGTTTGAACAAAGACGACCAGTTGATGGTTGGTGGAGAATGGTCTGATATCAGACAGTTGAGACAAAAGGCAAAAGAATTCATTGCCAATCCGAATAACGATGAGAACTTGCCTGAAAAGCATGCAAAACATCTTCCGTTCTTCGGTGACGTAATGATTACAGAAAAGCATGTAATCTCTGTACAGAATGACGTGGGTACTAGCTACGATGCTTATATTCAGGTTCAGAACGAATTGGTAGCAGCTTACAATGAGTTGCGTAACGAATTGGCTCAGTCTCAGTTCGGCAAAGCATTCGCTGAATGTTCTGAAGATGAACAGAAAGCTATCACAGACTATTATCCGCAGAAGATTTCTGAAGCAGAACCTAAAAAATATGGAGGAAAATAATCATGGGAAAATTTAATAAGACTGGTAAGCGTGGCATGCCGGAGTTGAATACCTCTTCTTTGCCTGACCTTATCTTTACCATGTTGTTCTTCTTCATGATTGTAACAACCATGCGTGAAGTTACATTGAAGGTTCAGTTCAAGGTTCCTCAGGCTACAGAGTTGGAAAAATTGGAAAAGAAATCTTTGGTGTCTTTCATCTACATCGGTAAACCGATGCCGGAGTTCCAGAAAAAGATGGGTACTACCGACCGTATTCAGTTGAACGATAAATTCTCTGAATCTTCAGAAGTTCAGGACTACATCTATCAGGAACGTGAAAACATGAAAGAGGAAGACAAACCGTTTATGACTGTTTCCCTGAAGGTGGATGCAAAAACCAAGATGGGTATCGTAACAGAAGTAAAACAGGCTCTTCGTCAGGCATACGCACTGAAGATTAACTATTCAGCTACTCAGCGTCAGTAATAGTTTTATAAATATGAAAAAAGGCTGTCTCTTATGAGGCGGCCTTTTTTGTTGTATTATGGGATAGAGGGAATGATTTCAAATCAGAAGACCGTATTTCTAAATGGGTGATTAACCTTTGAGTACAATGATTTGAAGGGAGTATTTCAATAGAAATAACCTACCAGTGTAGTGTATAAGAAATTTTTCTATACAGAGGATTACAGGACTTTTAGCGTGATTTTGTTAGTCCGGTTTGCAGATGATATTTAACGTATCCACAAAATAAAAGGAGACACCCAATGGTGTCTCCTTTTATTTTGTCTTTTTCAGGGAATACTGAATTACACGTTTGCACGTTTTTCCTGAATTCTGGCTTTCTTACCGGTAAGTGCACGCAAGTAGTACAATTTAGCGCGACGAACTTTACCAACTTTGTTGACAGTGATGCTGTCAATAGCCGGAGATTCCAATGGGAAGATACGTTCAACACCCACTGTTCCTGACATTTTACGTACAGTGAAACGTTTCTTTTCACCGTGACCTGAAATTTTGATAACAACACCGCGATACAACTGTACACGTTCCTTGCTACCTTCAACGATACGGTATGCTACTGTGATTGTGTCACCAGCTTTGAATGAAGGATGCTGTTTGCCAGTAGCAAATGCTTCTTCTGCAATTTTAATTAAATCCATGTTTTGTAATAAATTAAATTGTTTGATCGTTACAACGCAACATATCAAGTAACTCTTCTTTGACAGCGATTGCGCGAAAGCGGGGCAAAGTTAGTGTTTTTCTGCGAGCTAGCCAAATGTTTTCTACCTATTTTATTAAAAAATGAGAAGTCTTTTGGATAGCTTTTATCATTCTTTTGAGCATGTTCCTTTTTTCCGTATTTTTGACTGCAAATAAACCTTGTTTTATGAATTATCTCAATGTTAGACTTGTAAAAAGTGCAGTTGCCGGTGTGTTGGCCGGGTGGCTGCTGGCCAGCTGTAGCTCAGGTTATTCGCTGGCAGGTGTGGAAGGCGGAAGGGTGGCCATTACTGATGTGTACGACCGTAAACCGGATGCCGAAGCGTTGAATATCTTGAAACCTTATCAGCAGAAAGTAGATAGTATTATGTCGCCGATTATCGGACATTCGGCAAAGAACCTGACTGCATACCGTCCGGAGTCTCCGCTGTCTAATCTGATGGCCGATGTACTTCGTCAGGCAGCAGTGCGGGCGATTGGTAAGCCGGCTGATGTAGCTGTCATGAATATGGGGGGTATCCGGAATGCAATGCCTGAAGGTGAAATTACCTTTGGAACGGTGTATGAGATTGCTCCGTTTGAGAATGCCTTGTGTGTGCTGACAATGGACGGGGCCACATTGAAGGAGTTGTTCGGACAAATAGCTTCTGTACATGGCGAGGGAATTAGTGGCGCCGCTTTAAAAATAGATGGAGAGGGAAACCTCTTGGAAGCAAAGGTGAATGGCCAGCAGATTGATGCAAAGAAAACCTATACGGTAGCTACCATAGATTATCTGGCCGAGGGAAATGATAAGATGGAAGCGTTCCGTCGGGCTTCTTCCAAAATATTCCCGAAAGATGCGTTGTTGCGTAATTTGTTGCTTGACTATGTAAAGCAGTGTGAGCAGAAAGGACAATTTGTAACTTCGCAGGTAGAAGGAAGAATAAAAGTAAGTGCGTCCAATTGAAAAATAGAAAAGAGATGAAAAAGATATATTGTTTATGTCTGGCGTGCCTGCTGGTGAGTGTGATGGCCGCGCAGTCGGTAAAAGAATTGTATATATTTCATACGAACGACATGCATAGTCGTATCGAACCCTTTGCCTCTTATTTCCCTGATACGGTACTGGCCGGAAAGGCGGGTGTGTTGCGCCGGGCGGCTTTTGTGAAAGAACAGCGTCGTGAGCACAAAGATATGTTGCTGTTCGATTCCGGGGATTTTTCTCAAGGAAGTCCCTATTATAATTTGTTTAAAGGAGAGGTGGAAATCAAGATGATGAATGAGATGGGGTATGATGCAGGTACGATTGGAAATCATGAGTTCGATTTTGGCCTGGACAATATGGCCCGCTTGTTCAAGATGGCCAACTTCCCGATTGTATGTGCCAATTATGACGTGACAGGTACCGTGCTGGAAGGTTTGGTAAAGGAGTATACCGTCATTGAACGCGATGGAATACGTATTGGTGTGTTTGGACTGGGACCGGAACTTGACGGTCTGGTGGCGCATGCCAATTACGGGAATGTAAAATTTGAAGACCCTGTGTCTGAAGGCCAGCGTGTAGCCGACTTGCTGAAGAACCAGGAACATTGTGACTTGGTGATTTGCCTGTCGCATTTGGGATGGAAAGGTGAACCTTATTCGGATATAGAACTGATAGAGAATACCCGTAACATTGACATTGTATTAGGCGGACATTCTCATTCCTTCTTTGAAGTTCCAGAGTTTTATAAGAATCTTGACGGAATAGAGGTGCCTGTGCAGCAGATGGGAAAAAGTGCGGCATTTGTCGGGCGTATGGTTGTCAAGATGCAGAAAAATTAAACAGATAGGATAGAATGAAAAGACGGATTTTGTGGTGTATATTGTGTGTTTGTCTGGCCTCGACTAGTCTCTTTGCACAAGAACCTGCGCTCTTGAGCCGGGTACACGACACGGAAGCCTGCCGGAAATGGGTAGACGGGCAGATGGAGAAAATGACGCTGAAACAGAAAGTGGGTCAGTTGTTCATTTATACTCTCCAGCCGGTGACAAACCAATACAGCAAGAATGTTTTGCGAAAGATGGTCGATGATTATGGAGTAGGAGGGCTGTTATTTACCGGTGGAGAACTTCGGAAGCAGGTGCAGATGACCAACTATGCCCAGGCTCATGCGTCGGTGCCTTTGATGGTGACTTTTGATGGTGAGTGGGGATTGGGAATGCGCTTGAAAGATACCCCTTCTTTTCCCTACAATCGTGTGTTAGGATGTATACAGAATGATTCACTGCTTTATGAATATGGTAAAGAAGTGGCTCGCCAGTGTCGTCTGATAGGTGTGCAGATTAATTTTGCACCGGTAGCCGATGTGGATAACAATCCCAATAATCCGGTAATCAATTTCCGCTCTTTTGGCAGTGACCCGAAGAGGGTGGCCGAAAAAGTGGCAGCTTATGTAAAAGGATTGGAGGACAATGGCGTAATGGCGGTGTGTAAGCATTTTCCCGGGCATGGAGATACAGAAATTGATTCACACAATGCGTTGCCTGAATTAAACTTTGATCGCGCTCGTCTGGATAGTATCGAGTTGTATCCTTTTAAGAAAGCCGTTGAGGCGGGAATTGGCGGTGTGATGGTAGGTCATTTGCATGCTCCGAGTTTAGGTGAAGGACCTGCTTCCATTTCGCAGGAAGTAATTATGCGTACGCTGATTGATGAATTGCGCTTTCATGGACTGGTGGTGACGGATGCTCTGGAGATGAAAGGCATTGCCGGGCATGATGATGTGTGTGCCCGTGCCTTGATAGCAGGAAACGATGTGGTTTTATCTCCCCGTAATTTGAAAAAAGAAATTGACGGTGTGATGTCGGCGCTTAAAAAAGGTCGTCTGTCGGAAACTGATATTGACCGGAAATGCCGGAAAGTACTATCATTTAAATATGCGCTGGGACTTTCTTCCTGGAAAAAAGTGGAAGAAGAAGGACTTGCAGAAAAACTGGTAACGCCGGAGCTTCTGTCGCTTCAGCAGGAATTGTCAAAAGCGGCAGTGACGGTACTGAAGGATTCTTCGTCATTGGTTCCGCTTGATTTATCTGTATCGGGTACGGTGCTGTTGAGTGTCTCTCCTTCCTTGTCGGAAGCTTATCCGTTTTATCATCAGTTGAAGCAGACTTTTCCGGTTGGCTGGCTGCATGCGAATGTAGATTCATTGGATGCCGTGGAGGCACGTTTGCGCCCGACACAGCGAGTATTGGTGGCCTTACATACCGATAAGGTGGAACCGTATGCAGCTTTGCTGGAAAAGCTGGCCAAAGACAAGCCTTTGGCTTTGATTTGCTTTGGCGATATGAAGATGCTGGAAAAGATTCCGGAAGTGGTTCGTCATGCTTCTACTGTAATACTGGCACATTCTGATGAGAAGTTTGTGCAGCGTCATGTGGCCGATTTGTTCTTAGACAATGCGTATGCTGACGGACGTTTGTCTATTCCGTTGTCGGGACTGTTTAAGGCTGGGGATGGACTGACTGTCGACCCCGAAACTCCTCGTCAATATAGTCCGGAGGATGTGGGGATGAACGCTTCGATATTGTCGCAGATAGACAGTATTGCAGAAGAAGGTATCCGGCTGAAGGCTTATCCAGGATGTCATGTAATGATCTTGCGGGAAGGTCTTCCGGTCTACAACAAGTGTTTCGGTAGTTATACCTATGAGGGTAAGGAACAGGTCAAGGAAAATAGCTTGTATGACCTGGCCTCTTTGACGAAAGTCACGGCTACGCTGCTGGCAGTGATGAAGCTTTATGATGAGGGAAAATTCGGACTGACCGACTGGGTAGCAGATTATGTGCCTATACTGAAAAAAACGGATAAGGCGCGTATTACGGTCCAGGATTTACTTTTCCATGAATCCGGGTTACCTGCCTACTGGCCTTTCTATGAGGAAGCTGTGGATATGAAGTCCTGCAAAGGAGGGCTGTTCCGTAAGAAGCCCGATAAAAATCACACGTTGAAACTGGCCGAGAATGTGTATGCCTGCAATGATTTCCGTTATAATCCGGAGTGGGTATCGCATGTTCCTTCTGCTGAATATCCGCTTCAGGTAGCAGACAGTTTGTTCTTGAGAAGTGATTTCAGTAAGAATATAGTGGAGCAGATTGTAAAACTTCCTTTGAAGGGGAAGTCCTATCGTTACAGTTGCCTGAACTTTATGCTGCTGAAAGAAATGGTGGAAAAGATAGCGGGTATGCCAATGGATATGTATTTGGATAGCGTATTCTATGCCCCGATGGGACTGCGTCATACAGCCTTTTTGCCCTTACGTAAATTCCCGAAGGAGCAGATTGTACCTTCTGTAGAGACTGATTTCCTCCGTGGGGGCAAATTGCAGGGATTTGTGCAGGATGAGGCGGCCGCTTTCATGGGTGGCGTATCCGGAAATGCCGGTTTGTTTTCTACTACGCAGGATGTGGCAAGAATAGCACAGATGTGGCTGGACAAAGGAATCTGCGGTGACCGGAGATACCTTAGCCGGGCAACTTGTGAGCTTTTCACTACATTGAAGTCGCGTGACAGTCGGCGGGGCTTAGGTTTTGATAAACCCGATACGGAACATACGGACAACAGTCCTTGTAGTCCAGAAGCGCCAGCTTCGGTGTTTGGACATACAGGTTTCACGGGAACTTGCGTGTGGATAGACCCGGATAACGAGTTGATTTTTGTGTTTTTGAGCAACCGAACCTATCCTTCTGTCTATGAACAGAATAACCTGGTTCGTTATAACATACGTACGCGAATGCAGCAGGTGATGTATCAGTCCATTTTGCATTGATACTATTTAGACATGATATAAATTGGGTAGAAAATGCAAAGTGGATGTGACAACTGATTGGAAAAAGATTAACTTTGCACTATCAATTTAGGACTAATAATAACTTAACTTTTTTACTACAATGGCTTACGTAATTAGTGACGATTGTATCGCTTGCGGTACTTGTATCGATGAATGCCCGGTTGGAGCAATCTCAGAAGGTGATAAATATTCAATCAATCCGGACGCTTGCACAGAATGTGGAACTTGTGCTGACGTTTGTCCTTCTGAAGCAATTCACTTGGGATAATCGAATCGTCTGTATGACACACAATAAGGGAATTCTTTTTGGAGAATTCCCTTATTTTTTTGTTCTTGAGGAGGCTTGGAAAAACACACTTGTGTTTGAACTGAAATGCAAGTACGTTTTGATTAAAACGCAAAGGCGTTTGACATGAAATGTACTTGCGTTTAATTGAAAACGTCCTTGCGTTTTGTGGAAAATGCTAAAGTGATTGGAAGGACATAAAAAAAGCAGCCTCAGAGTTATCCGAGACTGCTTTGTCTGTATGTAATTTGTAGCTTATTATTTCAAGCGAGCCAATGTTTCCTTGATACGACGCATAGCTTCTACGATGTTTTCGTCAGAAGTAGCATAGCTCATACGGATGCATTCAGGCGCACCGAAAGAAGTTCCGCCTACGCAAGCCACGTGACCTACTTCCAACAAGTACATAGCCAGATCGTCTGCATTATTGATTATGCGGTCGCCGTCTTTCTTGCCGAAGAAAGAATCACATTTCGGGAAGAGGTAGAAAGCTCCCTGCGGGAAGTTTACTTCGAATCCCGGAATTTCTTTTGCCAGTTTCACAATCAGGTCGCGGCGGCGTTCGAATGCCTTACGCATTTCTTCTACCGGAGCTTGAGTACCAGTGTAAGCTGCTTCAGCAGCTTTCTGTGATACAGAGCATGGACCTGAAGTATATTGTCCCTGCAGTTTGTTTACACCTTTTACAATCCATTCCGGTCCGGCTATGAAACCGATTCTCCATCCGGTCATGGCGTATGCTTTAGACACACCGTTTACAATCACTACGCGGTCTTTGATTTCTGCAAACTGAGCAATGCTCTGGTGCCTGCCAATGTAGTTGATGTGTTCGTAAATTTCATCAGCGATAACGATTACGCGTTCGTGTTTAGCCAATACTTCAGCCAGTCCCTGTAATTCTTCTTTGGTGTATACTGAACCAGTCGGGTTAGACGGAGAGCAAAGAATTAGGGCACGAGTGTTCGGAGTGATGGCTGCTTTCAGCTGAGCAGGAGTAATCTTGAAATCCTGTTCAATACCGGCACGTACAATGACAGGAGTACCTTCTGCCAGTTTCACCATTTCCGGATAGCTCACCCAGTAAGGAGCCGGAACGATTACTTCGTCACCTTTGTTAATTAAAGCCATGATGGTGTTGCAGACAGACTGCTTGGCACCGTTTGCACAGCTGATTTGAGCGGCTGTATATTCCAGACCGTTTTCATTTTTCAATTTTGCCACGATGGCATTGCGCAAAGCCGGGTATCCGGCAACTGGAGAATAACGAGAGTAGTTTTCGTCAATAGCTTTTTTAGCGGCTTCCTTAATGTGATCCGGTGTATTGAAATCCGGTTCTCCCACGCTCAGATTGATTACGTCAACCCCCTGAGCTTTAAGTTCACTACTTTTCTGTGACATAGCCAATGTAGCTGAAGGCGACAGGCTATTCAAACGATCTGAAAGTTGGTTCATGTTATTGTGTTATTAAAATTGGAATTTTTTTGCAAAAGAAGCTAATTTCTTCCACATATAAAAGAAATTAGCTTCTAAAAAGGTTTATTTTCTGTCTCCAAGTATCCGGAGAAGGTAAATGAACAGGTTGATAAAGTCAAGATACAGTGTCAAGGCTCCCATCAGGGCAATCTTCTGTGTGGTTTCGTTGACTTCAATGTCATCGTGCGACAGGAGTTGCTTGATTTTTTGTGAGTCGTAGGCCGTCAGCCCCACAAAGAGCAGTACGCCGATATAGGAAATAATCATGTCCATCATCGAGTTGTGCAGGAACATATTGACCAGCGAAGCGATAATCAGTCCGATGACTCCCATCAGGCAGAGACTGCCGATACGGGTAAGGTCTTTCTTGGTGATGTACCCGTAGAGGGCGGTTACTCCGAATGTACCGGCTGTCACGAAGAAAGTGGTAGCGATGGAACTTAACGTATAAATCAGGAACAATACGGACATGGTAACACCGTTCAATACCGAATAGGCGATGAACAGAAGGGTAGCCGTGGTGAAACTGATTTTGTGTATACGGGCAGAAAGATACATCACAAGTCCTACTTCAGCAATCAGTAATCCCCAGAACATGATGGAGTTCTGCATGATGGTTTCAATCAGGGTGTACGACTTGGCTATGTACATGGCTACAAAGCCCGTGATGACAAGTGCCAGTGTCATCCACAGATATACGCTGCGGAACAAAGCAGTCTGGGCTGCCTTGCTGGCATAGCTTTTTACTAAATTATTTGTTTCCATAATTCTTCTTAATTATTTATTTATTGAAATGTAGGGTATGTCCCATTCTTTCTTTTTTGGTGTGCAGGTAACGCTCGTTGTATGGGTTGGGAGTGACTTCGATAGGTACGTTTTCTACAATCTCCAGTCCGTAAGCTTCCAGTCCCACGCGTTTCACTGGGTTGTTGGTCAGCAGGCGCATTTTGTGGATACCGATTTCACGCAGAATCTGAGCACCTACTCCGTAGTCGCGTTCGTCGGCCTGATGGCCCAGGCAGATGTTGGCGTCTACCGTATCCATTCCTTCTTCCTGCAACTTGTAGGCTTTCATTTTTTCCATGAGTCCGATGCCACGTCCTTCCTGGTTCAGGTAAATAATGGCTCCCTTTCCTTCTTTTTCAATCTGTTCCATGGCTTTGTGCAACTGGTCGCCGCAATCACAGCGCATAGAGCCGAAGATGTCGCCGGTAGCACATGAAGAATGTACACGTACCAGTACTGGTTCGTCTTCCGAGAATGTACCTTTAATTAAAGCTACATGTTCCAGACCGTTGCTTTTCTGACGGAACGGAATCAGACGGAAATGACCGTGTTCGGTAGGCATGTCTACTTCCACTCCTTTTTCTACCAGTGATTCCTGTTTTAGACGGTAAGCAATAAGGTCGGCAATGGAAATCAGTTTGAAACCGTATTCGTCGGCCATCTTCTTCAGTTCCGGCAGACGGGCCATGGTGCCGTCTTCATTCATAACCTCCATCAGGGCAGCAGCAGGATATAAACCGGCCAGGCGTGCCATGTCTACGCAGGCTTCTGTATGTCCGGCGCGGCGTAATACACCTTTTTCTTGTGCATACAAGGGGTTGACATGTCCCGGGCGACCGAATGTTTCCGGTTTGGAAGTCGGATCAGCCAAGGCACGGATTGTAGCAGCACGGTCGGCAGCCGATACACCTGTAGTACATCCCTCCAGTTTATCGATGGTAACGGTAAACGGAGTTCCTAATACAGACGTATTGTTGGATACCTGATGTGGTAAATCCAGTTCCTCGCAACGTGATATAGTGATAGGGGCGCAAAGTACACCTCTTGCATGTTTCAGCATGAAATTTACTTTTTCCGGGGTAATCAGTCCTGCAGCCACTACCAGGTCGCCTTCATTCTCGCGGTCTTCGTCGTCTACGATGATGACGAATTCTCCTTTGCGGAAATCTTCGATTGCCTCTTCAATTGTATTCAGTTTGATTTTCTCCATAATGATATTGATAGTTTTAGAATGTTGTTTTGATTCTTTCTTGTATGTCGCGGTTATTCTTGACAATGGTTTTCAAATCTTTGTCCAGGCGCACGCGATAGCGCCAGATGTTCAGCCAGATAAGCAGTCCGGCCGGAACAATGATTCCAATCAGTAGATTCAGCCAGCGGTTGTCTGATACGCTCTTGTGAGCTTTTACAGATAAGAACGGATAATTGTTCAATAAATTCAGCAATACTCCGTCCTTCGTATTGGACATTTCTTCTACGAGTCCTTCCATTTGCAGACTGATTTCCTTGATGGCATCATCATGCTTGTTGTTGGTAAACACCTGATAATAATTCGGTGGTCCTAATAACTTATGATTTTCTCCGTAAGTTTCACATTCCAGACAAAGTTTGTCCAAATCCTGACAGATGCGAGTATAGTCTGGTGTGTGGATAATAACTTCTTTCTTGAAAACGTGGCGTGATACTCTTATTCCGAACAGCTTGCGGAAGAAGTTTACATACACGTCGATGTTAAAAACCACAGAGTCTTTGTTTGATTTGTAAGTAAGGAAACCGCCTAACGGAGCCAGTATGATGGTACTCATCCATGTACCTAACACGATGTTCATCTCTCCACTTTTGGCCACACGCGTAGCTCCGGAGTCGATAATGTAGTAAAGCACGAAAATCAACACGGAAATGACGACTGGCATACCCAGTCCTCCTTTACGGATGATGGCTCCCAAGGGGGCTCCGATAAAGAAGAAAATGATACAAGCCAGTGAAAGAGTTATCTTTTTATGCCAGTCCGACTGATGACGACGGATGTTGCTGTCAGCATCTCGGGTCATATAACTCTTCATGTTCCAGTCCGACATGAGCGAAGAAAGTCGCATTTCTGTTGTATTCAGCGTTTTCAGCTTTTGGGCAGAAGTCATACCGTTCAGAATACTGTCTGTATTGATAACGGCAAGATGTTCTTTCTCCATTTTTGTAGAGTCTGTTTTGGAAAGAACAGGCTTCCGGTAAGTCGTTTTCATGGCATCCGAATACATGGCGCGTCCCACACTGTCGGCATACATGTTGAGTGAGTCGATAGCCAGGGAAATTTCGTTCATGTTCTTGATGTCCGAACGCTGGTTCAGGAAGTTACCGTCCACCATTTCAAAGTTCGTATCAAAAGCAATCAGGGTATGCTTTTCCTTGAACGTTTCTCGGCGGTAGGGAACGTTGCGGGAAATGACGGACTGTGATTTCAGATTCTCAAATTGCTCTCCGTTGTACAAGTGCAGATACAAATGTTTTTTGTCTGCTGTCAGTTCCAGCTTACCTTCTTCTGCCCAGATGATATGGGCGTTTTCAAATCCGTCAGAGAAGTTGTAAATTAGAATGTCTTTCAGAATGCCTGTATCACGGTCTTTTTTCTTTACGTAGATGTTGTATCCCTCAATATCACTGTAAAACACCCCTTCCGGAATATCCACTTCCGGCGATTTTTGCTTCATGGATACCAGCAGTGTCCAAAGCTCTTTCTGTGCCTTGGGGCCGATGACATTCTGAAAGAAGAATGACATGACACCTAAAAACATGCAAAACAATACAACCGGACGAATAATGCGAAACAAAGGAATTCCTGCTGCCTTCATGGACAGAAGTTCGTAGCGTTCTCCAAAGTTACCGAAAGTCATCAGAGCGGCCAGCAGAATGGCCAGCGGAAGAGACAACGGAATCAATGTCAGTGCCGATAAAAAGAAAAACTGGGCAAGAACATTGATTTCCAAACCTTTTCCGACCAATTCATCGACATATCTCCATAGAAACTGCATCATGAAAATGAAAAGGCAGATAAAGAATGTCCCGGAAAAGAGCAGCAGAAAACTCTTTAAAACGAATATATCAAGTTTTTTTATGCGTAGCATTCCTGTCTTATATTATCAGTATGCAAAAGTAGCACAAAAAACGGACAGCAAAATAAAGTTTTGTATATTTTATAGATTTATACTCCGAAAACTCTCTTTAAGGTTTCGATTTGTGAATCCCAAAGGTTGCGTACATCCTCTTCTTCTCCCGGTTCTGCAAAATCTGTAACTTCCAGTGTGTGGTCAGTTGTCAATTCATTGTAATGGATTTTCAGTTCAAAATAGCTTTTGGCTTCTTCATCGTCCAGCCAGTGGAAGCGGATAAAAAATTCAGGTCGGCTGTTTACCACAATAGCTTGACGTGTTTCTGTTTTTCCCCAGCGAAAAGTGTAGGTTTTTCCTTCTTTGGTTACGCGGTCGGCAAACCAGCGCTCCAAACCAGCCGTACTGCTGATGGCATTCCATATAATGACGCTTGAAGACGGATTGAGCGGATATTCGATTTGTGTTTTTCTTTTCATGATGTTTCTTGTGTTTTTATTTGTATTTTTTAGCAACGGCGGCAAATTAAAGTATTTTTTTGTTTACTCCATAATGATTGAAGAGTTTTTTTTCAGCTTTTTTCTTCGCTTTTAAGAACTTGTGAGGCGGAAAGACTGTTGGCAAAAACTATTTGATATTATTTTTTCAAATAAATAATATGCTTGTATTTCAGGTAGTTATTGTTATGCTGGAGAAGGAATTGTCGGGAATTTCTTAGAAAAAAGAGTAAAAAAGAGAGGATAAATTTGCGTAATTCAAAAACTTGCTCTATCTTTGCACCCGCAATCACGAAATGATGGCGGGATAGCTCAGCTGGTTAGAGCGCATGATTCATAATCATGAGGTCCCCGGTTCAATCCCGGGTCCCGCTACAAAGAATGATTTAGCCGTTGGGTGGCTTCCACGCCTGGCGGTTTTTTTAATGAAAATGGCGGGATAGCTCAGCTGGTTAGAGCGCATGATTCATAATCATGAGGTCCCCGGTTCAATCCCGGGTCCCGCTACAAAGAAGACATTTAAGAGTAACATCTTAGATGTCTTTTTTTGTGTTGGGTTCGGAGATAATCTGGCTCAATGCAAAATTTCTTGGGGGTCAACGTAATACCGGGTCAACGTAAAAACCTGAGGGATTTATTGTTTAGGCATAAATTT
>NZ_QSQT01000027.1 GCF_003437535.1 Phocaeicola plebeius
TACGCATGTTACTAAATAAATTGTGTCAACTTATTTAGTACACTACAGTTTGATCTTAAACGCAAGTGCGTTTTGAATTGAACGCAAGTACGTTTTCCAAGGAAGGAAAAAAAACTTGCTGAAGAGAGAAAAAAGGGTGTCTTTATATCCTATATAAATAAGGTGATAGGGAAAAGAATTTAAAGTGACAAAATGCAAACAAAGAAATGTAACCTACTCTTTGCAAAATTGGGATATGACATCTAAAAATAGTGAAATTTTTCCGTAATTGCCGAAAATCATCTTTTTTCATCCTATATTTACCAGTGTAAAGATTCGTTTTTCACTGATAACTTTCCTATCTTTGCATTGAAGAAAAAACAAAGACTGACTATACACTTTTATACATAACTTAAATACATAAGAATTATGGAATTTGTAACAAACGAAAAACTTACCATTGTTGGTGCTGCCGGTATGATCGGTTCTAACATGGCTCAGACTGCTATCATGATGGGCTTAACTCCTAACATCTGCTTGTACGACCCGTACGCTCCAGGTTTGGAAGGTGTTGCTGAAGAATTGTTCCACTGCGGTTTCGAAGGTGTGAACATCACTTTCACTTCAGATATCAAAGAAGCGCTGACTGGTGCTAAATATATCGTAAACTCAGGTGGTGCTGCTCGTAAAGCTGGTATGACTCGTGAAGACCTGTTGAAAGGTAACGCAGCTATCGCAGAAGAATTCGGTAAGAACGTAAAACAGTACTGTCCGGATGTAAAACACATCGTAGTTATCTTCAACCCTGCTGACATCACAGGTTTGATTACACTGTTGTACTCTGGTTTGAAACCGGGTCAGGTAACTACTTTGGCTGCTCTTGACTCTACTCGTCTGCGCAGCGAATTGGCTAAACACTTCGGCGTTTCTATGGACGCAGTTGAAAACTGCCGTACTTACGGTGGTCACGGCGAACAGATGGCTGTATTTGCTTCTACTGCTAAAGTAAACGGTAAAGCTTTGACAGACATCATCGGTACTGACGCTTTGACAAAAGAACAGTGGGCTGAAATCCAGCAGAAAGTAACTAAGGGTGGTGCTAACATCATCAACTTGCGTGGCCGTTCTTCATTCCAGAGCCCGTCATACGTTTCTATCGAAATGATTGGTGCTGCTATGGGTGGTAAAGCATTCCGCTGGCCGGCTGGTACTTACGTTTCTAACGAAAAGTACGACCACATCATGATGGCTTGGGAAACTTCTATCACTGCTGACGGTTGCCACTGCGCTGCTTTGAACGGTACTGCAGAAGAACAAGCTGCTTTGGATAAGAGCTACGAACACTTGTGCGCACTGCGTGACGAAGTAATCGCTATGGGCGTTCTTCCTCCAGTAGCTGAATGGAACAAGCTGAACCCGAACATTAAATAATCGGATTTTCCATTAATATAAAAGGAGACTGAATCATCGGTCTCCTTTTTTTATGCCCTTCCCCAATGTCGTTGTACATCATATAAAATTATAAACATCTCATTTTTACGTATTTATACTTTCCTAATGTACATCTGAAAACTTTCAGTCGCTCTCTTAAAAGCACTACCTTTGCCGCTCTCTTTACCATGTATTTCTAAAACTACGGGCAGCAATGAGAATATGCACTTTATTATTTTTCTTTATTTCAGCACTGACCTGTCACTCGCTGTGTGCACATACTCCCGCGAGCAGTTATTTTTTGATGCAAGACTCTACGTCTTCTCTCACCTCATCGGCTCTTCCTGCGAAACAAAAGAAAACAAAGGAACTTTTCCAGCAAAATTTTTCGTACATGGGAATTCCTTTTATCGTTTCCGGATTAATCGTCAAAAAACAAAACCAGGATTTCCGTACACTGCGCAATCGCTTCCAGCCGACCTTTCACCACGAATATGACAATTATACACAATATGTCCCGTTAGTTACTACATGGGGCATGAAATTAGCTGGAGTAGAAAGCCGCAGTTCATGGAAGGAACTCACAGTCAGCAATGTTTTCTCAGCAGCCTTGATGGCCGGCTTTGTCAACACCTTGAAATATACGACCAAAGAAATGCGTCCGGACAATTCATCAAACAATTCATTTCCTTCCGGACATACAGCCACCGCTTTTATGTGCGCCACAATCCTGCATAAAGAATACGGCATGCTCAGCCCGTGGTACAGCATCGGAGGATATACCTTAGCGGGAATAACCGGTATCACACGCCAGCTGAACAACCGTCACTGGATTGGCGATGTGCTGGTAGGAGCTGGGATTGGCATGATTTCAACGGACTTAGGCTATTTCTTTTCCGATCTGATTTTTCGTAAGAATACCACCAGCAGCCAGTTAACAACCCACTTCAACCGCTACGATACACCTTCATTCCTGAGCCTCAACATGGGATTTGCCACAGGACCTTCTACCCTGCGTACTGCCGAACTATATGACACAGAAGAAGGAACTCCTTTGGGTATGCGCCTGCGTACGGGCACATCGACCGTCGTCAGCGCAGAAGGAGCCTACTTTTTCAATGCGTACATCGGTTTGGGAGGGCGCCTGAGAGTAGCTACCGTACCTGTTATCGCCGACATTCCCGAAGAGAACAAAAAGCATTTTGACCTGGACAATGACCTGAAGGAAGGAGCCCCTGTCAACATGTACCTGCTGGACGGACTGGAATCTGACCATTTAGGCATGTGCGACATCGATTTAGGGCTTTACTTTTCTTATCCGCTCAGCAATCGCTTCCTGATAGGAAGCAAACTGTTAGCCGGACGACGCACTAATGCAAACTTTACCTTAAACTCTATTTCACGGATTAATCCAGCCATTTTCGACCGCCAGAAAGTGAGCCAGGAAGCTTACGACCAATTCTATAAAGCCGACGTAGATTACTATATCCAGCAGGAAGGTCTCAGCATTCAGGAAATGCTACAGAGTACTTTCATTGATGAGGAATTTCTTCACATTCGTAAAAGTTCTACTTTCAAATTAGGAACCGGACTTTCTCTCGCCTACCGCTACAAAGAAAATGCGGCCCTGCGTCTCTATTGCGACTATGACTTTGCCTCCCCCCGACTGACATACGACCTGAAGAACTCCTGGGCAGACGAAGACGGTAACCGGGAAGTCCGTTCGTATAGTAAAAGAACGCCTATGCATAATTTTACTTTCGGAGCTTCCATCGCGTTCATGTTCTAACACGAAAGCCGTTGCACATTCTACTTATTTTTATTATTTTCGCCCTTCGAAATGATTGACCAAGCTACCATAGACCGAATACTGGATGCTGCACAAATAGTAGATGTGGTATCCGAGTTTGTCACACTCCGCCGCCGGGGAGTGAACTACATCGGACTATGCCCGTTCCACAATGAAAAGACCCCTTCTTTCAGTGTATCTCCCAGCAAAGGATTATGCAAATGTTTCAGTTGCGGTAAGGGAGGGAATGTGGTGCACTTCATCATGGAGCACGAACAGCTTTCTTACTACGAGGCACTGAAGTGGCTGGCTAACAAATATCACATCGAAGTAAAGGAACGGGAACTCACCGACGAAGAAAAACAAGCACATAGTCTGCGTGAAAGCTTGTTTGTAGTCAATCAGTTTGCATCCGAATATTTTCAAGACATACTTTATAATCACATCGACGGACAGCGTATCGGTATGACCTACTTACGCAGCCGAGGATTCCGTGATGACATTATCAAAAAGTTCCAGTTAGGATACAGCACAGACAGTCACGATGCACTGGCACGTACAGCCAAACAGAAAGGCTATCAAGAAGAGTTTCTGGTAAAAACCGGCTTGTGCTATAGAAAGGACGACGGTTCACTTCGCGACCGTTTCTGGGGGCGTGTCATTTTCCCCGTACATACCTTATCGGGAAAAGTAGTAGCTTTTGGCGGACGTGTATTGAGCGCTGCCACCAAGAACGTGCAGATGAAGTATGTCAATTCTCCGGAATCGGAGATATATCACAAAAGCCGGGAACTCTATGGCATTTATTTTGCCAAGCAGGCCATTGTACGCCAGGACCGCTGCTTCTTGGTTGAAGGCTATACCGATGTCATTTCCATGCACCAGAGTGGAATTGAAAACGTGGTGGCTTCTTCGGGTACGGCATTGACCTCCGACCAGATACGACTGATTCATCGCTTTACCAATAACATCACGGTATTGTATGACGGTGACGGAGCCGGAATCAAGGCCAGCATACGCGGTATTGACATGCTGCTGGAAGAAGGCATGAACATCAAGGTATGTCTGCTCCCCGATGGAGACGACCCCGACAGCTTTGCCCGCAAGCATAATGCCACCGACTATCAGACCTACATCAATGAGCACGAAGTGGACTTCATCCGTTTCAAGACGAACCTGCTGATGGAAGAAGCAGGAAAAGACCCGATCAAACGTGCCAGCCTGATTTCCAGTATCGTAAAAAGTATCTCTGTGATACCTGACTCGATTGTCCGCTCCGTATATACACGCGAGTGCAGCCAGCTTCTGCAAATGGAAGAGAAAATCCTGATAGAAGCGGTAAACAAACTGATAGAGCAGGCACAGGAAAATAAATACAAGGAAATCCAACGGAAGCAACGACAGGCCACCCAGGATGCTCAACCTGCTCCTCCGACTACTTACCCGGAGGCACAGCCGACAGAGATTCCTATACCGGATGAGACTCAGCTTCCTCCTGCTCCTCTGGAAACAGCAGCAGAGTATATACCTCCAACTGCTGAACAGCCAGCCGGACAACCCGCAAGCACTCCTGTTCCTACGGACAATTACCTTTCGTATATCCCATTGGAAGGGAACGAACAGAAACTGTTCTACAAGAAGGAACAGCTCCTCCTGCAAATGATTGTCCGCTATGGGGAGAAAGTGATGTGTTATTTTGAGGATGAAAACGGAGAAGAGCAACCGCTCACTGTCATAGAATGTATTTCTTCCAGCTTGAAGGAGGATGAACTACAGTTTCACTATCCTTTAGACCGCCGCATCCTAAAAGAAGCAGAGAATCATCTGCATGACGAAGGCTTTGTGTCTGAGCGCTATTTCCTGACTCATCCTGATCCGGAAATCAGTAAACAGGCCGCAGAACTGGCCAGCGACCGCTATCAGCTAAGCAAGTACCACTCCAAAGGACAGGCAATCATCACCGATGAAGAAAGACTTTATGAGTTAGTTCCCAGGTTGTTAATTGATTTCAAGCTATCGATTGTAGAAGAAGAAATGAAGCATACCCTGCAGGCTTTAGCCAATCCGGACATCTATAACAATCCGGAGAAATGTCAGGAAATCATGCAACATTACAAAGAGTTGCAAAAAATTCAGATTCCAATGGCACAAAAAGCAGGCGACCGCGTCATTTTACGTTAGCTATTTCCCCTCTCCACTTACGATAAAAGGGGAAATAGTCTCTTTCATATTAATATTTTGCACGAATCAGGTTCATGAACTCTTCGCGCGTCTTGGCCTGATTGAATGCGCCTGTAAAGTCAGAGGTAGTCGTTACAGAATTCTGCTTTTCCACGCCTCTCATCTGCATACACATGTGTTTGGCGTCTACTACCACCATTACGCCTAATGGATTCAGTGTTTCTTGGATACACTCCTTTATTTGAAGCGTCATGCGTTCCTGCACCTGCAAACGGTGAGAAAAAATATCTACCACACGAGCAATCTTACTCAGCCCCGTAATGTATCCGTTAGGAATATATGCCACATGGGCCTTTCCGTAGAACGGCAGCATGTGATGCTCGCACATGGAAAAGAAATCAATGTCCTTCACAATCACCATCTGGCTGTAAGGTTCCTTGAATTTTGCGGCATTCAGCACTTCTCTCGGATCCATTTCATATCCGCGAGTCAGCGTCAGCATGGCTTTTGCTACACGCTCAGGGGTTTTCAACAGTCCTTCTCTTTCAGGATCTTCACCCAGCAAAGAAAGGATTTCCTTGTAATGCCCGACCAGTTTCTCAACCTTCTCTTGCGGCCAGTTTATCGAATTTGTATCTGTCATCATTATTCTATAGGTATATTAATCTGTTCACGCACAATAGACACTTCCTTAAAAACTCCTGTAGCTTTCAATTTACGCATGGTTACATGTGCTTCTTCAATACTTTTAAAGTCTCCTACCCGGCACAGCCAGCGAGGAGGCTGAAAATAAGTATAAACCGGAAGTTCCGGAAATTCTTCTTTCACTTTCGTTGCTACCCTATTCGCTTCACTACGCGCCTGACGGGAATTATTCCCAGCGTATACCTGTACGCGAAATCCACGAGCTTTTAATGTCTTTACCGGCTCCGAACTGGTAGAACGCACATAACGTTTCCCTATCAAAGAGGTAATCTGTGCATCCTGGTGGATAGTCACTACACCTTCTCCCGCCCGACGGGTCTGCAGGCTTTCGATAATGTTCTGCTGGGCATAAGCCCCGCCGACACACAAAACAGAAACTACAAATAAAAGATATTTCAGCATAAGCGGATTTTTAGATAGACATAGAAAACAAAAGTCAATTGAGCACAGAGACCATACGACGGTGCTACGTCCTCACATCATCTCTGTGCTCATAAGTCGCTCCTGACTAATTCAAAAAAGAATTATTTAAAAGCGTCGATGATACCCTTGAAGTCTGCAACTTTCAAAGCAGCACCACCAATCAGACCACCGTCTACATCAGGATTAGCGAACAATTCTTTTGCGTTAGAAGGCTTGCAGCTTCCACCGTACAGGATAGAAGTATTTTCAGCTACTTCCTGACCGTATTTAGCAGCAACCAAAGAACGGATGTGAGCGTGGATTTCCTGAGCCTGTTCCGGAGTAGCAGTCTTACCTGTACCGATAGCCCAAACCGGTTCGTAAGCCAAGATTACTTTACCGAAATCTTCAGCAGACAAAGAGAATACAGAAGCCAGCTGAGCTTCTACTACTTCATTCTGTTTGTTAGCTTCACGTTCTTCCAATACTTCACCGATACAGAAGATAGGTTTCAAGTTGTTAGCCAAAGCCAGTTTAACTTTTTCTTCCAGGATTTCAACTGTTTCGTGATAGTAAGCACGACGTTCAGAGTGACCCAAGATTACATACTGAGCACCTGTAGATGCAACCATTTCTGCAGAAACTTCACCTGTATAAGCACCAGAGACTTTGTCAGCGCAGTTTTCAGCACCTACACCAATGATAGAGCTGTCCACCAGAGGAGTTACAGAAGCCAAGTGAATGAAAGGAGTACAGATGATTACATCGCAGTTTGGTTTGTCTGCTGTCAATGCTTCGTTCAATTCTTTTGCCAATGCAATACCTTCCTGCAGGTTCTTGTTCATTTTCCAGTTACCTGCTACAATGTTTTTTCTCATTTTGTTTAAATTTTAAAGGGTTAGTTATAATGTTTCTTTTTTATTCTCTTCCTCTTTTTTCTTTTTGCGGCTTTTTATGCGCAACCATATCAGGTCGATCACGGTCAGCAGCAGCAAAGGCCCCAGGAACCAGCCGGTCACTTCTACCACCTTATGCACATTGGTTTTCGGATTCCATGTACTGAATGGAAGTTTCTCCAGCGGTGCATTCAACTGGTATTCATCTGGCAGATTGGAAACACTCCATTTACGCAGCACGACTCCTTTTTTCAGCAGCATCAATCCCGGATTGGAACGAATCATCGTTTTCAGCGTAATCTCATCCATCAACGCAAACGGATATTCCGCTCCTGTATTTTCCTGCCAGTCTATGATATCCTGCTCCGAAGAAGCTGTCAGACAAAGGAAACGATACCCGTGTTCCACGCTGTAATCATACACTTCATTGATCAAATCCATACCACTATCGTCTGCCTGCTTCAACCATGGTGCCACCAGTAAAAACGTGTACTGGTCGCTATGAAGTATGTCATCGGTCAAATCCTCTCCCGTTTCCAGTGAAGTAATCGAGAAGTCGTGAATAGGAGGTTCATAGCCCTTCTCCTTCACCCGCGTCTTCGAATCGACAAAGGTCCACGTGGAATCTGTCGGGAAATTATCAATCGTAAATTCCTGTTCTTTACCGTCTTTCGAATAAATAAAAATCGTTTCATACTCGGTAGGCTTCTCACCTTCAGGAATTGTCATGCCTTTTATGATGTCTGCTCCTACATGATAAGGACGAAAATCGAACACAGGCAGGTAGCGCAGGCAGAACAACATGAAGAAGATGATGAACAGAATACTGTAAAGCGAAATCAGCCAGTCCACCTTCGTGGTGACCAGATTAAAGATATGCCGACGCCACTTAAACACGGAAATAGCCGCAATAAGCAACACGATGTTCTTGAAGAAAGTCTCCCAGTTGGTCAGCACAACCGCATCACCAAAACATCCACAATCGGAAATCGGATTGGCTATGGCCAGCCACAATGTCAACGGTGTCATAAACGCCATCATCAACAAAGCCAGCAAAGGAGCTACCCTCCGACGAATACCGAAGAACAGATAAATGCCAAGAATAAACTCAAACAAGGCACAGAGCATAGCTGCCAGATAAGGCACATATCCTGCGCTCAGGCTCTGCAGCCCCCATGCTTCCAGGTAATCCTGTACCTTATAGACCGTGCCCAAAGGGTCATTGGCCTTAACAAATCCGGAGAACAAAAAAACGACAGCCAGTAAAAAACGGCAGACGTTACTCCAGATCACAGTTGCTTTATGTAGAAACTTATTCTCCAAATTCCAGCTTAATCAATCCGAAAACGGCATAATTAATCATATCCATATAATTGGCGTCTACACCTTCTGAAACCAAGGTGTCTCCTTTCAAAGATTCGATTTGCTTGGTCCGATAAATCTTCATCAAAATCAAATCTGTATAGGAAGTGATGCGCATGCTACGCCAAGCCTCATCATAGTCATGATTCTTCGCCAGCATCAGTTTCAGCGCCTTGTCGGCATAGGTATCATATAATTCCAGCGCACGCTCTTCAGTTATATCTTCCTTCTCAGCATAGCCCAGTTCCAGCTGAATAAGCCCGATAATACCATAATTGACAATTGCAATAAACTCCGGACGAATGCCTTCATCTATCAAGGACACGCCCTTCACTTCGATACTGCGAATACGGTTTGCCTTAATATAAATCTGGTCTGTCACGGAAGACGGACGCATGATGCGCCAGGCAGCTCCGTAATCATGCAACTTTTTAGCAAACAAATCACGGCATACTGCAATTACATGCTCAAATTGTTTCTTGGTTTCTTCCATCTTTTATGCTCGAATATGTGGCAAAGTTACTGTTTTTTCAGAGAGCACACAAAAATAATGGAAATAAAAATGCCATTTCATACAGTCCTGACAGAACTGTATGAAATGGCATTTCCTTTTATTTCAATAAATTTGTTTCCCAGATTAAGAACATCTCAAGACTTGTCCGATACGCAACGTTGTAGTACGTTTTATACCATTAATCTGACACAAGCGGTCGATGGATACGTGATACAAACGAGAGATACGTCCCAATGTATCACCCTTACGGATTTTATGATAGCGGATAGCTGATTTTTCCGCCTCTGCCGCACCGGATTTTCCTGATTTTACAGCAGCCAATGCACGAGTACGCTGATATGCATAACGGTTGGCACCACGCACAAACAAATAGCTGTCTGAAACGATATCCTGGTTCGGGAAATCAAACATAAATTCTGGATTTATCACCTCACCTAAGAAACGAGTTTCAAAATGAAGGTGAGAACCGGTAGAACGTCCGGTATTTCCTCCCAAACCAATCGGGTCACCCGCCTTTACATATTCATCTTCAGCTACAATCTGCTTAGACAAGTGTCCGTAAATGGTTTCCAAACCATTGTCATGACGAATTACTACATATTTGCCATAACCTCTACGTTCATATTTCACCATGCGCACACGCCCGTCGAAAGCAGCACGGATGGTATCGCCGATATAGACCTTAATGTCCAATCCGTTGTGCATACGCCGCCAGCGCGGACCACATTTAGAAGTAATTTTTGTATGAGTTGTCGGCATGCAGAAGCCTGTCAGATCGATTCGGAAACTATCTGGAACCTGTACATTACCACCGTAAGCATGAACGCGATCATTGTTCCAGTTTGGATAAAGACTGTAAGCGGGATATACTGCCTGTTCTGCCTTAATCTGGCGAATCAGGGCTAATGAATCCACTGCTTTTAATTTTCTGTCAATCGGCGCCTGACGAGCCAGAAGATCTTGTCCTGAAACATTGATACTGACCATGGCCAGAGCCGCCATTGCTACTGTTCTAATACACTTTAAAATCATTATACCTTATATTTTTCAGCTAGTATCCGTCGGATGGCCTTTTTCCAGCCCGACCCTTATTCAGAATACCATTACTGGTTTAAAACAAATCACTTTCAGAGTGCACTTCTGCCTTCATTTCATGCAGATATGCTTGACTGCTTTACAAATAGCGTTCCAAAGATAAAAAAAATTCGGTATATCCGGCTGAGGGATTAACGATTTTTCATGTATTTTTATACGCAAAACATAGAATAAATGTTTTACAACATAACATTCAGCAATACAAAGAATTAAACAAAATCACTTTAACGAAGGATTCCAATCTTCCCGAGCCACAAATTTTCCCTCTTTCCACTCCAGACAAACGGGTTGCGATTTCAAATAAGGCTTTAAATCTTTTGCGGTTTCCTTGTCCAGATAGTCGGGCGTAGTATAAGTGAACTTGAGCACCGGTTTGTCAGACGACAATTCAGCCTTCCACAAGTACATGTCGGCATAGGCACGAAGGTTCTTCAAGGAGTCAGCCTGGGCTGTCGAAGCCGGAGTCAAATAAAATTCATCTTCTTGCGGAAGCTGTAAAAAATCGGAAAGCGGCAATTCATGCCAGTTCGTATCATAAAAAGTAATCTGACTGTCAGCAGCCGGAGCCGAATAGGTTGAAACGGCACAAATCACTTTCACGGAGTCATTCAGCGGAAGCAGCTTCAGTTCCAAGGTGCTGGCCGAAGTCGTTTTCAGGAACAAATAATCTGAAGTCAGTTTAGTCATTTCCGACATATTCCCAAAACGGTTCTTCACCTCTGCCTTCATCCCACTTTCCAGAAAATCACCGAAGTCGGCCCGGTTTACCTCCGTCAAAAGCGGTGACAAGGAATCTGGCAATGCCACAAAAAGCGTTTTCAAATCCTGCGCACGCCCTGCAGCACCACATACATACAACACGAATATCAATATCAAAATACGTTTCATAACCAGCTATTCAAAAAAGTGCCCAAATATACAACTATTTCTGTTAGTAAGAAAAAATCTCTCTCCCTTCTCAATTTTTCCCATCCCGCCTTTTCAGGAATTCACTGGGGCTTTCTCCAAAATAGTCTTTATAACACCGGGTGAAGTAAGACGGAGAACTGAATCCCACTTCGTAGGTGATTTCGGCCACCGTCTTTTCAGAGGATGCCAGCAAAGAGGCGGCCTTTTTCAACCGGGCAATGCGTAACAATTCATTCGGAGCATATCCGGTCAGAGACTTTGTTTTACGATACAGCTGCACACGCCCCAATCCCAGCTCGGCTCCCAAATCTTCCACGCTCAATTCGGAGTCGCCCATCTTCTCGTCTATCAATGTCTTCAGTTTTTCCACAAATCCCTTATCCACTTCACCCAACGACTGTTTGCCGCCTCCCGTCACATCTTCTGCCAACGATTTCAACCGTTTCCGGTTGTCTATCAAATTGCGGATACGTGTCATCAAGAGTTTCGCATTGAAAGGTTTGGTAAGATATGCATCTGCTCCCGAATCATAGCCCTGAATCCGCTGCTCATCCATGGCGTATGCCGTAAGCATCAGCACAGGGATATGCGAGGTCTGCAATTCACTCTTCAACCGCTTGCAGCATGCGATACCGTCCATGACAGGCATCATGACATCGCACACCACCACGTCTGGCACATACTTCATGGCTTGCTTCACACCCTCCAGCCCGTTGACCGCCTCAACCACGACATATTTATCTTGCAACAGCATTTTCACATAATCACGCACATCCTGATTGTCATCAATGACCAGCACCATCTCCTTGTCGGCAGATTCTTCCACACCCGTATTTTCTGTCCATTGATGCAAGGTTTCTTGTCCGGCATCCAGTACGGCTCCCTCCTGTAAGATTTCCAAGGCTTCATTCTTCTCTGTCAGCCCCTTTACTTCACCTTCCTGTTTCATGGGAAGTATCACCCGGAAACATGTCCCCTTCCCTTTTCCACTTTCCACCTGCACCGTACCCCGATGCAAATTCACAAAAGCTTCCACCAGAGCCAGTCCCAGTCCGGAGCCCGTATGCTGCACATCTATCTGATAGAAGTGCTCAAATACATGATGTATATGTTCTTCCGACATGCCTATACCCGTATCTCTGACCTCCATACAGATGCAAGCCTGATTGTTTTGCTCTATCCGTGAAAGCACCACCTTTATCTCCCCTTTTTCCAGAGTAAATTTAAAGGCATTGGACAATAAGTTGTAGGTAATGCGCTCTATCTTTTCCGCATCGGCCACCATCACATACTGCGCCACATCTCCTTCCGCCTTCACTTCAAACTGAATATGTTTCCGGAACGCCAAAGTATGGAATGCCTCTGTCCAATCCTTTATACATTCCAGCGCATTAAATTCAGAAAGCCGCAAAGCCAGTTTGCCATGTTCATATTTCTGGAAATCCAGAATCTGAGTAATCAATCTCAATAAGACTGCGACGTTTTTCCGCACAATCTCCAACATATTCCGCTCCCTCTCACCTAAATGCTTTTCCTCAAGCAACTGGTTGATAGGGTCTGCAATCAGTGTCAACGGTGTACGGAAATCATGCGACACGCTGGTAAAGAAAGCCAGTTTGGCGTGTGTGGCCTCCTCCAACTGGCGTGACAAGACAATCAGCTGGTCACGCTGCGCCTGCAACTGGTCGCGCTGCTGCTCCAGCTGCTGTTTCTGGCTGGAAAGTTCCGTATTCAGCCGGTTCTTCACCCAGAATGCACGCACCAGAAAGAAAAACAAAAAGCCTGCTAAAACCAGTATCACGACACAAGCGTACAGAAACATTTTCTGTGCAGAATAGCGAAGGAAATAATCATCCAGTTGCCGGTTCAACAACTCAATCTTCTGGTCAAGTGTCAGAATGTGCTTCATCTGCATCTGCATCACACGGGCATTGGCACGGTTCACCAGTGCCGTAGATAAGATATTCTCTCTTTGATACGGCTCTCCCCGTAATATAGCCATGGCTACCTGCATTACCTTATCTCCTCCTGTAGGATAAATAAAAGTAGCATCCAGCCTGCCTCCTGCCACACTTTCCACCCCGTCGGTTACCGCATCTACCCCGACAAAAGCTATCTGTCCGGCACGCTTCTTCTGGCGAGCCTTTTCGTATGCCCCGATGGCCATCCGGTCGTTCTGTGCAAAGACCAGGTCGACTTGCGGATACACATCCAGCAAAGAATCCATCACCTCCCCAGCCTTCTGCTGGAACCATCCGGCTTCTACAGAGGCTATTACCTGCACATCCGGAGCTGCTTTCAAAGCCTCCACCATGCCCCGATGACGCTCTACCGCCGGAGTAGAACCTTTCAGTCCGGCAATTTCTATCACCCGCCCTTTCCCTTTCAGGCGGTCTGCGATGTATTCACCTGCCCTACGGCCAATCTCATAATTGTCGGCTCCCACGTATGCCGTATATTTTTCAGAGTTGATTTTCCGGTCAACCAAAATGACAGGAATGCCCGCGTCGTACACTTTCTCGATGACCGGCGTAATGGCCTCTGCCTCATTAGGGGCCACAATCAGCAAGTCAACCTTTTTCTTAATCAAAGACTCAATATCCTGAATCTGACGGACATTGTCATCGTGAGCCTGATACACCTCGATATTCACTCCCGGATAGAACAGGGCTTCCCGAAGAATTTCTTTATTCATCTGGGCACGCCAGTCATCTTCGCTGCATTGTGACACGGCGATGGTATAATCCGCTTCCTTTCGGGAACAAGCCACTGACAAAAACAGCAGGCAGAAGCCTCCTATCCAAGCACAGACTAAACGTTTCATATTCTTTATATCCATTTCTGCAAATGTATGAAAATAGTAGTTACCTGGAAATTCTGATGAAGATAAAATCTCCGGAAGTACAGAAACATACCTCCGGAGATTTTTCACAAGATAAACTGTAAACCCTAAATCTTTTCCTTCAAACACATCGGAAATTCCGGCATGGCTCCATTCTGGGTGCATACAAACGCCGAAGCCTCCACAGCCAGTTCATGTGCCTCACGCACCGTCTTCCCCTTCAAAATAGAAGCCACGAAAGTAGCTGTAAAAGAGTCACCCGCCCCCACCGTATCGGCTACATTCACTTTCGGAGTCTCTACGAATGACACATTACCCGGAGTAAAGACATAACTTCCGTTCACGCCACAGGTCAGAATCAACATCTTCAAATTATATTTTGCCAGCAGAATCCAGCACTTGTCCTGCAGGTCAATACCCGGATAGCCGAACATACGGCTCACAGTGACAAGTTCTTCATCATTTATTTTCAGCACATTACATTTATGGAAAGAATTGCAGAGCACTTCCTTGGTATAAAATCCCTGACGAAGGTTAATGTCAAAGACTTTCAACGTGCCTTCCTTCGGCATGGCATCGAGGAATTGATTGATGGTTTCTCTGGAAACCACGCTCCGCTGAGCCAGTGAACCAAAACAAACGGCTGTGGTCTGCCTGGCCAGCCCTTCCAGTGCCGGGGTATAAGGAATGTTATCCCACGCCACACCTTCCTTTATATCATAACAAGGAATTCCTTCCGCATCCAGCTCCACCTGCACCGTACCAGTAGGATAGGGTACAATCTCAATCATACAGTTCAGTTGCTTTTCACGGAAATTGTCTAATATCTCAACTCCCAGTTTGTCATCGCCCACGGCACTGACCACACGGCTGTCCAGACCAAACTGAGATACATGATAAGCGAAATTAGCCGGAGCCCCGCCCAGTTTCTTGCCTTCCGGAAGCACATCCCAAAGCGCTTCACCCATTCCAACTACAATAGTGTTATTCATGACAATAAAGTTAATGTTTGATTTTCAAAGTATAAAACAAAAGATAAATCACGCCGACCGTCATCACGGCAACCGCGCCGTCCTGGCCTACCGCATCGCTGGCGAATCCCATCAGCAACGGGAATATCGTACCTCCAAACAATCCCATAATCATCAGGCCGGACACTTCGTTCTTCTTGTCGGGCTGAGCGAGCAGGGCCTGCGAAAACACGATAGAAAACACATTCGAATTTCCGAATCCGATTAAAGCAATACATATATATATAACAGCAAGCGAATGGAACGCAAACAGCCCAGCCATAGCCAACAACATACAGCACACGCTGACCAGGAAAAACAACCGGGCAGACACGGCACGCAAGATGAAAGCTCCGGAGAAACATCCCAACGTACGGAAAATGAAATAAAGGCTCGTAGCGAATCCGGCTTCCGTCAGACTCATGCCCACCCGTTCCATCAGAATTTTCGGGGCGGTAGTGTTCGTACCCACATCAATTCCCACATGACACATGATGCCGAGAAATGAAAGCAATATAAACGGCTTTCCAAGCAACTTTAAACAGGCTTTAAAACCCGATGCACTGTCCGCTTCCTCTTCTTCGATAGGCGTAGCCGAAAGGAAAAAGATAGCAAACACCGCAATGACCATATAAATGGGGAACAGCACACGCCAGCCCAATCCGAAGGTAGGAATGCTCTGCACCGCCCCCCACATCGCAATATAAGGAGCAAGGAACGAAGCAATGGCCTTCACAAACTGACCGAAAGTCAGCGTACTGGCCAGACGGTCGCCCGGAATGATGTTACTCAACAACGGATTGAGCGAAGTCTGCATCAACGCGTTTCCAATGCCAAGCAGAGAGAACGAACAAAGCATCACTCCATAACTGTCGCCAAACATCGGGATGAGAAGCGAAGCAAATGTCACCACAAGACTGAGCAGCACCGTCTTCTTTCGGCCGATACGATTCATCAATATGCCCGTAGGCACAGAAAAAATCAAAAACCAGAAGAACACCAGCGAAGGAAAGATATTGGCCTGCGAATCGCTTAATCCCAAATCCGCCTTCACATAATTTGAAGCGATTCCCACCAGGTCAACAAAACCCATCGCAAAGAAGCACAGCATTACGGGAACCAGCTTGGCATATTTCATTTTATTTTCAGTAGTCATTTTGTTCAGTTAATAGTTAATTATTGAATTAAGAATGAAGAATTAATAACGGTCTGGAGCATTTCGCTCCCCTCTATTCATTCTTCTTTGTTCATTTTTCATCATTCTTCATTCTTAATTTTTCATTATTAATTCTTCATTCTTAATTAATCCGATAGACCGTCATTGATTTCACCGTAAAATTGCCACGGTCAGAAACAAACGACATCCTGTTGTATGGCTCGGACGGAAAAACCTGATTGGTCATCACAAACTTGCCGTTCTCACCGAAAGCCTCAATGCTGGAACGGTCGACAAAGAGACGCAGGGTAATGTCGTCAGTTTCAAACACCGGAGCCACCGTCACGGCAGGGAAGTCCACACTGAAGTCCACTTTTCCACTCTCACTACGGTCCATCACGAACTGCTTGCGCATGATGTCGTAATACATGTTCACTTTTTCATCTTTTTCATTCAACAAGGCAAACATGATTTTCGATGCACCGGAGTTCTTTATCGTCATCTCTATTTCGTAGGCTCCGTCGTTGTCCTTCAACAGACTGGCTATCTCATAAGCATCCTTCACTTTAAACGGCTTTATATCGACCTTTTCCTTTCTAGCCTGTTCTATTTCGACAGAAGGAGCACAACGCAACCACAGTTCACCATCTTGCCGATAAAGAGTAAGGTCACGGGCAATCGTATTCGCCCCACGGAACTGCATGGTCGGAAGCACATTCTGATACTGCCAGTTGCTCATCCATCCCAGAGCCACGCAGCGTCCGTCAGGCGCATTGCTGAAAGTAACTGTCGCGTAGTGGTCTTTCCCCCAGTCCATCCATTTGGTCTGTGTGGGCGATTCATTCACGAACTTTTTGCCATTGAATGTACCTACAAAGTACTGTGCGGCATTCCCTCCGAACGGCCCGCCCGGATTGATGTTGCAGATAAGCACCCAACGCTTTTCCTTCGTGCCTTCCACAGGAAGTTCCACCAAGTCAGGACATTCCCACACTCCACCGTGCGCTCCTTGCTTCGCTCCGAAACTGCTCTCATACTTCCACTCTTTCAGGTTCTTCGAAGAATAAATATCCATCTCCTGACCGCCGGCCAGAATCATCACCCAATGCTTGCCGGGTGCATACCAGAACACTTTCGGGTCGCGGAAGTCACGCTTTGTGGAAGTAACTACCGGATTGTTCTCGTATTTGGTAAAGGTCATTCCGTTGTCCGTGCTGTATGCCATGCTCTGCGTCTGACAATCACCCCAGGGTGTCGGCTTGGCAGAAGTGTAGAAAGCCACCACTGCTCCTTTGCCGAATCCTGCCGTATTATTCTCGTCTATCACCGCCGAGCCGCTGAATATGGAGCCCCATGCATCGGGCACAACAGGCGTTCCTTCGAACTTCCAGTTCACAAGGTCGGTACTCGTGGAGTGTCCCCACGTCATGTTCCCCCACG
The DNA here is from genome assembly GCF_003437535.1 of Phocaeicola plebeius. Taxonomy (GTDB): domain Bacteria; phylum Bacteroidota; class Bacteroidia; order Bacteroidales; family Bacteroidaceae; genus Phocaeicola; species Phocaeicola plebeius_A. The sequence goes on from NZ_QSQT01000027.1 coordinate 17,712, forward strand.
TAGAGCCGTATGGATTGTGTTGGAAGTACAGATGCCATACGCCGTCCTTGTAGAACATACCGTTCGGGTCGTTCATCCAACCGTAGGCCGGAGTATGGTGATACACCGGACGGAACTTCTCACGGTTCGTCATATCGAACGTGTCCGACAGTTTCATCTTCTTCCAGCAAAGCGAGCCTTCAGGCATATTCTGTACATCTATTGAAAACTCTTTTCCTTTATATGCCGACAAATCGAGCGGCACATAATAATCCACTTTCTCGCGCGCCAGACGGACATTAATTCCACTACCCGTGTGAAGGTTATTGACTACAATGTAAATCTTACCTTCCGGTGCATTGTCCTGTACGGGGAGAAGCAAATACTTCTTCTCCTCCTTCAATGTGAGGATGTTCTGCTCGTTGGCCAGATGACGAATCTGCAGGTTTCCCTGCGCACCGGCCATGAGGCCGGTACACAGAAAGATTCCCATGCACAACGTTTTTCTGGCAGCAGACAAATTGTAATGTTTCATCGCTTTCACCTTTTATTCCTGCATCAAATAATCAATCGTATTCTTCGCAAGCTTGTAAAGGTTCTGGATTTCAGTTGTTTCAGCCTCTTCGCTTGCCTTGTTCCATTCAAAAGCGGGGTCACCGATTGCAATCACATTGCCTTCGGCTGTGTTTGTGAACTCGGCCATGGTGACGGTGTTTTTTTCACTACCATTCTGAGCGAGGACGGTTGCACCGGTTGCCCCAGTCCATTCTTTTTTACCTGTTTCATCGTTTGCATCCTCTCCAAACTTCCAGAAAAGCATCTTTTTCTCAGAATAGAAACCATTCGGACGCAAGTTTACATGAGTTCCTGCAAACCCATCAAACATAGGATGCTCCGTGGCTACAATTTCAATTCCTGGAGCATAGCCTAACGTCTCTGTCACTGCATCTCTGGCAAATTCCGTAATTCCTCTTCCGCTAGGTATAACACCCCATGCAATCAGTTTGGTCACCGCTTCACGTGAAGCAAGGATATTCCCACCAGCCGCATAGTATGACTTGACAGCCTCATCTATATTATATGCAGCATCGTTCACTACAATCTCATTCCAATGCGCCCACACCATCAAGTAATCACTCAAATCCGCATTCGCCTTTGTAACCGGAATATAATCAACTGTCACATTCGTATAATTGGATGTCAGCCAAGTATAGGCCGCTTTTTCTTCGTCATTGAGGGCATCCGAAGTTTCCGCATCACCAATAAAAGCGATTTTCCCGGCGGCATCCTTCCAACCTTCAATGGTATTGCCGTTTATCGTAATCTGCGCACTGATTTTTCCGTCATCTATCGTGGCGGTCACAGTGTATTTATATCCTGCCTGAAACATATTCTGTCCTAATGACAGTTTCGCTTCCTGCTCACCTATCTTTACCGCCAGTTCGTTGGCATCCTGCGGATAGATAAAGCCGGAGAACTCAAATTCCGTACCAGAGACGGCAGTCCCGACTGTCCAGTCCTGTGCTTGAGCTTCGGCTTTGGGCTTCGCTTCACCTATGACCGTATTGAAACCACCGTCATGCTTCAATCCACCAATCACCACATTCTGTCCGGACAAATCTTCATCAGAAGTGACCTGCACTTCCAACAATGCCATCTGATGGCGGAAAGTGAAGCTTACCACCGGAGCTTCCGAATAAGGACGGTTGTTCACGCTTGACCATAAGAAGTCAACGCCCTCCTGCGTCTCCGTTGTATTCTTATAGATAAAGCCATTGTCCAGCGTTTCGGCATAAGGATAATAAGCAGTAAACGACATAGGAGCATCAGCTGTATAGCAGATGGCCTCAGCCACCGGATTGAAAGCAACCGAAGCACCCGCCTCAGCCACCTGATACTGCACGTTGGAGTAAGACGTGCCGCCACCCGTTGCCGAGATGCCAACCTTGTCTTCTGCATCCCAACTGCTTCCTGACGCACGGCTCAGAATGCCGGCTGAAAAGCTGACTTCCTCCGGGCTGTCCAGTGCCTGTACATCACTTGCCAATTCATTTTCGTCACCGCATGCCACCAATGCCAGTGCCAATGCTGCAACCATAGAGTGTTTCATAGTTTTCATACTTCCTTTTATTTTTAAAGTTAATGTTTATTTTCATTCCTGAACGCTTACCTTAATGTCGCTCACCTCAATCGAACCACCATAATTATTGACTGACCAACAGTTTTTTTGCATACCGTAGATACGATTGGTATAGGCCACATTGTCATTTATATAAACCACACAGATTGAATTATCCGTATAAACCGTTATATGATAGATGTTATCCGCCGGCGTATCGAATATGTAACCATCAATGCCGTCAATAAAGCCTTTTCCTTCCTCTCCTTCTTCTTCAAAGTTGAGTTTCCGCTTTACATCTGATTCCGGATTGACAATCACCGAATAATACTTCTTGGAATCCGTTCCGCGAACCAGCGAAAAGCCGAACTTGTCAGTAGCAGAAGACGTCTTGACCGTAAACGAAATTTTATTGTGTACCTGCAACCTGTTGAACAACAGGTATGAATCGCCCGTCATCGTATAGACACCGTTGTTGGCTGTCACACCCGATTCGCTTTGCGCCATTATCTTTACTTCCTGCTCCGATACATACTTCTTGTCGATTCCTTCCACCGCACCTAAAGTAAGCGTACCGTCCTCGTGTTGGATTATCTTATGAGCCACCAGATTTCCTGCCCATTCCGGTTCGTTAGGTGAGGCACCGACCTCTGTATTGTCGTTTCCTGAACGGGTCGGACACCACCCCCAGATATAACGGTTCGTACCGTCCGAAGCTGTCTTTCCGGCATAGAAGCCGCGCGAGTCCAAGAAGCCTTCGTGATTGTCCGGCCAAATGCCTGCATCATTCGCAGTAGTCGCTTTCAGTTCATCCAAAGTCCGTCCCTTGAAATACTGCACCTTACGGATTGCCGCATGTTTCTCGGAATAAACCAGATACCACCAGTCGCCCATCTTGAACACATCGGGACACTCATAGAAACGATCCCACATCATGGTCATGAACACACCTTTATGCTCCCATGATTTCAGATTCGGAGAAACAAATTCCACCAACACGCCTTTTGTGCCCTGCATGGTAGACACCAGCATGTGGAACTGGCCATCGTCACCCTTGAACACAAACGGATCACGGAAGTCCCTTACGCTATAACCATAATCCGCGCCTTGCAGATAAAAGCTCCGGTCCTTCGTCCATTGCTTGAAGTCGGAGGAAGTAGCCACCATGACCACCTCCTGACTTGCCGTATGTCCGGTATAGAATGTATAATACATCTTTTCCGACTCATTATAAATTGTGCTTCCCGTACCGATTGCCGCATCAGGCTCAGCCGCTGTTCCGGTAGGAATCACTTCTCCCATAGAAGTATATGAAGCGGCATCTTTAGTGCTTACTCCCCAGATGGGATGGTAAGTTTCTGGATTCGGACGAAAATCCTGAAGATATAACACCTTGAAATCCTGTGCCACCGGATCATAGAACGGCATCGGGTCGCCCACATATCCCACGTACGGCTTATAATATGTAGCGAAAGTCATTTCATCGGTCGATGCAAAATAAGTTGCCGTACCGTCCCAGTCTTTCTGTGTCAGAACCGGACTGTCGTCATCGCTGCAGCTGCCCAACGGCAACAACAAAGCGGTTAAAGCTAAAGAATATATCATTGTTTTCATACTTTACATTGTTTATAATTATTCACCTTTCAGATAATTGATTGCATTAAGAGTCATCGTTGCCACATTGCCGTGATACTGGTCATTGGAAGCATCTGTTGTTGTATACCAATCATAACAGCCCGACCCGATACACAAGATTCTTCCTTTATTATCTTTGGGTTCAAATTCCCAAATGACAACTGTGTTCGGATCGCCATAAGCCAGATCAATCGCACCGGTCTTTGTTCTCCAATCGTTATAGTCTATATAAGTGCTCCAGTCTTCTTTTTCTTTAGTAATCCACTGTGCCGTTGTATTGGTTATGCCATAGCCTGTATCACAAGTGTAAACCCTATTTGCTTCTGCCCCGGAAACCAAGTTTGCATAAATCGGATGATTCTCATGTCCGGTCTGTTTCACAAAGCTCCATGCACCCGTTGTTATCTCCGGATTGCTTTCAGCTCTTCCCAACCAACAATTGTTAGGGAACACACTTTCATCGGTTACGCCCAGCACTGCCGGATAGAACGTAGCATAACGGGTAAGCAGCAGACTGCCGCCATTCTGATAAAACTCTTTCATACTCGTAGAAGCAGAAATCGCATCAGCAGCACGATTCCTAAAATTATCCACATTGTCTATCGTTTCGTCAACGTGGAAGTGCCACCACATCACCTTGCATTCATCCAAATCCACCGCATTAGTACGTACTTCTTCAAATGAAACATAACGGGCATTCGGCACATTCTGCAACATCCAGTTAGCTGCTTCCTTCTCTTCTGGATTCAATTCATCAATTGTAGCAGCCAAGCCTACATAAACCGCACTCGGAGAATCCGACTGAATCACAGTCACTGTATAAACTGTTTTCGCACTCTGGCAAGTTACCGTAAACTCTACAGGATTTGTAAAATCGACAGCCTGTCCAGAAAGTGGAGAAACTTCAGCCCCTTCGGATACTTCAATCGCAGGAATTAAATCCGTCACCTTCACCGTTGTCGGCACATAGACCAGAATCGTATGATTTCCTTCGTTGATAATTCCCTTATAACTGCCGTTCAACTCGAACGAAGTGATTCTTGCCTCATCGTGCTTCACTGTTACCGTATAGTCCAGGAAAGTATTTCCACTGGTCACGCGCACCGTTTGAGGAAAAGAAAAGTTAGCCACATCACCTGCTCTCATTGAAGCAACTGCACTTTCGGAAGTCTCGATAGCCGTCACTTTCATCTCATCAGTATTATATGATTCGGGAACTCCTACCACAACCGTACATGTTGTATTATCAATTACCCCCGGATAACTGTCCAGTTCAAAGACCGTCAGCCATACATCTTTATCTAACTGTAGACTCGATTTATTATCGTCACTGCATCCACCCGTTGTGATTACCACAGCCATCACAAGGAAAAGAACCGTAAATTGTCTTATTATCTGTTTCATTGTTATTGTCTTTTTAAAATTTTACCAACCTCCACAATTCTGTGTATAATGCCCGTTGCTGGCACTGATTTGTGCAAACGGAATAGGCAGGTATTCATTCTTGTTCTTTGTAAACGAAGCATTCGAATAAATTGTACAATTATCTGCTTCACCCGCATAATATTTATTCAGCACCTCAGATGCTTCACCCCAACGAACCAAATCAAAGAAACGGTCGCTTTCCATCGCCAGTTCCACACGACGCTCAAATTTCAGCATCTTCAAAGCTTCTTCCTGTGAATAAGTACCATTGTATGGCTGCACATTGAAGTTTACATTATACCTGGCAGGATAATCAGAAATCATTGCCGTACTCTGCTTTGCCCTGTTACGGACTTCATTGATAAGACTTACCGCCTCAGCAATACGTCCGTCATTCAACTGAATTAAAGCTTCTGCCCGCATCAGCAACACGTCCGCATAACGAAGTACAATATGGTTCATCGGGCTTCCCCACCAGGCTCCTTTTATCAGATAGTCACCGTCTGGGTCTACATTATGTTTCAGAGTCACATAATATCCGTACAAGCCGTTGCTTCTGCTCCATGTGGATGAATTATCCATCATATAGTTTGTATTGAATTCATACGGGAATCCGGGCATACCTACAGTCAGGAACAGACGAGGGTCGGCTGTATCTTCCGCTTTGTCATAATCCTTGTCATTGAAGGTATCCAGATAAGGATGGCCATTTGCGTCGGTACGGAAAGCGTTCACCAGATTCTGGCTCGGCTTATAGAAGTCACATCCTCCGTCGGTGACACCCGGTATGTTCGGGACAATCAGACCATACGACCAGTTACAGTTACCATTGGTCGTACCATCATTCATGGAATACTGCATTGCCCATAAAGACTCCGGACCGTTTTCATATTGAGGCTCCGGACGAAAATTATTATGGAAGTCCGGTTCCAAAGCGTACCCCCCTGCCGACATGATGCCCTTTTCCGTATACTGAACTACTTTCTTCAAATCGTCTGCATTGATACCTGTCACTTCATTGCTCTCCGGGTTATCCTGACGGTAGGCTTTATACAGATAGGTCTTTGCCAGATAAGCCGCCGCTGCTGCTTTTGTGGGACGTCCTTTGTCTGCTTGCGTATCAGGCAAATTGTCGTATGCGAACTGGAAATCATCCGCAATCAGCTGCCATCCTTCATCATTCGTATAAGCCGTATTCGACAGGTTATTGTATTCTTCAGGAGAAAGATTTTCATCGTTCGCAAATACAATGTTCTTATACAGCTGTTTCAACAAGAAATGTCCGTGACCGCGCAGGAAACGCATCTCGGCAATACGCTGCTGTTTTAGCGGATATGTACTTTCATCCAATTGGTTCAACAGTTGCAAGGCTGCATTTACACGTGAAATGCAATTATACAAACGCTGCCACATATCACTGATGTTCCAGTCCGTGGTCATAATACCTTGAGAGATTTCCAGTTTGTGAAACACATCACCATCTTCTGTTCCGTTTCCTCCTTTATAAGCATCGTCCGAACGCACGTCGAAATTCCACATGGAGAAAGAAGAGTTAATGTCTTCCGCTGAAATCCATACAGCATAGGCAGAAATTACCAGATTGTCCACATATTCCGGATTCTGTAGCTGTTCATTGTCTATTGTTCCCTGTGGCACCTGGTCTTCCAGGAAATCGGAACATCCCGTACAAGCCAAAGCAAGTCCTAAAACTGTAGTATATAATAGTTTTTTCATAATCTTCAAATCTATAATTCATTCATTAAAAACTGACATTCACACCAAAAGTCACGTTTAACGGAATCGGATAGCCGTAATTAGGATTCTCCGGATCGACACCGGTAAATTCTTTACTCTTAATCGTTAGCACATTCTGTGCACTTACATACAAGCGCAGCCGCTCCATCTTCATCTTCTGAGCCCATGCCTGAGGTACGTTATATCCCAGCTGGATATTACGTAGTTTCAAGAACGAACCATTCTCCACAAAATAGGTGGAAACACGCTTTTCGTTGTTCACATCGTCACGGGACAAAGCCGGAATATCTGAATCAGGATTTGTGGGAGACCAGGCCTCAAGCACACGTTTACCTTTATTCAGGAAACCGATATTCAATCCACTCCACAAATCGGTTTCTTTTTTCAAATCACTGATAACGTCCACTCCCTGCACACCCTGCCAGAACATGGTCAGATCGAAATTCTTGTATTCGAGATAAACGTTAAGCCCATAGCTGAAAGCTGGAGTCGGGTCATAAATCCATTGCTGGTCTTTTTCATTAATCACCCCATTCCCGTCGAGGTCACGCCAACGGATACGTCCCAATCCGGCACCTTCCTGAGTAGCATGATTGTCAATCTCTTCTTGCGATTTAAATATTCCGTCGGCCACATAACCCACTTGCGAGCCGTTCGGATGGCCGATTACACTTTCAACCCCATTACCACCGAAGGTTCCGTTTGCTGCAACCGTGGCGGGAAGAGCCGTTATCTTGTTACGATAGGCAGAAATGTTCGCGTTCAAATCGTATTTTAAGCCAAAAGCCGTTGTATTCCTGTAACCAAGATTCAGTTCAAACCCTTTGTTCTCCATCTCTCCGGCATTAATCCATTGCGAACTTCCCTCACCCATGGCTGCAATACCTGCCATCTGCACAAGAATATCCGTAGTCTTTTTCCAATACCAATCGAACGATCCGTATAAACTCTGATTGAAGAAAGAGAAATCAAGACCTAGATTAGTCTGGGTTGTTGTCTCCCATTTAATATCATCATTTCCAATCTGGTTACGTTTGAAACCGGATTGCAGAATGCTTCCTCCGTTCGTTCCGGCAATGTCATACGAGGTTCCGTAACTTTGGCCTCCTGATTCAGTCACACCGTAATTAGGCACATAAATCGTGTAACGGGCGATATTAGAAATCTCCTGATTACCAGTCTGTCCCCATGAAGCACGGATTTTCAAATCATCAAGCCAAGACACATCTTTCAAGAAATTTTCACGGCTGAGACGCCATCCGAGAGAAACTGAAGGGAATGTCGCATAACGGTTGTTTTTACCGAAACGTGAAGAACCGTCACGGCGTATTGTCAGAGACGCCAGATATTTATCATCATACGTATAGTTCAACTTGCCGAAAAATGACACCAACGAATATCCTTCACCCGAACCGTATGCCTGAGCTGTGCCCACACCTGCATCCGGCCACATAAAATCTGTATTCAAAATAGTAAATTCTTCCTTATAGCCCGAGAACCAGCTATCATCTTCACGGTTCAACTCTATACCAACCATTGCATCGCCACGGTGTTTTCCTATTTCCAGATTATATGTGGCAATGGCATTCCACATCCATTTTGTCCAATGTTCTTGTTTGGCTTCCACCGCATTCTTGTCATTCGCCACATTACCTTCCGTCACCGGAAACGTAAAGATACGTTGCTGTTTCTGAGAATAGTCCAGTCCGAAAGTAGAACGGATGTTGAATCCTTTGAATGGATTCAGATTAATGTATGCGTCACCAAACATACGCCAGTACGTATAACGGTTATTAGAATTGCGTTCCAGACGTGCCACCGGATTCTCACGGTCTGGATACCCCCCTACAGGCCCCGCATACTCGCCATTCACATCATATACAGGCAAAGAAGGATTGAACTGAAGCACATTCTGCAAGAAACCACCAGGAGCCTGAACCTCAGATGTACGATTTAATGTGAAATGCTCCCCTACTGTCAGAATCTTATCAATCAAATGATACTCTGAATTCATACGTGCGGAAAAACGTTCGAAATCACTCTCGTTGATAATACCTTTATTCTTGTAATATCCTAAAGAGAAAAAAGAAGTTCCTTTCTCTGAACCGTTACTAACAGAAACATTGTATTGCTGAATCACACCAGTACGGGTAGTCTCGTCAAACCAGTCCGTATCGGCAGAAGGAACCGTATTGCCGGAATCAAGGAAACGCGACATGCTGATACCATTCAATTGCGGATAACCATTAGCATCATATCCCCAATCATATCTATACCCCAAAGCATTTGTATTAGGATCTTGACCACCATTGACGTATGCCTGCCACATCGCCCTGCCATATTCTTCCGCGTTCAGCACTTCCATCTTATTATTATACATAGAAGCAGAAACTGACGCATCAAAATTAATTTTCAACTGCCCCTCTTTTCCCTTTTTTGTAGTAATAATAATTACTCCATTGGCCGCACGAGAACCATAAATAGAAGCCGATGCCGCATCTTTCAGCACCTGAATCGACTCAATATCATTGCCATTCAATTCATGCATACCTCCCTTTGTCGGTACACCATCAATAATATAAAGAGGATCATTGTTATTCAAGGTTCCGATACCCCGGATACGGATTGTTGTAGAACCACTAGGATTACCGTCAGAAGTAATGTTCATACCCGGCACACGTCCCTGCAAAGCTTTCATCGGATTGTTTTCGTTCTGTTTCGAAATGTCATCCATACTTACCATAGAAACAGCACCTGTCAAATCAGCCTTACGCTGAGTTGTATACCCAGTCACAACTACTTCTTCCAACATTTCAGAGTCTTCTTCCAGCACTACATTCAAAACTCCATTGGCTTTTAATGTCTGGGACTTAAAACCTACGTAAGAAATTACAACCTCAGCCCCTTTCTTCACCGATAAAGAAAACTTACCGTCAAAATCAGTAATTGTACCATTCGTTGTTCCCAATTCCAGCACTGTTGCTCCAATAACAGGCAGCCCATCGGATTTGGAAACAACAGTACCAGACACCTGCAAGTTTTGTGCCTGCATCATCAAACATGTCATCAGAAACAGACATGTAAGAAAAAATGTTCTTTTCATGCTTTCCATTGTTTGCATTAAAAATAAGTTCAACATAATTAAAACACGTATGTACGTTCTCATAACAATCACTTCGCTAAGGAACGACATCGCAAATGTATTGTGCACAAGCCCAAGGATATAAAAAAAATGTTTCCTCCCGTTGCATTTTTGTTACAAAGAAACAAAAGTACAACAAGAGGAAACATTTATAAGATATTACATTTCAAACTCTTAACAAATTCCGATTCAAAAGGCTTCTTTCCTTTTTCCGCTGGTTGCAATCAGATATATACCTAACAATATCAATGGTACACTCAGCCATTGTCCGATGTTCAACGTCATGCCTACTTCTTCAGCTACCTGCGGATTCTTCATGAATTCCAATCCGAAACGGGCACCAAAAAAGATTAGCAAAGAAACGCCCGTAGTCAGTCCGATTCGTTTTCCTAGATGAAGCTTGTGATACATGAACCACGATACGACCAGTGCCACCAGACAATAAAGCATTTCATAAATCTGGGTAGGATGACAAGCCTGTGCCACTCCATTCTGATTGTATAATTCCTGCCATTCACGCGAGCGGACAAACTCAAATCCCCAGGGTAAAGTTGTAGGATAACCGAAAATCTCGGAGTTCATCAGGTTACCGAAACGGATACACATACAAACCACCGCTACGGCAGGTATCATACGGTCGAACAACCACCACACGCTTTTTTTCGTCACTGTCTTAGAATACCAGATTAAAGCCAGTATCAAGGCAAATACACCTCCGTGACTGGCCAGTCCGCCTTTCCAAATTTTCAGGATTTCTGCCGGATGCGCTCCATAATAATCCCATTCATAAAACAGGCAGTGCCCCAGACGAGCTCCAATTACACTGCTGACAATACAATATACAAACAGTTTGTCAGCCCAGTTTTCCGGATACCCTTCCTTCTTAAACAAACGGGAGACCATTTCGTAAGCCAAAATAAATCCCAGCCCCCACATCAGCCCGTACCAACGGATTTCGAGCGAACCCAAATGAACCAGCACCGGATCCACATCCCATACAATGCTTGCAAATGTCATGCTACTTAATTTTTAATCAATAAACTTCACAAAGGAACAAAAAAAATGCATTGCTTCAAAACAGAAGAAACACTCTTTGAGGGTGCGGCGCCCTTTCACGCGAAGACCAACCCCACCGCTCAGTACTCCCTAAGCAGTACTTCAGTACTTCCGTGGGAGTACTCCAATACTGCCAGGAAAGTACTACAGTACTGCCAAGGAAGTACTGGCAAACGATAAAATTCTGATTTAAAGTCGCTTTAAAGCAAGCTTGATCACTTTTTCCACAGGCGCATCCGGTTCCTCTTTAAGAATCTGCGCGGTCACCTTTTGAGAAGGCGCCTGTGCAAATCCCAACATGGCCAATGCAGCCACTGCCTCTTCATATATTTCCGTATTGGCAGCTACAGCCACCGATTTGACGGTTGCCGCACTCTCTATACCTGTCACTGCAATCTTATCTTTCAGCTCCACAATGATACGCTGGGCAGTTTTCAAGCCAATCCCCTTCACGGTCTTCAGCAGCTTGTCGTTTCCACTGCCAATCACGTTACACAATTCCGAAGGAGAAAGTGCCGACAAAATCATACGTGCTGTATTTCCTCCAATGCCCGATACACTGATAAGCAACAAAAACAATTCCCTCTCCTGACGAGTGGCAAATCCGTATAACACATACGCATCTTCACGGATGGCCTCATATATATAGAGTTTGACCTCCTTTTTTCCCTGTACGGCAGAGTAAGTATTCAACGACACATTAATTCCATATCCTAATCCATTACACTCTACAACCACCCACGCCGGAGTAGCATCCACAAGTTCTCCTTTGATATATTCAATCATGTTTTTCTAACAATTTATAAAATGGAGAACAAAAATAACGATAAGAAAGTTATAAATTGTAAGTTCAGCCAGATTTTTTTGGAATTCGTGGCTTTATTGCTTGTTTGGAATGATTCTAATTCTGTATTTTTGCGCCAACTAAAACGAAACAACTTAAAACAAATAAGAAATATGAAAAAGATTAGAGCAGCCGTAGTAGGTTACGGAAACATCGGAAAATTCACACTGGAAGCACTTGAAGCAGCTCCTGATTTTGAAGTAGCAGGTATCGTACGCCGTAATGGAGCAGAAAACAAACCTGCAGAACTGGCCGATTATCCTGTAGTAAAAGATATTCGCGAACTGAAAGATGTAGATGTAGCTATTTTGGCAACTCCGACCCGCAGCGTAGAACAATATGCAAAAGAAATCCTCGCATTAGGAATCAACACGGTAGACAGCTTTGACATCCACACTCAGATTACCAGCCTGCGCCGTTCTTTGGGTGAAACAGCAAAAGCTCACAACGCAGTAGCCATCATTTCTGCCGGATGGGATCCGGGAAGCGACTCTGTAGTACGTACGCTGCTGGAAGCCATCGCTCCGAAAGGAATCACTTACACTAACTTCGGTCCGGGCCGCAGCATGGGACACTCTGTAGCCGTTCGCGCCATTGCCGGAGTAAAAGATGCATTGTCTATGACTATTCCGGTGGGAACAGGTATTCACCGCCGTATGGTATATGTAGAACTGGAAGAAGGTGCAGATTTCAAGACAGTAGAAGCAGCTATCAAAGCTGACCCCTATTTTGTAAACGATGAAACACACGTTATCCAGGTTCCTTGCGTAGACGACCTGAACGATGTAGGTCACGGTGTAAACCTGGTTCGCAAAGGTGTATCAGGTAAGACTCACAACCAGCTCTTCGAATTTGACATGAAGATCAACAACCCGGCTCTGACAGCTCAGGTACTGGTTTGTGTAGCTCGTGCTTCTATGAAGCAGCAACCGGGATGCTACACCATGATTGAAGTTCCGGTTATCGACCTGTTAGCAGGCGACCGTGAAGAACTGATTGCTCACTTGGTATAATACATAATCTTTAACGCTACGGGCCGACTTGTCACACAGATAAGCCGGCCCGTTTTCATTTATACATCTTATAACCATTTCTTCACAATCTCCTCCGTACGCTCCCACAGTTCCCGCTGTTGCACATGAGGAAGATACTTCCCGGATAACCTTACAGCATGTCCGCTTACATTCAATGTACCGGTACGCTTGCCTGCCTCTTCATCCAGCAGCAAACCGATGGCCGTGGCTGCCCCTTGACGAGGTGTCCGGATAAACGGCCGGAAGAAAATATCCGTCAAAGGATCAAACCACATGTGCATGGTGATAATATCCGTCGAAACAATGCCCGGATCAGCCGCATTCACCACAATTCCTCTCTCCTTCACACGAGCTGCCAATTCAAGCGTAAAAAGTGTCAAAGCTAATTTCGTATTGCTATAAACCGGAATTCGCCAGAAACTCCCCTTCTTTCCGCGCAAGAAAAAATCCGGGAAATCCAGCCGGCCGATTGCATACGTACACGACACCATGTTGACTACTCTGCTCCCCTCTCCCATTAGTGGAAGCAACCTGCGTGTCAACAGATAAGGCCCCACATAATTCACACTCACCGTACGTTCCAGTCCATCCTCCGTCAGTCTGCGACCGGTTTCCATCGTCCCGGCATTGTTCATCAGCAATGCCAGTCTCTCCCCACGGGCACAGAGTCGCTCCGCAAAGTCAGCCACAGAAGCCAACGAAGCCAAATCAATATACATGACCTCCACCTCCGGATTCCCCGTTTCCTTCACCAGCCACTCTCTCTTAGCCTCAGCCTTTTCCTTGTTACAGCAGGCCATTATCACCCGATAACCAGCCAACGCCACCGCACGGGTAATCTCTGTTCCCATTCCTCCGTCGGCACCTGTAATCACTGCTAATTTACGCTTCATCTCATCCCTTGCTTTCAATTCGTTCGATTTCTTTCTTCAGACAAGGCGGCAGTTCCTCCTGCAAATGCTGATGACAAGCCATGTCCAACGTGTACATACGGGCAATGCAATAATTACTGTGACGACAATTGCACCGTGCATTCTCCTCACGTCGCATACGATTCACAAAATCGGGCTCATTCAGCAGCGCACGCCCCATCTGTACCGCTTCAAAACCATGGCTCAATACCTCCTCTATTTTCTGTCGCGACACCAGACCTCCCACATACACCAACGGTATGTCCAGTGCCTCACGAAACTTCAAGGCATCTTCCAGGAAATAAGCCTCACGGAAAGGCACAGAGGGTATCATGTATTTACCTACCAGTCGTACGCCATACTTTAGCCACCAGCAGGTCATGTAGTGTGTCATGGTTCGGATAGGCATCTCCCCCCGCATCACATACATTGGTGCCTTACTGACAAATCCGCCGCTCAGCACCAGCGCATGTGCTCCCAATTCCTGCAGTTTCCGTGCCACTTGTAACGACTCATCCAATTCCATACCTCCCCGAAAACCATCGCGCATATTCATTTTCACGAGTACAGCCATGTCATTTCCCGCTGCTTTCATCACTTCCTCCATCACCATCTCCATGAAACGCATACGGTTCGCTAACGTTCCGCCAAATTCATCCTTCCGGTGATTGGTAGAAGGGGAAAGAAACTGACTAATCAGGTATCCATGCCCGGCATGTATTTCCACCGCATCGAATCCTGCTTCACGCGCCAAACACACAGACCGTCCGTAAGCCTTCGCCATTTCCGGCAATTCATCGGCACGCAACCCACGCACAAAAGTAGGTGAATACAAATTGAATCCGCTGCTTGCTCCTACCGGAAGGCATCCGCAAATACTCTTATGCGACATATTACCACAATGCCCCAGTTGAATGCTTGCTGCAGCCCCTTCGGCATGCACCGCATCCGTCAGCTCACGCAGCCCCGGCACAATCTCCGGCCTCATCCACAACTGCCGGTCGAATGAAAGTCCACTACGCGTCACGGCTGCATACGCCACCGTAGTCATCCCCACTCCACCGGCAGCCACCGAGCGATGATAATCCAGCAATTGCGGTGAAGGCACATTTCCCGGACACATGCTTTCAAATGCGGCTGAACGAATGCTACGGTTGCGCAGTGTCAGCGGCCCCAAAGTGACCGGAGTAAATAAAAGTGAATCCATCTTTCCTCCTTTCCCTAATATATATAAGGTATAATTCTTTTTCTGCTGCCTACCGCCTGTTTTCCGAACTCCTCACAATAGCGTTTGTAAATGGCATCGGCACGCGGCACCAAGTTGGCAGCTGTCCACCACACAAACACCCAGGCCGCAGGAGAAGCCGTCAGTAAGGCAAATCCAGTCCATTCCACCAGCTCCCCAAAGTAATTGGCAGAAGTCACATAGCGATAAAAACCTTTCTCCGGCAGGTAATGACGCGTATCTCCCGGCTTCCGTAAATTCCGTATTACATGGTCTGCATGCAGATTAATGGCCATTCCTATGAAAAATATCGCGGCTCCTACCCAAGGTAAAGGATTTATCCAAAAGGTGGCCGGTTCGTACATTCCCGGCAAAGCACAACTGAAAAAGCTGGCTGCCAACAAGGTCGCATTGATTACATTGAAAAGTATCCCCATCGCCATGATAGCCAGCGGCATCCGGCTCTTCCCTTTCATCAGTAATGGAAAGACAAACGAACGTTGGAAATAATGTAGCATGAACAATCCTACGAATATGACCTGCGGAGTATACGCCTCTACTCCTGCCTTCCACGCCCAAAGCCCCATTGCCACAAATGAAGGAGCTTCCATCAGTACCCAGCCTACTTTGTTCGGCACAGACCATCCCCACGAGCGGGTACGAAACATGCCGTACCCGGCCTTCACAAAATAAAGTGCTATAAAGACTATCACTGCCAGAAAGGACAGGACATATAGCATGATTTGATAAGTTTCGTAATTCATAGCATGCGGTTTTGCCTTTGAAGATACAGAAAATATCTGTAAAGAGGAAAAACAGCACGCTTTCTTCTTACTTATCAACCATTAATTATGAATTACTTACGGTTTTCTCTTTTTCAACACTACGTTTTCAAATCTAAAACAGTAAAGAGTAAAAATCCCTGCATTTCTCACCAAAGGCGTCAGAAATACAGGGATTTAAGTGTATCTGTGAAAAACTTACGTCATTCCACCGTTACAGACTTAGCCAGATTGCGTGGCTGGTCGACATCCATTCCACGGCATACCGCAATGTGGTAAGCCAGCAACTGCAACGGAATAGAAGCTACTAACGGATTCAGACATTCCAGTGTAGCCGGAAGTTCGATGCTGTAATCAGCCAAGTTACGGATAACCGTGTCTCCTTCGGTCACTACGGCCACGACTCTTCCTTTTCGGGCCTTGATTTCCTGAATGTTGCTCAGCACTTTTTCGTACAAAGGCGACTGTGTGGCCACGATGACCACCGGCATTTCGGCATCAATCAGGGCGATGGGACCGTGCTTCATCTCGGCAGCCGGATAACCTTCGGCATGGATGTACGAAATTTCTTTCAGCTTCAAGGCTCCTTCCAAGGCAATCGGAAAGGCGTATCCCCGACCTAAATAAATGAAGTTGCGGGCGTAGGTAAACATCTTTGAGAAATCGGCGATGAACAAATGCTGCTTCAAGACGGTCCGCATCTTTTCAGGGACGGCGACCAGTTCTTTCACTATCCGATGATACTCTTCTTCCGAAAGTGTACCTTTTTCTCGCCCCAATGCCAAAGCCAGCAGGGTGAGCACGGTAACCTGTCCGGTAAAGGCTTTCGTAGAAGCCACTCCGATTTCGGGACCCACATGGATACAGGAACCGGTATCCGTAGCACGGGCAATGGAAGAACCGATGACGTTACAGATGCCATAGATAAAGGCTCCCTGCGACTTGGCCAGTTCAATGGCAGCTAATGTGTCGGCAGTTTCTCCGCTTTGGGAGATAGCAATCACTACGTCATCAGGATGAATCACCGGATTGCGGTAACGGAACTCGGAAGCGTATTCCACTTCCACCGGAATGCGGCAGAAGCTTTCAATCAGTTGCTTGCCGATAAGTCCGGCATGCCACGAAGTACCGCAGGCTACGATAATAAAGCGTCCGGCACGCAACAGTTGTTCCTTGTAATTGGACACAGCGGAAAGGGTGACCGTACAAGTGTCCGTATTCACGCGCCCACGCATACAGTCGCTGATGCAGTCGGGCTGGTCGAAGATTTCTTTCAGCATGAAGTGGGGGAAACCTCCTTTTTCCAGCTGCCCGATATTAAGGGCTACAGTCTGTGCCTCATGCGGACACTCTACATTATTCAGGTCGACAATCTTCAAGGGAGCATCTGCCCGCAGTACGGCTATTTCTCCGTCAGAGAGATACACCACCTGATTGGTGTAAGTCACCATAGGAGTAGCATCGGAAGCTAAGAAGAACTCTCCCTCGCCTACTCCGACAACTAACGGACTACTCTTGCGGGCAGCAATAATCTCGTCGGGATGCTTACGGTCGACCACTGCAATGGCATAAGCACCGATGACTTCCCGCAAAGCTAACTGAACGGCGGTCAGCAAGTCCAAATTTCCTTGCTGCTGGATGTAGCCAATCAACTGCACCAGCACTTCCGTATCGGTACTGCTCTTGAAGGTGCAGCCCTTGGCCTGCAGCTTTTCTTTCAGCACAGCATAATTTTCGATAATCCCGTTGT
The DNA here is from genome assembly GCF_003437535.1 of Phocaeicola plebeius. Taxonomy (GTDB): domain Bacteria; phylum Bacteroidota; class Bacteroidia; order Bacteroidales; family Bacteroidaceae; genus Phocaeicola; species Phocaeicola plebeius_A. Next base: position 35,369 of record NZ_QSQT01000027.1, read on the forward strand.
GTACCAGTGCCAGATCACCGTTCTGGCTGCAATGCGGATGGGCATTTACCGTACTGGGCTCTCCATGGGTGGCCCAACGCGTATGGGCGATTCCCACACAGCCGGACACATCCTGCCCTTCGGCTGTCCGTTCCAAATCGGCTACTTTTCCCACAGACTTATACACATTCAACTGATGAGTGTCGCTCATCAAGGCCGCTCCGGCACTATCATATCCGCGATACTCCAGGCGCTTCAGGCCTTCTACCAATATCGGCCAAGCCTTTCGCTTTCCGATATATCCTACAATTCCACACATGTTACTTTTAACCTTAAAATATTATAGAAATCTACCTAATCTGTCAGCGAAATTACGATTTCTCACAATATAGAGGGAATTTAGGGAGAGATTTTCTATGAAAACACCGATTTTTATATTAAATTAGTACCGCAGTTTCAACTTTACGAACGATTTGTTTGTTTATATAGAAACAGAATTGAAATTTATCAACTTTAAATCAAGAAAAAAATGAAACATTTACTTCCTGAACTTCCTTATCAACTGGAAGCACTGGCTCCGAAAATGAGCAAAGAAACACTGGAATATCATTACGGAAAACATTTGCAAACGTACATAGACAACCTGAACAAATTGATTGCCGGTACGCCTTACGAAGAAAAAACGCTGGAGCAAATCTTGCTGGAAGCGGAAGGGCCGATGTTTAACAATGCAGCCCAGACCTGGAACCATACGTTCTTCTTTGATACACTGACTCCTCAGCAGCCGGAAATACCTCAACCTTTAGCAGATGCGTTGACTCGCGATTTCGGTTCGGTAGAAACTTTCAAAGAGAAGTTTACACAGGCAGCCACCACACTATTCGGTTCGGGATGGACTTGGCTGGTGAGTGACAAAGACGGACATTTGTCCATCGTCAGCGAATCGAATGCCGGAAATCCGCTCAAGAAGGGACTAAAACCGTTACTGGTTATCGACGTGTGGGAACATGCGTACTACATTGACTACCGCAACCGCCGGGCGGCCTTCATCGAAGCATTCTGGACACTGGTGGACTGGCAGAAAGTAGCTGCCCGTCTCTAAAATATAAATCGGGGCCTCGGCAAATGAGCGGAGGTCCCGATTGTTTTATCTGTTTTTACACACTATGAAAAATTATTCCGTCTTAATGTGATTCACCGGATTTTCACGAACGGCTCCCCAACTGATGAGACACACGGAGCCTAAAGAAATCAAGGCTACCAACAGAAAGGCGACGCCAAACACGCCCCACATCGCCATGGGTGAATAGTGCAGGATACCGTCTATCTGCTGTACGCCGAACCATGCCAAAGGAACGGCCAGCAGCATACCTGCCAGCAAAGACAGCAAGGAGAAACGAAGCAGTCGTGCCCGTTCCATACCTGCACTGGAACCAAAAACCTTTCGGATGGCCATGTCGCGCTTGCGCTGGCTGATGAAATAAATGCTCATGGCAGTCAGTCCCAACAGGGAAATCAACAGGGCCGCACACGTAAAGGCTACAATAGTAGTACGCATATGCAACAAATCTTTGTAGACTTCCTTGATTTCATCGGCATACCATTTGGATTCAAAGGGAATACCCTCCACCACTTCCGAAAACAAGGCATCAAGTTCTCTCTTATATGCTGCCTGGTCGCCTTCAATGGTTTCTACCAGCACGTTCCAGGGCCTTACTTTGTCCGGATGCTCTACTGAAATCATGGTGGGTGACTGCGGAAGGAGAATGGAACCGAATTTGATGTCGGCATACCGTCCGCCTACAGCATACTGGCGGCCATATTCATTCCGCAATTCTGCCGTACGCGCGTAATCCAGCTGCAAAGAATCGAACGTACTTTCGGAGAAATACATGTTCCCCCATTTCCGTGGAAGTTTCCTATCATCGAACACCTGGATGTGAAAGATGTCCAAAAAGGCCGAATCGGTACGGAATACCTGAAAACTGACATTTTGAGGTATCCCGTTACTATCGTAAAGCTGGGTGGTATTGTTGTTTCCCCGGTTTACAGGCGTACCGGCGGTCAAGCAGACATTCCTTACAAAAGGCTTCTTGCGGGCTTCGTCACGGAAAAGACGTATTTTTTCGGAAGAACCGACTGTCATGGCAGGATAGTCGAGTACATGACCGTATGTATAGCCCAACGGTTCACGCAGAATCCGGTAGATTTGTGCGGACAGATAGAGGGTACAAGTCAGCATGGCTACGGTGAGTCCGCTCTGCACCACATACAGTGCCCGAAGGTACACCGCCTTGGTTTTCCGTCGGAAAGTGCCTTTCACCACATCTAATGGATGGTAGTGAGAAAGCAGAACGGCAGGTACCACTCCGGCCAGCAAGGAAAGCAAGACAATGCCTATCAGATAGATTAGCAAAGTAATGGCGTTCAAGTCGTCCCAAATGTCCAATCGTGTCTGTAGCAGGTCACAGACAGTCGGTTCCACTGCCTTAGCCAACAGCAAAGCCAGCAGAAAGGCTCCTGTGGTAAACAAGGCCGACTCTCCCAACAAGCGCCAAAAGATGCTCCGTGCGGAAGAGCCCAGCAACCGACGGGTAGCCATTTCCTTGGCACGGTAGCTTACTTGTGCCACGCACATGCTGACGTAATTGAATATAGCCATCAGCAGAATCAGAATACCTGCCACTAAGAATATCCATACTTTTACCGGATTGTATTGACGCAACTGAGGGCTCATTATTTCGGAGAAACATACGTCTTTCAACGGCATCCAGAATGCCTCGCGGAACAAGTCATGCTGATACCCCCAGGAAAAGGTTTTGAGAAAAGACAGCATGTCGGCAGCTTTCTGGTCGGGATTGACACCTTGAGGAAAACGGACCAGTATCGCCGTTCCTCCCATGTTGTTCATATCCGGATTGTGCATGCTGCTTCCCCAGTTCACAAAATCAACATAATCGAACGGTACAATGGCTTCTACCTCATCGGGGATGACGGAATTCTCAAAATCTTTTATGATGCCTGTCACTGTGTACATCTCCTTCTTGTCTGCAGACAAACGAAGCATCTTGCCTTCCGCAGGTTCATCCCCAAACAGTTTACGGGCAGCCGATTCGGTCAGCACGATGCTATGTGCATCGACCAGTGCCTGTTCCGGATTTCCCGACAACAGCGAATAGCCAAAGAAACGGAGGAAATTATCTTTCACACAATATATTTCGAGGCTGGTTTTCCGGTTTTCTATTACCGCATAACTCCCCGAGTTACAAGCTTCAGCATTCACAGCGCACCAGTCGGCCATTTCCGGATAACGGTTGGCCAGCCGTTCACCCACCAGGTAATTGCTGGCGCTATATTCCTCGTTCGACAACACATAAATATGCTCGATGTCCTTTATATCGCTGCCCACAGTGAGCTGCCGCACCACCATATTGGCAATGAGCAGCACAAACATCAGAGAGATGCCCAGTCCTGCCACGTTGACCAATGTAAACAGCTTGTTGCGGTGAAGATAGGTAAAATAAGTTTTCAGTCCTTTCATCGTATTTTATAGTTTTATGTGTTTATTCCGTCTTAATACTCCGTACAGGGTTTTCATTGGCATTCTTCCAGCACTGGAATGTCACTGTCAGTACCGTAATGAGACTGACCAGCAGGAAGGAGGCCACAAATACCCAGGCACGGATAGGCGTCTTGTCGGAGAAGCTTTCCAGCCAGTCGTGCCCTATCCACCAACCAAAGGGAACTGCCAGTACGAAGCAGACCACCAGCATGACAAAATAACGCTTGGTAAACATATAGAGAATCTCACCAGTGGAACTTCCCATGATTTTCCGGATACCAATCTCCTTCCGGCGGTATTCGCTTTCAAATAAGGTCAGTCCGAACACACCAATCATACTGAGGACAATAGCTATCAGGGAGAACAACAGAATTTGACGAGTAAAACGCAACTCCCGACGATAGTTCTGGTCAATCACCTCATCCATGAAACGGAATCTGAAATCACGGCCCGGTGCCATCTTTTCTGTTGCCTCAGCCAAGCGGTGAAGCATGTCCACTTTGTCTACTCCCGCAGCCACCCGGATGTTCAAGATATTGTTGGCATCCCAATTTGCATAATCTTTTCCGTAAATAAAGAAAGCCATCGGCTCTACGGCATCGTTGTTGCGAAAACTGCTGAAACGAATATTCTCACAGAATCCGACCACAGGATAGTCACCAGGAGTAGCGGGTTCGTCCACCTTCATCCAGGAATATTTCTTCTGGGCTGCTTCGTTGAAAATATACACATCTCCGTCGCCCGGTTTAAAGTTCCTCCCCTCAGTAATCTTGATGCCAAGCACAGATAAGTAGCGGTAATCTACCGGAAAACAGACCAACTGTATGTGATGTTCTCCTTCTCCTCTTCCCCACGACATGTAATTATCGGCTGAACTTAAAACGAACTGGGAAATCGAAATACCTTCTATACCCGAAAGTCCGGACAATTCACTGACAATCGCTTCCCTGCGATCGAGATATTCATAAGGAATCGCTCCCACCAGTACGACCTCCTTGTCATAGCCATAGTCGCTCTGCTGAATATAACGGCTCTGCAGGTACATGATGCCCACGGAGATAATCAGCATGAAAGAGACAAAGAACTGGAAACAAACCAGAAACGTACGCAGCATCTTTCCTTTCGGGGAAAGACCGAACGAGCCTTTCAGTACCAGTGCCGGCGGAAAAGAGGTGACGTAGTAAGAAGGATAGGCTCCAGCCAGCAAGCCCATGCACACGGCCATTCCGCCCAAAGCTATCAGTAGGTTCGGATGATTCATCAAAGAGAGGTCTGATGCCACCAAGGTATTCAGGGAGGTGTCTTGCAACAGATAGAGCCAGAGCAAGGACAACAGGAAGCCACACACACAAACCAATACGGATTCTAACAGCAGATACATCCGCAAGGAGAAAGTGGAAGCCCCCAACACCTTTTGGGTATTGATGGAACGTAACCGCATGGGAGTTTCTGCCAGCGAGAAGTTCATGTAGTTGACTGCTGCTGTAAGCAGAATCAGCACCGATACACACAGCAGCAGGTACACGGCGGCCTTGCTGGTAGCCGCCTTGTTGCCCACCGTAGAATAGTGCACTTCGTCCAGCGGTGTAAAATGAATGAAATTCTCCCAGTCTTCCTCTCCCTCTCCGCTAATCAGGTCTCTTGGAATATTCAGCTTGCAGCTTTCGATGACCGACCGCTCCACATCGGTCAATGAAGCTGGACTGTCAAGCCGGATATACAAGGCATAATTCCAGTTTCTCCAGGAATCTTTGTTCAGGTTCGGGGAGTAGGAGGAAAAAACACAGTTTCCTAACTGGGAGTTTTCCGGCATGTCCTGATAAACTCCTCCTACCACCAACGGCTGGTTACGAGATTTACGGTCTACGTAGATGGTCTTGCCAATGGCATCCGTGGTACCGAAAAAGCGACGGGCCATGGATGCGGAAATCAGGGCATGGCCGGGTTCATTGAGGGAGGCGGTTGTACCGCACACCATAGTAGGCTGAAATACCTCCAGGTAATCACCAAATCCCGTAAACCAAGGTTCAGAGTAAATGTGTTCGTCTACCTCAAAATCATTGAGAGAGTTTGACAATGAAGTAACTGAAATGGCCTGTATGTGTGGAGAAGAAGCTCCCACCAGCTCACAGAAAGGACGAGCCAGCCAGATTTGCCAGCCGTAATCTCCGCCTGCATCCACTTCTACCCGGTAAATACGATCGTGTGCCGGATAGGCTTTGTTGTAGTTATAGTCGTAGTCCACCTGCGTCAGAATGACGAAACAGGCCGCAAAGGCAATACTCAATCCTAACAGATTCAATACGCTGGCCGTAAAGAAACGCCGGAAGGTATGCGAGAAATTTCTAAAAAGTGTGTTCATGAGTGGTAAGTGTTTTTATACTGCAATTACGAAATTTATTCACCGACTTTCAACCTCCGGGTAGAAACGCTACCGATTCCGTCTTTGGAGATTTGAGCCGATTTAGCTTTTCCACTTAAAGTGAGACTACCGACACCTTCTATGCTGGCATCCAGGTGTTCGCAATCTACGGCCAGTTCACCGCTTCCTACACCTTCCAGACTGACTTGCACATTCCGGGCATGCAAATCGGCCACGTGCAGACTGCCCACGCCTTCCACATCAAACTTCACATCCTTCAGGTTCAGGCGGGACTTGCAATTGAATGAACCAACACCTTCAAAAGCTACTTTCTGCAAATCGGGTGCACTGATGTAAATAGAGAGTCCGTTCACGTTTCGGGTAGTTTTCTTTCCTTTCTCAGCCCACGCAATCAGCAATACTCCGTCTTTCACCGTACACTTTGTCTGGTCTACCCATTTCTTTTCTCCCTCTACACGAAGAGAATAGGTATCCGACTGAGTAAAATACACACTGGCCACACTCTCCACTTCAATGGAATGGAAAGGATTCACACTGCGGGTTTCACTTACTTTTTCTTCGTTACCACTTCTTGCACTGGCACAGTTTACACACATCAAACCCATTACCAAACCTGCCAATATACGTACTATCTTTTTCATCACAATTTATTTTTTAGTTTAACACCAATACTTCATTATCTTTATAACTCTCATAACCTGAAACGATGACGCGTTCGCCTTTTTCCAGTCCTTCCAGCACCTCATAATACTGCGGATTCTGACGTCCGATGCGGATTTTACGACGATAGGCCTTCTTCCCATCCTTGTCGACCACGAAAATCCAGTTTCCTCCGGTCACTTGGAAGAAGGTACCCTTCGGAATCAGCACGCTTTCGGTAGGCTCACCCAGCTGCAGGTCGATGTAGTAGGTCTGTCCGCTACGGATGTTCTCCGGACGGTTGCCCTGAAAGATGAAATCCGTACGGAAACGTCCCTCACGCACTTCCGGATACACCTTGCGCACCTTTAAGTTAAACGAAGAACCCTGACGTTCAAAAGTAGCGGGCAGCCCGTTAGTCACACGGTCGATGTAGTGCTCGTCAATCATGGCCTCGATTTTGAAGTCCGACAAATCATTAATCTGTCCCACCATCTGTCCGGCGTTGATATTCTGTCCTAATTCTGCATCCAGCAATCCTAATTCTCCGTCAATCGTAGCCCGTACCTCCAGTTTATCCTTCCGTTCGCGAATCAGCAAGACATTCTTGCGCATGTTCTGCAAGTTATCTTCCATCTGATCCATCTGAATGTTACGGTAAATGGAGTCCTGCACCAGACGTTCCGTAATCAGTTTATGCTTCTTTTGGGCCACTTCATAATCTTCCTTGGCTTGAAGATATTCTTCGCGGCTGATAAGACGTTCCTTGTACAGACGCTGGTACTGCTGGAACGTACGCTGTTTGCGGCGCGTATCAATGTCGAGCTGTACTTTCTCGGTTTCGTTGTTCAACTTGTCCTGTTGCATGGTGACCTGTGTATTGCGGAGCAAGTTCTGCTTTTCAGCCAGTTCAGACTCCGCATTCAGAATCTGCAAATCCAGGTTGGAGTTACTGAGACGAAGAATCACGTCGCCTTTCTTCACGTGAGCTCCTTCTTCCACCACCTTTTCCTGCACGATACCTCCCTCTTCGGGACTAAGTTGTACCACGGAAATAGGCTGCACCTGCCCGTTCACACGGATATAGTCATTGAACTTTCCATAAGTCACGTCGGCAATGTTCAGCGATTTACCGTCGACTTTCAATGTAGAAGCATGGTTGCCGAAAATAATCCAGCCCAACAGCAGAAGAATAACGGCTCCTCCCCCAATATAAGGAAGATGTTTCTTCTGGATTCCTTTTTTCTTTTCTAACTGTATATCCATAATATCTTCTTTTTTCAATTTCTATTTATTTGTCTGCGGCATCAAACCCGCGAATGATTTCTTCTCCCTTGTAATAGTCTACCAGACGGCATTTCATCAGGTAGGTCAGTTTGCTTTGCAGCAGCAAGGTCTCGCTTTCGAGCAAGGTGACTGCATTGTTCTGTACATCGAGTGAGGTCATCAGGCCTTCTTCGTACTTGCGCCGGGTGACATGATAAGCCAGCGAGTCGGAACTGACTTTCTTTTCCATCTGTATGCTCTCCTTCAGGTAGCCTTCCCGGTCCTGTACGGCCTGAAGCACCAATTTCTGCAATTCTTCTTTCTGCGATTCATATTGTTCACAAGCAATGCGGTAATTGTTTTTTGCCTGCCGCATGCTGGTCACTCCCGAAAGCCGGTTGAAAATAGGAATACTCATGCTGATGCCCACGTAGGAACCGAAGTTATTATTGAACTGGGTACGGAAATCAGGATAAGCCGTAGAATGAAGTTCCTTATAATAGGAACTGGAAATTCCACCGAACAACGTGATGGACGGTACCACATTGGCCCATGAAATTTTACGGCGCATATCGGCTACTTTCGTATTCAATGCAGCTTGCTGCAGGGTAGGATTGACATTCAGTGCGATACGGAACACATCGTCCGCACGCTCCTGAGTTAACTGAATATATTGAAGTGTCTGTGTATCGAGTACGGCAGTGTCCAACTGTAAAGTATCTTCTGCCGGGAAATTCATTTTCTGTTTCAATGTCAGCAAGGCTGTTTCATACAAGTTCTTCTGGTGGGTTAGGTTGTAACTGTCCGTAGCCTGCTGGGCTTCCATCTGGGCTACATCCGACAAGCCTTTCAAGCCTAATTCCTCCTGACGACGTGTCTTGTACAGCAGCGAATCACTTTCCTGCAATTTCTTGCGGGCCAGTCGCATCGTGCCGTAGCAATACAGGGCATCAATATAAACCTGAAAAGTCTCTAACGCTGTATTGTCTTTAGCTTCCTGCCAGGCAGCTTTTCCCATCAGCCAGGCAGCCTTTGCCCGACGCACCTCGTTCACCAGTCCCCCACCACGGAAAATGGGCATGGAAGCTTCCATGGAATAACCGTTGTTGAAAGTAGACAAGGTGTTGTAGGTATTGGTTTCCGGATCGACCGAACGACCGAAATTATATTGTACGCTGGTACTAGCAGTTACCCCAGGCAAGAAACTACCGATAGCCTTCATGCGATCCAATCTTGCATTGTCTGCTTCCAGTTCCCGCTGCCGGACGGTACGGTTGTGCTGTACGGCGTAGTTCATACAACGGTCTACGTCCCATATCTCCTGTGCCGCAGCTTCCAGCCCCATCCAACCGGAAAAGAAGCAAATCGTCATGCGTAATAGATTCTTTTTATTCATATTGTTTTATTTTATCCGCAAAAGAGCATTCAAATACCGTGCCAAAGTTTTATTTCATTCATTTTCAACGAGATATAATATTACACAGAACCTCAAGTGTCTAATTTTTTGACAATGAGTGTCTAATTTTTTGTCACTGTACATATTTTTTAGACATTTTTGAGGGCTATGCCTTGAAAATTCCTATTTTTGTCGCAAAATCTCAATCACAGATGGCAAAACAAGGAACTTTACTCGTTGTAGATGACAACCGCAACATACTTACTTCACTGCAATATCTTCTGGAAGAATATTTCCAGCAAGTAATCACCCTGAATTCTCCCGTAACCATTCCTTCCCTGCTACAGCGGGAAGCGATTGATGTGGTGTTGCTGGACATGAACTTTTCTTCCGGTATCAACAGCGGGAATGAGGGACTTTACTGGTTGCGCGAAATCAAACGGTTGCGTCCACAGATTCAAGTGGTATTGTTCACTGCCTACGCCGACATCAACTTAGCGGTAACGGGACTGAAGGATGGAGCGACCGACTTCATCGTAAAGCCTTGGGATAATGCCAAACTGGTACAGACTCTGCAAGAAGCCTATGCCAAAGCCCGTGGAAACGAAAAGAAAGGAAAGCAGGCCTCACAACCGACGGAAAAATCGAGTATGTACTGGGGAAATTCTTCCGTCATCCGTCCGCTACGATTGTTGGTTGAGAAGGTCAGCACGACCGATGCCAATATCCTGATTACCGGAGAAAACGGTACGGGAAAAGATATGCTGGCACGAGAAATTCACCGGCTGTCTCCCCGCCGCAACGGTCCAATGGTAGCCGTCGATATGGGAGCTATTACCGAATCACTGTTTGAAAGCGAATTGTTCGGTCATGTAAAAGGTTCGTTTACCGATGCACACACCGACCGGGTAGGACGTTTTGAAGCTGCTGATGGCGGAACCTTGTTTCTCGATGAGATTGCCAACCTGCCCTATCATCTGCAAGCCAAACTGTTGACGGTGATTCAGAAGCGCTATTTTATCAAGGTGGGAAGCAATACTCCCCAACCTACCAATATCCGGCTGATTTGTGCCACGAACCGCAACCTAGATGAAATGGTACACAACGGAGAGTTCCGTGAAGACCTGCTGTATCGCATCAACACCATTCATTTGCACATTCCGGCTCTTCGGGAACGGAAAGAAGATATCCTTCCTCTGGCACAACGTTTCTTAGAGCAATATAATCAGCAATACCTGCGCACACTGACCGGCTTCAGTGCCGATGCAGAACAACGCCTGCTGAATTATCCCTGGTATGGAAATATCCGTGAGCTACAGCATACCATTGAAAAGGCGGTCATCCTTTCAGATGGAAATCTGTTGAAAGCTGAAAATCTGCAACTGGCAGAAGTTTCGGGACAGGATGCTCCGGCCACACACGAAGAAAGTAAAGAAGACACTCCGCTGCAAACCTTGGACGAGATGGAGAAGAATCTCGTCAAGAAAGCCATCGAACAATGCGATGGTAATTTGTCACAGGCAGCGGCACAATTGGGCATTACGCGGCAGACACTTTACAACAAGATGAAACGTCATGGCATCTAAATGGTTATCTTCTCCGCTGGCATGGCTCGCATTCCTCACAGGAGGTACCGTATTGCTGACACTCGGTATCAGCCAGAATGAGAACGAATGGCTCTGGATAGGAGGTTTTCTGATTGCTTTAGCCATCTATCTGTTTTATGCCAGCCAGAAACAGTTGCGCGAAAAAAGCTGGCTGATGCTGGAAGCTATCCGCAACAGAGATTATTCTTTCCGCCTTCCTACGCATGGCTTCATCGGAGGAGAACGTATTCTGCAAAATGCGCTCAACGAGTTCGGTGCCATGATGGGCGAGCAGAAACAATTGATGGAACAATGGGAACGGTTTTATGAACAGGTTCTCTCGGGCATCAGTTCCGGCATCATCGTATTGGACGAGCAAAATAAAATCATACAAAGCAATCCGGCTGCCACAAGGCTGTTAGGACTACCGGCCCTCGGTACCCTGCAACAACTGGAGCGTTATGGGAATGACATACCTGAATTACTCAGTTCGCTTCCTGCCGGTGAACGGTGCAACCTGCAATATGCTACCTCCAAAGGGGAAATCCAACTGTTAGTGCGTGCTTCCATTATGGAATTAGGAGGAAATACAGTAAAGATTCTTACCCTGAACGATATTCGTAACGAAATGGACACGAAGGAGCTTGAATCATGGATAAAACTGACCAGGGTACTAACACACGAAATCATGAACTCCATCGCTCCGATTTCTTCTTTGAGTGAAACCTTCCTGCTACGAAAAGATGTAATTGATAGTCCGATTTACGAAGGTATCCGTGCCATTCATGAAACCTCTACCGGACTTATTTCCTTTGTAGACAGTTACCGGAAGTTTTCTGCACTTCAGAAACCTTCACCAGAGCCGTTCTATCTGAAAGAAATCCTTTTGCAGGTAAAAAGCATTCACTTAATCCCCTCGCACATTCAGCTGACTCTCCAGATTGAGCCGGACGACCTGATGCTGTATGCCGACCCTAACCTGATTCGCCAGGTACTTATCAATCTTCTCAAAAATGCCACACAAGCTATTGGAGAAAATAAAGGAAAAATCCACATACGAGCCTATTCCACCAAGGAAGAACATATCTTAGTCTATGTCAGCAACGACGGTCCTGCCATCCCTGAAAAGGAAGCAGAAGAAATCTTTGTACCGTTCTTTACCACTAAAAAAGAAGGTAGCGGAATCGGTCTCTCTCTTTCCCGACAGATTATGAAGCTTTCCAACGGCAGTATCAGCCTGCTGAAAGCAGAAACTAACGGATGGAATACTACCTTCGTACTAGAATTCTTTTAAACGCAGAGAAGCCCCGAACTACAGTCATTCAGGGCTTCTCTACACAAATTGAATCATAACAACTAACGGTATTTTTAAACCATTGCTAAGCCGGAAGAATCCGACTCACGTTTTCTCAAAAGCATTTTCAAACCTTCCAATAAGTTCCGACATCCGTCATTCATTTCCTCATTGCCATTCCTATAACCAAAATCCACATCACATGAGGGCATATCGGCTTTAGACTTGCGTTTGCAGATATCTGCAAACAAATGAATTTTGTGCCAATTACGATAATCCATAAAGCGAGTCAGCAAATCTTTCTGCCACGGCTCCATTACTACTACGAAGTCGGCTTCATCACGTAAAGCTTCGTTCATGCTCCGTTCCAACTTTCTCCCTCCCGGAGAACCAAATTCTGTCATCTCAGCTGTTACCACCTCCACATCGGTCATGTCAGCTTCGGTGAGTTTCTTCTTAAAAAGAGACTCCATTGAGAACAGCTTTCCGACACGTTCCAGACCGACTAATAGCACTTTCATAAAATCAAATTTTAAAAGTTAATAAAAAGAAGGTACTGAAAATCCTTTCTCGAATTAAATGTAACAATTTAATCCGGTCAAACCAAGCGAATAACAGAATATTAGCAATAAATACACATTAATTATGATTTGATATACTCAAAATACAAATTATAATAAATTATTATCTACAAACGGCTTCCTTGAATGATATCAATCAAAATCGGACGCATTCCTCCGACAAAGCATTCCACTGCAATTACCATCAGAATCAACCCCATCAGACGCATCATCACATTATTACCTGTTTCCCCAATAATGCGAACCAGTTTCGTAGATAAACGTAGAATAATATAAGTAAGTATATACACCAAAGCTATCACGGAAACAAGAGTAACTTTCAAGCTCCACGTATGAGCATCATCCATCATGATAATGCCATTGGCAATAGCGCCCGGTCCACACAGCATCGGAATAGAAAGTGGTGTGATTGAAATATCATTTGCATAAGCTTTGATTTCCTCGTCTTTCAGCTTCGTATTGGTATAACGTGCCTGCAACATATCGTAACCAATCTTCAGAATGATAATACCTGCTGCAATACGAAATCCATTGGTAGATATTCCGAAAAACTTAAACAAGAACTGCCCGCAAAATGTAAATGCAATCAATATAATAAAAGAAATGATTGTAGCTCTTTTCACAATATGCTGTCGCTCCTTTTCTTCCAGCCCATTCGTCATTGTCAAAAAGACCGGCATTGTACCCAAGGGGTTGGTCAACGTAAAAAAGGAAGTGAAGCACAACAGTGCATAAGGTAAGATTGTATCCATAAAATATATATTTTAAAACCTAAAACAAAGATACAATAAAATCTGGGTTATGGATACAAAAAACCCTGAAGCATTTCT
>NZ_QSQT01000028.1 GCF_003437535.1 Phocaeicola plebeius
GGACTGAACGGATATCACCGGAAATGCTGAACGGGTATCCGCCGGAATATGCATAATGAAGGATGTACATATAATATTAATTTTAATGCTACCCATTATTTAGGTGGGTACCCCAATGGATATCCTTCAAAAGAAAATATAACAGTTCAGATAGTTTTAGACTTGGAAACAGAAACATATACTTTTACAGCAATAAAAGGACAATTATATTAAGAAAAAGTCTCTGGTGAGATGATTTTCGTGGGCTTCGTGTATTTAAGGGGAACTCAAAAGAAAATAAGTACTTTATAGCATATTTTACTCTTATTCTGCATAAAACAAAACCGTCTGCATGCCTTGGAAAAAATCAAGATCCATGCAGACGGTTTTGTATATCTGAGCCAGAGAATCAGTCTTTATAATCTCCGTTTGCCTTAATCAGCTCAATCAGTTTTTCTACAGCCTGTTCTTCCGGAATGTTCTTTTCAATACATTCCTTCTTTTTGTACAGACTGATTTTGCCTCTTCCGGCACCTACATAGCCATAGTCGGCATCGGCCATTTCACCCGGGCCATTGACGATACAGCCCATGATACCGATTTTCAGTCCCTTGAGGTGAGCCGTAGCAGCCTTGATGCGGGCAATGGTTGATTCTAAGTCGTACAATGTACGTCCGCAGCCCGGGCAAGAGATGTATTCGGTTTTGGAAGTGCGGATACGTCCTGCCTGCAGGATACCGAAGGCGGTTTCGTCCACTTTCAGGTTACTGATTTGGTTGCCGTGGTTGTAGAGCAGGATACCGTCGCACAGACCGTCGATAATCAGGGCACCCATGTCGGCAGCCGACTTGATTTGCAAATCCTCTGTTTCGGTTTCCTGATAAAGCTGGAAGAATACTAGCGGGTTTTTCAGTCCCTGGTTCATCAGCTGATGTGCCAATGCACGGAACTCACCTAAGCGGTTGTAGTGGTTGCTTTGAGCTACGATGACCACTTCCGGATGCAGACGCAGGCAAGCCATTACCTCTTCATTCAGTCCTAAATAAGAAGTAAAGAGGAACTTCATTTTGGCTGGATGGTGATGCAGTTCAATCAACTGCTGGTAGTTGAAAGCCGGATAGGTGTGCTCGCTGCCTTCCCATGCACAGGCATCCACAATATAACCGATGTCTGCTCTGCGGTTTTCTGGCAAGCGTTGGCCACAGTACAGATAGTCGGGCTTGAACTGTTCGCTTACTTCCAGGTCGTTGTTCAGACGGGCTGAGATGACTACCGGAAGCTGGTCGCCTCCGATGTTACCTATGGCTACGGTTTCTCTTCGGCTGGGGTGCGTGTAGTTGAATTCCGGAGCTTCGGTAGCTGGAATATAGGGATGTCCTTCGCGTTTCAATACATAATCTACCAGTTTGCGGGCTACGGGAATTTCTGCTTCGGGCGCTTCACTCAGTGATACGCGGATGGTGTCACCCAGTCCGTCGCACAGCAGGGCACCGATACCCAAGGCTGATTTGATACGGCCGTCTTCTCCGTCACCGGCTTCTGTCACTCCTAAGTGGAGCGGGAAGGCCATATTTTCTTTTTCCATCTGTTCTACCAGCAGGCGGACGGTGCGTACCATGATGACCGTATTGGAAGCCTTGATAGAGATGACCACGTTCATGAAATTCTGTTCCACACAGATGCGCAGGAACTCCATGCACGATTCTACCATGCCTTCCGGAGTATCTCCGTAGCGCGACATGATGCGGTCGGACAGCGAACCGTGGTTCACTCCGATGCGGATGGCTGTGTGATTTTCCTTACAGATGTTCAGGAAGGGGATGAAACGGTCGCGTATCTTCTGGATTTCTTTTGCATACTCTTCATCCGTATACTCCAGTTGCTTGAAGGTGCGGGCAGCATCTACATAGTTGCCTGGGTTGATACGTACCTTCTCAGCGTACAAGGCCGCTACCTCGGCTACTTTCGGATTGAAATGTACATCGGCCACTAAAGGAGTCTGGTATCCCTGGGCACGCAGAGATGCATTGATATGTTGCAGGTTCTCTGCTTCACGTACTCCTTGTGTGGTGAGACGTACGTATTCTCCTCCCGCCTCAATGATACGCTTGGCCTGTTCCACACAAGCTTCTGTATCCATGGTGACGGTATTCGTCATACTCTGTATACGGATAGGATAAGCGCCACCCATAGGAGTGGCGCCTACATATACCTCGTTCGCCTGTCGGCGAGAATAGTTGAAGTAATTCATTCAGTTAGTTTGTCTTATAAGCGTATTTGACTTCTTTCAACTCTTCGTTGGCTTTTACGATTTTGTTTTTCAAACCTTCCTTGTAAGCTGCAAACTTTTGAGCCAGTTCTGCATCGCTCAGGGCCAGCATCTGTACGGCCAGGATCGCAGCATTCATGGCACCGTTGATGGCTACTGTAGCCACAGGTATTCCGGGAGGCATCTGGATGATAGAGTAGAGTGCGTCTACACCGTCGAGTACAGAACCTTTTACAGGCACTCCAATAACCGGAAGGGTGGTGTTGGCTGCAATTACTCCCGGCAGTGCAGCAGCCATTCCGGCAGCCGCGATGATTACCTTGATGCCACGTCCGGCAGCTTCTTTCGCAAACTTCTCTACTTCAGCAGGAGTGCGGTGAGCCGACAGGGCATTCATTTCAAACGGGACTTGCATTTCATCGAGCAGCTTGGCGGCCTTTTCCATTACTGGAAGGTCAGAAGTACTGCCCATAATGATACTTACAATTGGCTTCATTCGTTGTTTTTATTTTAGTTATTCGTTAATAATCTCTTTGTAGCCTGCAGCGTCCAGCAGATCGTCCAGTTCGCTGGCATCCGTAGGTTTCAGCTTGATAATCCAGCCTTCGCCGTAAGGATCCTGGTTTACCAGTTCCGGATGTTCTTCCAGTTGCGGGTTGACTTCCAGAATCTCGCCTCCGATGGGGAGGAACAGGTCTGAAACTGTTTTCACTACCTCGATGGTACCGAATACTTCGCCTTTATCCAGCGTTTCACCTTCTGTGGTTACGTCGATGAAAACGATGTCGCCCAGCTGTTGCTGTGCATAGTCTGTGATACCTACATAGGCAGTGTCGCCTTCCAAACGAATCCATTCGTGTTCGTTGGTGTACTTGATGTTAGTCGGGAATTCCATATTGAATAAATTTAAAGTTTAAGATAATCAGTTTTCAAATAAACAAAATTCCCGTGATACCACAAAATAAACCGACGAAAAACCCGCCTGTCACTTCATTTAAAGTATGTTGCTTGACGATGATGCGGGCTGAACCTAACATGCCGGCAAGCAGGATGAAGAAGCAGAGCCATTCCACTGGATTGAACTGGAAGATGAAGCTGTAGGACAGTAATCCGCCCACCATCATGCCGCTGCTGGCCATGTGGGTGCTGATTTTCCAGCGTGTGTTGATGACTGTGCAGATGACCATGCAAATCAGGGTGGCTACGATGATGCCGCTCATATAGCGTGGCAGGTGTATGCGATACATCGTCAGCAGGCAGGCCATGTAGCTCAGTATGGTCATTCCGTAAGGGATAAAACGCTTTTCGCGGTGTCCCAGTTCGTGGAGTGTCCAGCCGTTGATTTTCTGAAACAGATAGATGCCCAGCATCGGTAGCAGGATGGTGAAGCAATACACCAGCCCTAAAACCATCAGTTTGTACTGCAGGGGCATGATGTTCAGATAAGTAAAGAAAAAAAGCAGGCAGAATGCCACAAACGGTACCATGAACGGCGTAAAGATGAGCGATACGATGCGGGCAGTCATAAACAGGGCATCGCGGGGTTCCCCAGCATGGTGGGGAGCGGGTTCATGATAAGTCAGTTCATCGGGGATACTGGTTTCTTCCATATCAATATGTTATCTTCTTAATCTTGCTACGGGGATATTCAACTGCTGGCGGTACTTGGCCACAGTGCGGCGGGCAATGGGGTATCCTTTTTCCTTCAGCATATCGGCCAGCTCATCGTCAGTGTAAGGCTTTTCCTTGTTCTCACTGGCCACGCATTCTTTCAGGATGCGCTTGATTTCACGGACGGACAGTTCTTCACCGTTTTCAGTCGTGTAGCCATCGCTGAAGAAGAATTTCAACGGGTAAATGCCGTAGTTGGTCTGTACATATTTGCTGTTGCTCACACGGGAAATGGTGGAGATGTCCAGCTTTGTACGTTCAGCCACGTCTTTCAGAATCATCGGACGAAGCAGAGACTCGTCCCCTTCTTCGAAGAACGGGCGTTGCAAGTCGATGATGGCCTGCATGGTGCTGAGCAGCGTTTGCTGGCGTTGTTTCACGGCGTTGATGAATCCTTGTGCCGCATCTACCTTCTGCTTGAGGAATATCAGGGCATCTTTTGATTCTTTGCTCTGGTTCTGCTTGTTGCGGGTGTGTTCGTCCAGCAGCTCGGTAAATTCCCGGCTCAGCCTCAGTTCCGGCACGTTCCGGTTGTTGAGGCTGAGGTTAATCGTGCCGTCGTCTTCCGTCTCTACCAGAAAATCAGGGATAATCTGTTGCAGGTTTTTCCCGATGGCTTCTCCCATGGAACTTCCCGGACGCGGATTCAGCTTGGTCAGTTCGGCGGCAGCCGCATTATATTGTTCTTCTGTAATATTCAGTTTCTGAATAATCTTGTCTTTATTTTTGCGGGTGAAGTCCTCACAGCACTTTCCGATGATGTCCAGCTCAATCTGCTTGAGCGGAGAATCTTCTTTCCGGCGAATCTGGATGAGCAGACACTCTTGCAGACTTCTGGCACCGATGCCGGCAGGGTCAAAGTCCTGAATCACTGAGAGCACATGCTCCAGCTCTTCTGCGGAAGTGTAGACTCCCTGGTAAATAGCCAGTTCATCGAGAATCGTTTCAGTGGATTTACGCAGCAGTCCGTCGTCATCAAGTGAGCCGATAAGGTATTCACCTAATTGCTTCTGTTCCGGAGTAAGGTGTTGCATGTCGAGCTGTTCTTTCAGCGTTTCGTAGAAAGATACGTTGTCTGAGAAAGGAATGTCTTCCGCCCGGTCTTCTTTGGAGCGGTTGTTCTCCTGCAATTTGTAATCCGGAATATCGTCTTCCGTGCGGTAATCACCCAGCTCGATGTCCTCACCTGAATCGGTATTAGGTTCTCCGTCTTGGTCAGTCGTATTGTACTCATCATTGAGGGCATCGGAAGCGTCGGAAGTTTCTTTTCCTTCTTCGAGTGCCGGATTATCCAGCAATTCAGCGTGAATCCGTTCTTCCAACTCCAGAGTCGGAAGTTCCAGCAACTTGACAGCCAGTATCTGTTGAGGAGACAGGGTCTGTACTTGTTGTTGTGCCTGTGTCTGTACCTGACGTGAACCTTGTACCATTTTTATTGTTGTCTTGAGTTAACAGCGTGCAAAAATAATAATTAAAATGAACTTCAAAGAAAAAGGCAAAATTTTTAATATTGGAAACTGCTGCCGCCTAAGAACTCTCGTAGCAGGGAAGTAGGGGGCAATTCCTTATCTTGTACGGAAACAAAATAGTTCAGGAAGCGGAGCAGACGGTGTGCTTCGGAGTATTCCGGACAACGGTTGGGCACCTTGCGCAAAACGGGTTCCACGTAGTCTTTTAATACAGCCAGTTCGAACAGCAGGGCCGAGTTGAACATAGCATCGGCATTTTCCTGGTAGGGGAAAATCCATTTTTCTTCTCCTTCCCGTACACTTGGCCAGCGTGCGATGGTTTCTTCTGCCGAATAGTTCCGGTACTTGTAATCACGGATGATACGTCGCAGCAGGCGGTTGTCGGTGGTAGGAATGTAATTATGGTTGTCCAGCAGGATGGTGGTGAGTGCCGACACGTACACCTTGTATTTGTTCTCGTTGGGAATGTGCGGGGTCAGTGCCGGATTCAGTGCATGAATACCTTCAATAATCAGTATCATGTGTTCGTCTATCCGGAGTTTCTTGCCGCTCATCTCTCGTTTTCCGGTGGTGAAGTTGTAGCGTGGCAGTTCCACTTCTCCTCCGTTGAGCAGGGTGCTCAGCTGTTCTTCAAAGAAAGGGAGGTCTACGGCATACAGCGATTCGAAGTCGTGTTTGCCGTTTTCATCCAGCGGGGTATCGTTCCGGTTGACGAAATAGTCATCCAGTGAAATGGGGTAAGGCTTCAGGCCGTTGGTCATAAGCTGGATGCTCAGCCGCTTGCTGAAGGTGGTTTTTCCGGAAGAAGACGGACCGGATATAAGCACGAGCTTTACCCGTTTCCCGTCTTGGTCGCGGTGGGTAATCTCATCGGCTATCTGGGCAATCTTTTTTTCTTGCAAGGCCTCCGACACATTTATCAGGTCGGTGGCATGACCTTCGTTGCAGGCCACGTTCAGGTCGCCTACCGTGCTGATGCCCAGAATCTGGTTCCAGCGATGGTATTCCTGAAACACTTCCAGCATTTTTTCCTGCTTCACCACTTCTTCCAGTTTGGTCGGGTTTTCACGGCTGGGGATACGCAGCAACAGTCCGTCGTAGTATTTCACAATGTCGAACAGGCGGATGTATCCTGTACTGGGTACCAGGCTGCTATAATAACAGTCCACCGTGTCGCCCAATTGATAGTAGTAAGAATAAAGCTGACCGTAAGTGTCCAACAGTCGTGCCTTATCCATCATCCCTCGTTTTTCGAACAGACGAACCACTTCCTCCGTGTGACTTTCAGTGCGTGTGTAGGGAATATCGGCCGCGATGATTTCCTGCATTTTCTGTTTGATGCGCTGCACGTCATCCAGTCCGATGGTACGGTCGATATGCAGTTTGCAGAAATATCCCTTTGAGATGGGATGTTCCAGTGAAATACTGCCTTGCGGATAGAGCTCTTCTACCGCTTTGACCAGGATGAAAAAGAGCGAACGGACATAAGTTCGCATACCGGAAGAGCTGGTAATGTCAAGAAATTCAATGTCTTTATTGTAGTACACCCGGAAGTCGAGACTCTCTACCTTATTGTTGACTTTGGCACTGACCGGACCGTAGGGCATGGCCAGATTAAAACCGTTATAAATATCCAAAAGTGAGCTTCCCTCCGGGAATTCTCTTGTCGAATTATTATTTTTGCAATATATTTGTAGCATAAATGTAATATGTGTTACTAACCTTGTGAATAGGCAGTTAATTTACTCATTAAACAATTAAAAGCCTCTTTCCAACTTAACTAATTACAAATGGAATATTCTTTTTATGATTTTTTAGCGCTTCTTGGATCACTGGCGCTGTTCCTTTATGGAATGAAAATCATGAGTGAGGGACTTCAGAAGTTTGCGGGCGACCGCCTTCGTAGTATTTTAACCGCAATGACCACGAACCGTGTGACGGGGGTGCTGACAGGTATGTTGATTACCGCTCTGATTCAGTCCTCTTCTGCTACAACAGTAATGGTGGTCAGCTTTGTAAACGCCGGCTTGCTGACGCTTTCTCAGTCTATCGGGGTGATTATGGGAGCGAATATCGGAACCACGGTGACGGCGTGGATTATTTCAGCTCTCGGTTTTAAAGTAGATATATCTGCATTTTCTCTGCCGCTTCTGGCGATTGGTATTCCACTGCTTTTCTCTCAAAAAAGTTCACGTAAATCTGTGGGTGAGTTTATCTTCGGGTTTGCATTTCTGTTCATGGGATTGAATCTCCTGAAGACGAACGCTCCGGACCTCAGTCAGAATCCGGATATGCTGGCCTTTGTTCAGAATTATACGGACATGGGCTTTTTTTCTGTCCTGCTGTTCGTCCTGATTGGTACTGTACTGACCATGATTGTACAGGCTTCGGCGGCTACCATGGCCATTACGTTGATTATGTGTGCCAACGGATGGATTAGTTTTGAACTGGGAGCCGCTTTGGTGCTGGGAGAAAATATAGGAACCACGATTACGGCCAACCTGGCGGCCTTGACTGCCAATACGCAGGCACGCCGGGCGGCAATGGCTCATCTGATGTTTAATGTGTTCGGTGTAATCTGGGTACTGATGTTGTTTGAGCCTTTCTTGTCGATGGTAGACTGGATTATTTCCGATTTTATGAAGGTAAGTGAGGCCGACGGGGTGGCTGTCTCTTTCAAATTGTCTGCGTTCCACACTTGCTTCAACGTCTGCAATGTGCTGATTCTGATATGGTTCGTACATCTTATCGAGAAAACGGTCTGCAAGATTGTTCCCCAGAAAGAGCAGGAGGAAGAATACCGCTTGCAGTTCATTACGGGGGGCATGCTTTCTACGGCAGAGTTGTCTATCCTTCAGGCACGGAAGGAAATCAATCTGTTTGCCGAACGCATACAGCGTATGTTCCGCATGGTGCGTGACTTGTTGCATACGGAGAATGAAAATGATTTCAACAAGCTGTTCAGCCGGATTGAGAAGTATGAGAATATCAGCGACAACATGGAAGTGGAGATTGCCAATTATCTTACGCAGGTGTCGGAGGGCAGGTTAAGTTCCGAAAGCAAGCTGCAGATACGGGGGATGCTCCGCGAGGTGACGGAGATAGAAAGCATTGGCGACAGTTGCTATAATCTGGCCCGTACCATCAACCGGAAACGACGTGGAAATGAAGACTTCACGGGTGCGCAATATGAGCATATCTCACAGATGTTCCAACTGACGGACGATGCCCTGACACAGATGATTGCACTGGTGGAAGACATGCATCAGCAGGTGGATGTCAACAAGTCGTTCAATATCGAGATGGAAATCAACAACTATCGTAACCAGTTGAAGAACCAGAATGTGATTGACGTCAATGAAAAGAAATACGATTATCAGATGGGTGTACACTACATGGACATTATCGCCGAATGTGAGAAGTTAGGCGATTATGCGGTGAATGTGGTAGAGGCTCATCGGGATGTGAAGGAAAAGAAAGCCTGAAAATAAGTGGATATCACCATACAAATAAAGCTGTTCAAATCTTATTTTGAACAGCTTTATTTGTATGGTATAAGTTGAGTGCAAAAGGCTTTGAGTACTCCTTGAAGCAATGTCACTCAGTGATTTCTACTCGGTTTACTTTCTCCAGTAAGAATCGGTTTTGATTCCAGTGGAAAGGCTTGTATGCATTGTTCGTTTTAATCTTGTTTTGTTTGAAGATTAATCCGTCTACCGATTTGGCATATAGAATAGGTGCATCGAATGTATCAAATTCATTGTCTGTAATCTGGATGGCGCCTGGTTTTCCTCCGTGGAAATATTTTACCTGATGCTCCAAATCGGGAATTTCCGGATAAATGGAAATCACGGCGTTGGTAAACTGAAACATGTTGGTCAGTGCATTAATGAACCGATTGTAACGGATGATTACTTCCCGGCAGGCACCGGTTTCATACCAGCCGTTGCAGTCACCACACAACAAAATCGCTGCTCCTGAAGTATGGTCAAACAGGTTGTTTTCTACGATTGTTTTTTTAGGTGTACTGAACAGAGAACCTCTTGCGCGGTTATTGCTGATGGCATTACCGGCAAAATAAACCTCTGGTGTCCATGTCAGGTTTTCAATGCCGAAGTCAGTCTGTTCGTTTAAAGCTTCAGGAAGTGGCTGACTGAAACGGATGATAAACTCACGGGCGCCGTCTGCTGTTGGTTTATCTGAGGCTGTAATGCATTCTATACAATTCTTTCCATCCAGCAGTTCCATGGTTTGTGAACGGATGAACTGTACGCTGTCGCCGGGAAATCCCCAGTCAAATCCCCATGACTGGTCGTGCATGTAACGTGCTTTGAGGGTGTGGGCATCAATTTGTTGGAGAACTTTCAGATAGGTTCCATGTACATTGATGGCATCGTCCATCATGCCTTCATACAATCCGTTGACAGAGATGATTTTTCCTTTGCATTGAGAAAAATGGGTTGCATCGGCCTGAGTAGTGAAATAGCGGGAGTCGTTTTCTCCTTTCAAACATACACCAAAACCATCCATCGTGATGTCATCACATAGCTGGGCTAGTAGGCCCATACCTTGTGCATAGTGTACCTTGACATTCTTTATTGTGGTCCGGGTGTTGTGTGACAAGAAAATGCCAGGAGTCGGACGGTCCCATGAACGCATGGCAACAATAGTCCCTGCCGGAAGTCGTTTGTCTTTCCATTTAGGAGCATATATCAAATTCTTTCCTACCATGGAACAACCTTTGGTCGGGCAGCTGATGTCGCTGGTGTTGTATACAATATGTCGGCTAGCCTTTTCAAAAGCGATACCCGACATCGGGCGAAGTTTCCAACCTTCTCCCTTTGTTTCGAAAACTGAGTCTTTTGTCAGGTGGTACTCTACCCATGGAGCGGGTTGAAAGGTGATTCCTTTTTCTCCTTCATTTTTTATAATTTCCACTTGAGCTATGTGTGGGTTGGCAAAATCGATGCTGAAGTTTTGTAGGGTACAGTCTGTACTTCTGAGAAGGGATACCGGAATCATCTGTCCGTGGAAGATGAATTCTGCCCCGTTTCCTTCTATTGTCAGCGATTTCATATCCTCCAGTGCCAGTCCCACTCTTTTAGGATTATCCTGGTCGTGGTTGGAGATGTAGTAAGTACGTTCTGCAGCTCCTTCAGGATAGAAATGATAAGTCCCGCTTTGAAAGCGTAAGGTTACTGCTTTGCCTTCTTTTACTTCTTTTCTAATTTTTGCAAGTGCCTTCTCCATACGAGTAGACATGTTGCTCTTCTTTCCCGGTTGAATACCGAAACGAGCCATGTCATACACATGTTGTGCACATAAAGGGAGGCAGAATACGGCAAACAATGCCAAGCATTCTAGTTTCATTTTCATAGTGTTACATTTTGAGAATAAGAGTTGTTATTTTATAGTAAAGTATTGATTATTATAAAGAAAGGCTGACGAGTTGTATCTGAATACAAATTGGCAGCCTTTCTCTTAATGAGTGATTTGTAAAGTTACTTTAATATCCAGGATTCTGATCCTCTTTTAGCAGTGGATTGACATCAATAGCAGAAGTCGGTATTGGCATCCACATCAAACGGTCATCCCATGTTTTTTCTACTACTCTATAGGGGGTGGTGCTCCATGCTTGTTTTTGAGAGTCATATACTCCGCATGGGGCATAGGTTGTGCCATTCATGACCTTGGCGCAGTACTCTGTTCCGTAGCGGCGGATATCTTCGTAGCGGTGTCCTTCTCCAGCCAGTTCGATGCGACGTTCGTTGCGTACAAACTCAATGGCATCGTCCTTGGATAAAGAGGTCGGTACAGGCGGCATACCGCAGCGGTCACGTAGCTTGTTCAGTTCGGTAGTTACTTTCTCGTCCCATCCTGTGGTCATGATATGTGCTTCGGCGTAAGTCAGCAGCACTTCCGCATAGCGGAGCACCGGATAGTCTTCTGCACTATTGTAGCCTTTGTAGGGAGTGAGCGATACCATCTTACGGTAGCAGTAGCCTGTCCATGACTCATTTCCGTCTATACCTGCTTTCAACGGGTCCCACATGAAGTAATATTCTCCAGGGAAATCAGTTTCCTGCCAGCCTTTCAGCGGAAATTGGATGGAAGCGTACAAACGACTGTCGCGGTTGCGGAATTCTTGCATGTAGGGGATGGCCTTGATATCCAGTGTAGCCACTTTCTCCCGATATTTATCGGGTTTTATCGATTCGTTGAGTCCTGTGTCTTCATTTTTTGTGAAGAAGTAGGTCTGCCACATGTCCGCATAGGCTCTCATTCGCTGCTCCGGAGTAATCGGGGTAGGTAGCGTTTTTCCGTCAATGCTCCAATAGGCATCCACCAAGTCTTGCATAGGCTCGTAAGAACAATAGCCGGAGCCCATTTGACTCGGACGGATGTAAGTGTAGCGTGAGCCGTCGTTGTTGTTGTCATCGGCCATGTATTCTCTGGTCAGGATGTATTCCGGATTCTGTGGATTCGCATTCTCAGCATGCCACAGGTTTTCGTAGTTGAATATACCTTTGATGAATTTATCTTTGTTGATTTCTGGATGCTGATTGAAGTCTATGTATTTTTCCATTTCCTGGGCTTCTTTTTGCTGATTAGCATTCAGACTGGTCACATAGAATAAGTCGTGGTGGCCTTCACTGATAACTAATCCGGCTGATTTTTCCGCTTCTGGATAGTTCCCGAAATAGAGTGCGGCACGTGCACGTACAGACAGGGCAGCTGCACGGGTGATACGTCCTGCTTCATAGAATTTGTTGCCATTGTATTCATCCGGTAGGAGTTCGGCGATTTCCTCCAGTTCCTTCAGTACATAGGCTTGTACATCTTCTTTGGAATTGCAGCGTACTTGGGGAGCATTGTATTCTGGTACATCCTCGAATAAGTAAGCCTTGCCGAAACGGGTCACAAGTTGGAGATAATTCCAGGCACGGAAGAAACGGGCTTCTGCCTTCATTCGTGCTTTCAGGGTTTCGTCCATGTCACATTGATCAATGTTCTGCAGGAAGGTGTTGACGATGCGCACGGTGCTGTAGTCGTAGCCGAAGTCGTTTCCGGCTGTGATGCCGTTCATTTGAAGCAGTTCGTAAGGACCTTCCCAAGGCTTATGGCTGTGAGCGTTGTCTGTGTACATTTCATCCCAGATGTCAAAGCCTGGCATTTGTGCGTATACGCCGTTCAGAGCGCTCCAGGCATCATTTTCGTTTTTCCAGAATGTCTCAGTAGAGATGTCTGAAGGTGGGGTCACTTCCAGATCGCAGGAAGTAGCTAGTGCGGCACAGAAGAGTGCCGAGAAGGTGATATAGTTGAGTTTCATGATAATCGATTATTATGTTTTAGAATGATAAGTTTACACCAAAAGCTATGGATTTGGTTCCCAAAGCAGAGATACCGCGTCCGGTAGAAGATTCCGGGTCGAAGTCTTTCATGATTTTGTCCGCACGGAGTGTGAAGAGATTTTCTCCGGTAAGGAAAAGTTTCAAGGAAGAGATACCCCATTTGCTCACAACGTTTTTCGGGACCATGTAGCCCAGTGACATGGTCTTGATACGGAAGTAGTCGGAATCGAATAACTGATTGTCAGAGAAATGTTTGTTGTATTCATCCATGGAAGTTCCTCCGTACAGACGAGGTACTGGTGCATGAGCATTCGGATTCTCTTCTGTCCAGCGCTGCAGGTGGTATTTTCTCGGGTTGGAGTTCAGCATGAAAGCGAACACCTGTTCTGATTCAAAGCCGACGCTGGTACCGGAAACACCCTGTCCAAAGGCGCTCAGTTCCCAGTTCTTCCATTGCAGACTCAGGTTGATACCGTAAGTGAAGTCGGGCACATCTTTTCCGATGATAGTACGGTCGTCGTCGGTAATGGATGCATTGGCTGTGGACTCGCCTTTTGCCAGGTCACATACGTATTTCACTCCTTCACGCTGTGGCACATATTTTATGTCACCTGCTTGTGGAGCACGTCCGTAAATGTAGTAGCGGCCTGCGTCTATTTCTTCCTGTGTGTAGAGCCCGTCGGTCTTCAGTCCGTAGAAGGAGCCGATGGATTCACCTTCTTTTAAAATCCAGCGTATGTTGTCGCCAGCATTCTGTATCATGTTGTCAGAACCGGCCAGGTCAGTGATTTCGTTGTGGTTTGTGGCGATGTTGGCACTGATTGAGTAAGAGAAATCACCTATCTGGTTGCGGTGAGTTACCGACATTTCGAATCCTTTGTTGCGCACCTTACCGAGGTTCAGGCTGGGATTGGACCAGATACCGGTTTCTCTCGGTACATTGTAACCAAGCAGGATGTCGCTGGTATTCTTTATATAATAGTCTGCTGAAATACTTAATTTGTTGTCTAGTACATCCAGATCAAGACCAATATCGGTCAGAGCCACCGTTTCCCATCCGAGCGAGGTGTTCGGAATTTGTGCTTCCACAACACCTTTCACAGCTGTGTCACTGAAGTTGTAGTTGCTGCCGCTGGACATCAGACGGAAATAATCATAGTATCCTACGTTGTTAATGTTTCCTAGTGTACCGTAAGAGGCACGGAGCTTCAGGTTATTAATCCATGTGACGGGTTTCATGAACGACTCTTCGCTGATACGCCATCCGGCAGATACAGAAGGGAATATACCCCAACGATTGTCCTTGTAGAAGCGGGAAGAACCGTCGGCACGGACATTCACTTCCAGTAGATAGCGGTCATTCCAGGAGTAGTTCACACGGCCGAAGTAGGACAACATCTTGCTTTCCATGATGGAACTTCCTCCCGGAGTTTCCTTGGATACTTCGTTTCCCTGCTCTATATCTTCCAGTCCGTCGCTGACGAAGTCGGTACGCTTGCTGTAAAGGCGTTCATAGTTATAGTGTTCGTATGACGTACCTGCCAGCAGGTTGATAGCATGTTTACCGAAGTTCATGTCGTATTTAGCAGTAAGGGTAGTTAGCATGGTGCTGTTGCTGATCCAGTGCATTGCCATGGAGTTCGGGCTGGTACTTTCCGTGCCTGGAATAGGTTCTCCTGTAGTGAAATCGTTGATAGCAGAGCGGTTGCCCGTGTAGCTTTTGCTTTTGTATTCATAGCGCTTGTAGTCCATCTGTCCAGAAACTGTCAGTCCTTTGAGTGGCTTAAGGTCGAATCCCAGACTGTACATGGAGTTTTCAGTTGTGCTTTTTGACCAATTGGGGTCGCTTAGGGCACGTAACGGGTTGTTGTTCATGAAGGTCTGTGTGGCCTGTTTTCCTCCAGCAATGCTTCCCCATTCTCCGTTCGACTGTTGGGCCACCATGATAGAAGGTACCATCACAAAGTTGGCTATCCATGCGGTGCCGTGTTTGGTATCCGATTGGTTACGGATGTATTTGACACCGCTTTTCAGGGTCAGCCATTTGGTAATGTCTGCTTGTACGTTCAGGTCTAGGTTATAGCGGTCGTTGCTTACGCCCGGCATGAAGTCGTCGTTGTAGAGGTAGCCTGCACTGCTGAAGAAGCGTACCTTGTCGCTTCCACCACTGAAGTTCAACGAATGCTGGGTGGTGAGCACGTGCTTGTCAAGTACCAGGTCGGCCCAGTTAGTGTTCGGATAATAGTCAGGTTTGCTACCGTCACGGAACCACTGGATTTCCTCATTGCTGTAGGCTTGGTGTTTACCTCCAGCCGGGTCTTCGTTGTATTTGGCTTCGTTCAGCAGGCTGGCATAATCCCATGAATCCAATACGTCCGGCAGATAGGTCGGCATTTTCACACCCACCATGCCGCTGTAAGATACGTTCATCTTTTCTTTCTTACCTTGCTTGGTGGTGACGAGTACTACACCGTAGGCAGCACGTGATCCGTAAATAGAAGAAGAGGCTGCATCTTTCAGGAAAGAGATGGATTCAATGCTGTTCGGATCGAGGTTGGAGAAGAAAGTTGCGTCCGCGATAGCACCGTCAATGACATACAAGGGTTCTGATGTACCTAAATTGCCACGGCCACGGAAGTTGATACTTGGGCTCGAACCTGGGCGAGAGATGACGGTAACACCAGGTACAGTACCTTGTACTGCTGATAATACGTTGCTTTGTACGCGGTCTTTAATTTCATCGGTACTAACAGAGGCAACAGAACCGGTTAGGTTTACTTTTTTTTGAGTACCGTATCCTACTACAACAACTTCATCTAGTACTTCTGTATCTTCTTTTAATGTAATACTTAAAGGTTGCCCATCCCATTTGATGGTTTGTGTTCCATAGCCGATATAAGAAATGATGATAGAGGCTCCCTTTTGTACGTTTGATAAAGAGAAATTTCCGTCCAAATCGGTAATTACACCGTTTGTGGTACCTTCTACCATGACGGATGCTCCAATGATGGGTTCTCCCATGACATCTTTTACTGTTCCTTTACAAGATGAGGCTTGTTGAGTGATTTGAAGATGGGGTATGTTAGCGAATGCGGTCGCTGTCCATCCAGAGATGATACCTATGGTAAATAATATAACTCCCACAGGCTTAAGATTTTTTCTCATAATCTAAGATGTTCTTTTAAGGTTAAGAATTTTTTAATCGCCCGCAAATATATGAAAATATTAAATAGCTCAACGGTATTTTATTAAAATATTTCTTTTAGTTTTTCTGTATTAGATAAATGTAAACAATAATGGTGGAAAAGAGTAAAATATTTATCATATTTATGCCGGATTAGTTGATAATTGTAGTTTGCTAAGTCTGTTTTTATTATTTACTCTGAAGTTAAAAACAAAAATCCCCGCCTTGTTTATTGAACAAAGCGGGGATTTTGTTTCAGTTATACAGTGAAATTATTTTTCAATGTCTACCAGTTCTACTTCAAAAATCAGAGTAGAGAAAGGTTTGATTTTACCAGCTTCCTGAGCACCGTATCCCAGTTCCTGAGGAATATACAATTCCCATTTAGAACCTACTGGCATCATCTTCAGTGCTTCAGTCCATCCCGGAATTACACGGTTAACGGCCAATGTAATAGGCTCTTTAGAAGAGTCGAATTCAGTACCGTCAATCATTGTACCTTTGTAGTTTACTTTTACACGTGAAGTGTCAGCAGGCAAAGCTCCTGTACCCTTAGTGATGATTTTGTACTGCAAACCGCTGGCAGTTGTCTGAATACCTTCCTTGCTCTTGTTGTTAGCCAGGAATTCTTCATTCTGTTTCTTGTAGTCTGCATATTTAGCTTCCAATGCTTTTGACTTGATCAATTCTGCTTTCAGACGTACATAAGCACTTGCAGAGTCAGTTGTTACGATGCTCTGTTTCTTTACAGCAGCGATGAATCCAGCCAGGAAGTTATCTTTGTTCAAAGCCTGAGTAGAATCCTGTCCAAAGATCTGACGGTTGTTGTAGTCGAACATGTCACCGCTTACCTGCTGGCCAATCTGCATACCTGCCAAATAAGCTTTCTGCTTAGCGTCAGTTTCCTTGCAGCCTTGTTCCAGACCTTTGATGAAGTCTGCTACGTATGCTGAATCTACTCCCAGACGACCCTGTACATATTCCATCAATCCCTGAGTGTTTGTAACACCCATCATATAAGACAAAGAGTCTACATCGCTTTTCAGGTTTGCTTTCGGTCCCTGTGCTGTACATGATGCCAGGCTGGCTGCAGCGGCAAGCATCATAAAGAATGTACCTTTTTTCATTTGCTTTATTTTTTATAATACTTCAATTAATTCTACTTCGAAAATCAATGTGCTGTGCGGCGGAATCATTTCGCCTGCACCCTGTGCGCCGTATGCCAGGTCTGACGGAATGTAGAGTTTCCATTTGGCACCTTCTGACATCAGTTGCAGTGCTTCCACCCATCCTTTGATTACCTGGTTCACACCGAACACAGCAGGCTCACCACGTTTGATAGAGCTGTCGAACAATGTTCCGTTAATCAATGTACCTTCATAGTGGCAACGTACGCGGTCGGTTGCTTTCGGTTTTTTACCGTTTCCTTCAGTGATTACTTCGTATTGCAATCCGCTTGGCAAGGTTACGATGTTCGGGTTTTTCTTGTTTTCTTCCAGGAAAGCCTTTCCCTTTTCTATGTTTTCTGCGTTCATTTTCTCTTCTAATTCAGTGAAATATTTGTTGACGATTTCACGTGCTTCATTGTGAGAAATTGCAGTTTGGTTTCCTTCCAATACGTCTTTGATAGCCTGTGCAAAGTCATTTACATCAATTGAACGAGCACCCATGCTCAATAGATTTTGGCCAATCCCCAGACCAATGGCGTAGCTAAATTTATCCATAAACAGATTTTGTATTAATAAATGATTAACGGGGAGCAAAGGTATCTTTTTTCTGTGAATGTGAGGAATTTTGATTGATAAAATTTCTTATTTTTGGACGATGAAACTTTTTAATGATAATGTATCTAAAATCAGGAGGATAAGAAGATGAAAAATCTGGTAGTATTGACAGGAGCCGGCATGAGTGCGGAAAGTGGAATCAGTACGTTTCGCGATGCAGGAGGGCTTTGGGACCAGTATCCGGTGGAGCAGGTGGCTACCCCTGAAGGATATGCTGCCAATCCGAAGTTAGTGATTAATTTTTACAATGAACGCAGAAAGCAACTGCTTGAGGTGAAGCCGAACAGGGGGCATGAACTTTTAGCAGAGTTGGAGAAATATTTTCATGTGACTGTGATTACCCAGAATGTGGATAATCTGCACGAACGTGCAGGGAGTACAGAGGTAATTCATCTGCATGGGGAACTTACGAAAGTGACTTCCAGCTTTCAGCCCAATAATCCGCGTTTTATAAAAGAGCTTAAACCGGAGGAATATGAGGTGCGGATGGGAGACAAGGCACCCGATGGCTCGCAGTTCCGGCCTTTTATTGTCTGGTTTGGAGAGGCTGTGCCGATGATTGAAACTGCTATTGATTATGTGGATAAAGCAGATATTTTTGTGATAATTGGTACTTCGCTGAATGTCTATCCCGCTGCCGGTTTGCTGAACTATGTACATTCCGGGGTACCAGTCTATCTGATAGACCCTAAGGAAGTACGTATTGCTTCCGGACGCGCGGTACATGTGATTCAGAAAGGGGCTTCCGAAGGAATGGAAGAATTAAAAAAAATGTTATTGGAAATACGAGATTAAACAAATTCTTTCTATATTTGTTATCATTTTAAACTGAGAATAGATACTAATTATTGTTTTAATAAACTGACTGATTATGAAAAAGTACATTTGCACAGTATGTGATTGGGTTTACGATCCGGAAGTAGGGGATCCAGAAGGTGGAATTGCTCCGGGTACAGCTTTTGAAGATATTCCTGAAGACTGGGTTTGCCCGGTTTGCGGAGTTGGAAAAGAAGATTTCCAGGTAGTAGAAGATTAATAAACTTTTCTTGATAAGGACGGCCTTCTAAAAAGTATGCCATATACTTTTAGAAGGCCGTTTTCGTATCTTTATTCTTGTAGAATAATTCCCATTTTTTTCATCAGGAAACAGGCGTTCATGTTTTGAGCCACTCCTTCGCGCAGTTTATAGGAGAAGGTCAGTTCATTCTCCTTTATATCGGCTTCGAAACAGTAATTCCGTATTTCTTCAGGGAACTGTTTGATGAGGCTTCCTAACAGAAGGTCGTGTGTGGCTATAATGCCGTTGGCCTTCAGCTGCATAAACTGACGGATCAAATCAAAAGATCCTTTTTGTTTGTCCATGGAGTTGGTCCCTTTTAATATTTCATCCAGAATAATAAATAGCTGCTGTCCTTGATTTAGCAGGTCGATAATGCGTTTCAACCGTTTCAGTTCGGCAAAGAAGTATGATTCATTATCGGAAAGTGAGTCAGAGGTGCGCAGGCTGGTAATGAGCTGATTCGGGTAAAGCTTGAGCCTTTCGCAGCATACGGGGGCTCCAATACAGGCCAGCAGGTAATTCACGCCGATAGTTCTCAGGTAAGTGCTTTTTCCGGCCATATTGGCTCCGGTAATAATCAGGAAAAACGGACGCGACGGAATGGTGGCATCGTTTTTCACGCATTGGGAAGCTGGCATAAGGGGATGCCCCATTTGTGTGGCCAGAAAGCAGAAAGGCTTTTCTGTCAGTTCCGGGTAGGTGTATTGCGGATGATTGTAGGCAAAGGTACCCAGTGAACATAAGGCATCCAATTCGCCTACGGTCTCCAGCCATTTGCTGATATGCTGTCCGTAGCGTGCTTTCCATCGTTCTATGCGGACGATTTCCTGAAGTTGGAAAAAGATGCTTCCTTCCAATAACACATAAAGAAACTGGTTGTTGCGTAAATCCAGCCGGTCAAGTTCTTTGGATAATTGTTGCAAAGCCTGTATAGGTGACTGGCCGTTCAGGTTGAACCGTTCCATCAGTTCCTGCATGCCAGCTGACTTCCAGTTTTCTGCTTTTGCTAGAGCGATGAGTCGGGCATATCCGTTCAGGCTTTTCAACTGTTTTCCGTAGGTTTCCTGTATATAGGTGGCCCGTTTGATAATTCCAAAGCTAAGAACCAGGAAGATACCGAATGAAAGTCCCAACCAGGAAAATGAAGTCCATCCTGCCAGTGAAGTTATCAACAGGAGGCTGTTAATAACTGGTACTCCCCAGATAAAGGCTTTCACCCATCCGGCGTGCAGGTATTGTGCAGGACTCTGACTCCATGCCTGTATTTTTTCGCCATCGGATGACTGACCGTGGTGTACCAGTCCTGCCACGCGGAACTGTTCGCGGAACAAGGTATGTTCGCTTATTTCCCGTACCATTTCCTGCCGTTTTTCGATGGAAGTTTTTTCGTGCAGATGGTTTTGCAGCCATTTTGCCAGACGGTTTTTTCCGAAAAAAGTACAAGTACGGTTGATTGATTGGAACAGGGAGCGTCGTCCGAATATATCCAGGTCGAATGAATAAGGATGCTCTGGGTTGACGTATTCTTTCCCGTCCTCAAAAGAACTGTAATCACCGGAAAGGGCTTGCAGCTCTTCTTGTATAATACGTGCCTGTGTTTCTAGCCATTCTTTGCGGATAAAAAAACGGTTGTGTATTTTTACCAAAATAAAGAGCGGAAGGAAGGTAAGACAGATACAGATAATTAGCAGAGTGGTTTGATTAAAGAAAAAGTAAAGTCCTGCTATTCCTGCTATGAACAAAGCAAGGCGTAGCATGCTGATGCGGAAGATTTGCTTCTTTACCTGTTGCAATTGTCCTTCAGTGAGGGACAGTCTTTCTGTGTAGTGATTTTCTGGGTTCATGTTATTGTGTTTGTGTTAGTTGCGCAAAGGAACGAAAAACTCTAGATACATGATTGAAAAAACTGTTAAAAGAAGAAATCCATTTGTATAATTCATGAATAAATCCCTTCTTTGCAATGAAATCAAGAATATTTCTTATTGAAGTGTGCGCGGTAACGCGTTTTCTTTTTCAGTAAATGCGTGTCCGCACACACATGTTCTTTCGAAGTGGTATGCAGAAAAATAAAAACATACGTCTTACTGACATTGCCCGCTTGGCGAATGTGTCGGTTGGTACGGTGGACAGAGTGATTCATAACCGTGGACGCGTATCGGAAGAAAACATCCGGCGTGTGAAGGAAATCATGGAGCAGGTAGGGTATAGGCCTAACCTGATAGCGCGTTCGTTGGCGGTGAAGAAGCCGTGTCATCTGGTGGCACTGATTCCGGATTTCCGTCCGGGAGATTACTGGAGTGCGATGGAATATGGCATTCGTCGGGCAGAAGAGGAGTGGGAAAGCTATGGAGTGAAGGTTTCCGTACTGACTTTTGACCAGTACAGCAAGGTCAGCTTTGAGCAGGCTGTTTCACGTTTGCAGGAGATGACTGAAACGGTGGACGGAGTCATTGTCGGTACGCTTTTCAAGGAGGCTGTCATCCAGCTTTCCGAACATCTGGATGCGCGTGAGATTCCTTATGTGTATGTCGACTCGGATATAGAAGAGCAAGGCCGTCTGGCTTATTATGGCACGGATTCTGTGGCCGGGGGAGAGATTGGAGCCCGTATGCTATTGGCTTCCATGGCCTTTCAGGGAGATATTCTGGTCGCTCATATTCAGCATGACAAAGGCAGTATGTCCACCCAAGGGCAGAAACGCTATTCCGGTTTCCTGCAATACCTGAAACAACAGGGCTATGAAGTGAATCTGGTGGAGGTAGATTTATGGATAGGCGATGAGGCTCATAACGAACAGGTGTTGGATGAGGCTTTCCGAAATCATCCGGGCATTCGTGGAGCGGTTACGTTCAACTCTTCCTGCTACATTTTGGGAGATTATCTGGAAAAGCGGCAGAAGCACGAGATTCGGCTGGTAGGCTATGATTTGATTGACCCGAATGTGCGGTTACTGAACGAGGGATATGTGCAGGCACTGATTGCACAGCGTCCGGAACTCCAGGGCTATAACGGAGTGAAGGCTTTGAGCCGGCTGTTGCTGTTCGATGAAAAACCGCAGGTGGTGAATCTGCTGCCGATAGACATTCTGTTGAAAGAGAATTATCAATTTTATAATAGAGTATCCAATTTATTGCAAATCTGATTATTATGGCAAACGAATTATTTAACGTGGCCGGCAAGGTAGTTGTAATGACTGGGGGAGCCGGTGTGTTGGGAAAAGGTATTTCCAAGTATTTGGCTGCACAAGGTGCAAAAATGGTCGTACTCGACCGCAGTGAAGAAGCTGGTAAAGCACTGGTAGATGAGATTGTAGCTCAGGGGCATGAAGCTACCTTCCTCTATACAGACGTAATGAACAAGGAAGTGCTGGAACAGAACAAGAAAGACATTCTGGAAAAGTACGGACGCATTGACGTCTTGTTGAATGCTGCTGGTGGAAATATGGCTGGTGCAACCATTGCACCGGACAAGACTTTCTTCGACTTGCAGGTAGATGCTTTTAAAAAAGTAGTCGATTTGAATCTTTTCGGAACTGTATTGCCTACGATGGTCTTTGCCGATGTAATGGTGAAACAGAAAAAAGGTTCTATCGTAAACTTCTGCTCTGAATCTGCTTTACGTCCGTTGACACGTGTAGTAGGTTACGGTGCAGCAAAAGCAGCCATTGCCAACTTTACAAAATACATGGCAGGCGAATTGGCTATCAAGTTTGGTGATGGCTTGCGTGTGAATGCCATTGCTCCGGGTTTCTTCTTGACCGAGCAGAACCGTACGTTGCTGACTAATCCAGACGGCTCACTGACCGACCGTTCCAGAACGATTCTGGCTCACACTCCGTTCGGCCGTTTCGGCGAACCGGAAGATTTGTATGGCACCATTCACTACCTGATCAGTGACGCTTCTAACTTTGTGACAGGTACGGTAGCTGTCATCGACGGTGGATTTGATGCCTTCTCTATTTAATTGAAGTATGAACCTTTAAAAAGAAACGTTATGTATTTATGTGAACAAACCTGGCGCTGGTACGGCCCGAACGATCCGGTGTCTTTGTGGGACATCAAGCAGGCAGGTGCTACGGGTATCGTCAATGCGCTGCACCATATTCCGAACGGCGAAGTCTGGACGGTAGAAGAAATCATGAAACGCAAGCAGATGATTGAAGAAGTGGGCTTGACATGGAGCGTGGTCGAGAGTGTGCCGGTGCATGAACATATCAAGACGCAGACCGGCGATTTCATGAAGTATATCGAGAATTATAAGGAAAGTCTGCGTAATCTGGCCAAATGTGGCATTTACATTGTGACTTACAACTTTATGCCGGTGCTCGACTGGACACGTACGGACTTGGCTTATACCATGCCCGACGGTTCCAAGGCTCTGCGCTTTGAACGTGCGGCGTTTGTGGCTTTCGACTTGTTTATCCTGAAACGTCCGGGAGCTGAAAAGGATTACTCGGAAGAAGAAAAGGCCAAGGCAAAAGCACGCTACGAGCAGATGGACGAAGAAGAAATTCATCGCCTGACCCGTAACATGATTGCCGGACTGCCGGGCTCGGAAGAAAGCTTTACGCTGGAGCAGTTCCAGCATGAACTGGACCGTTACAAGGATATTGACGCAGAACAGTTGCGTGCCAACCTGATTTTCTTCCTGAAAGAAATCTGTCCGGTGGCTGATGAAGTAGGTGTCAAACTGGTGATTCATCCGGATGATCCGCCTCAGTCAATTTTGGGCTTGCCGCGTATCATGAGTACGGAAGAAGATTTCCGCAAGCTGGTGGAAGCCGTACCTAATGAATCCAACGGTTTGTGTCTTTGCACTGGTTCACTGGGGGTCAGTGCCAAGAACGACTTGGCCGGCATGATGGAACGTTGGGGCGACCGCATCAACTTCGTACACCTGCGCAGCACACAGCGCGATGCAGAAGGCAACTTCCATGAAGCGAATCACCTGGAGGGTGACGTAGACATGTATCATGTGATGAAGAACTTCCTGCTCATGCAGCAGCGCCGCAAGGTGTCTATTCCGATGCGTCCGGACCATGGTCATCAGATGATTGACGACTTGAAGAAGAAGACCAATCCAGGCTATTCTTGTCTGGGCCGTCTGAGAGGGCTGGCTGAGCTGAGAGGGCTGGAAATGGGTATTGCCAAGTCTATGGAAGAGCAAAATTAAGGAAGTGTATAGCGCATATTCGATAAGCTGAAATTGTCGAAGTGAAGAAATGGTTCATGAAGGAAGTTTTTTTCTGTTCATGGACTATTTTATTTTGTGCCTTTTATTCGTATTTTTATCGCCGGAAATAACAATTTATGGCATCATGAAAAGATTTTGTTTATTCTGTCTGTGCCTGCTTGGCTTCTCTGTGTGGGGTGCATCGGATCAGGTAGTGGAAAAGGTACTTGATATTTTCGAAGCAGACAGTCTGCCCGGTTCAAACGTGGCGGTAACGGCGGACTCAGATTCGGTTCACTTGTCGACTGTGAAAAAGGAACTGGCGGCTGCCCGGTTGAATGAAGCCAATCTCCGGATGGAGATTGAGCAGATGAAGTTGGCTGCATATACTGCCGATTCGGTGAAACTGGCCAGTCAGAGACGGCGTATTGACTTCTTGCGTCATGAAACACGGGGTGTTCCGGTTGTGGTAGATGGGGATACGCTGTTTTATTTTTATGCCAAGCGAGGAGGAGACATACTCCCCAGCAGCGTGCAGAGAACGTGGCGAATGATATTACGGCCTTGGGCAAACGCTTTAACCTGAAACCTGATTCTGTATACATTGAGACCAGTGACATCGTGACGGATGTGATGTATGATAATAAAGTTCTTGTTTCCTTTACAGACCAGGACGGCTTGTGGGAAAGCTGTACACGCGACCAGCTGGCTGCGAAGAATCGGTTGGTCATTATCGAAAAATTGAAAGTGATGAAGGAGGAACATGGACTGATGCAGTTATTCAAGCGGATTGGTTATTTCGTGCTGGTGATTGTGGGGCAGTTCCTTCTGTTCTGGGGAACCAACTGGCTGTTCCGTAAGTTGAAGCTGCGTATTATGCGACTGGAAAAGACGCGGCTGAAACCCTTCTCCATTCAGGGGTATGAGTTGCTGGACACCAGGAAGCAGGTGAAACTGCTGATATTCCTGGCCAATCTGGTACGTTATGCGTTTATGTTCCTGCAGTTGCTGCTTACGGTTCCGCTGCTGTTCTCCATTTTCCCGCAGACTAAGAACCTGGCCTACCGGCTGCTTTCCTACATCTGGAATCCGGTGAAGAGCATTCTTACCGGAATACTCGACTATCTTCCGAACCTGTTCACTATCTTCGTGATTTACATGGCCATCAAATATCTGGTACGCTTCTTCCGTTACCTGGCCGAAGAAGTACAGTCCGAACGGTTGAAATTGAGCGGATTCTATCCCGACTGGGCGATGCCTACCTATCATATTGTCCGTTTCTTGCTCTATGCGTTTATGATAGCCATGATTTATCCGTATCTGCCGGGTTCCAATTCCGGTGTATTCCAGGGAATATCCGTATTTGTCGGTTTGATTGTATCGCTTGGTTCAAGTACGGTGATTGGCAACATCATTGCCGGACTGGTGATTACTTACATGCGTCCTTTCAAGATTGGCGACCGTATTAAGCTGAATGATACGATGGGAAATGTGGTGGAGAAAACTCCGCTGGTCACACGTATCCGTACCCCGAAAAATGAGGTGGTGACCATTCCTAATTCCTTTGTCATGTCTTCGCATACGGTGAACTTCAGCCAGTCGGCCCGGGAATATGGGCTGATTATCCATTCGGAGGTAAGCATCGGTTATGACGTGCCGTGGCGAGTGGTCAACAAACTTTTGATTGAAGCTGCCTTGAATACTCCCGGAGTGGTGGACGACCCGCGTCCGTTTGTACTTTCCACCTCGCTCAGCGACTGGTATCCGGTGTATCAGGTGAATGCGTATATCAAGGATGCAGACCGGCTGGCTGATATTTATTCGGCATTGCATCAGAACATTCAGGATCGCTTCAACGAAGAGGGCGTGGAAATTATGTCGCCGCATTACATGGCTGTACGCGATGGAAATGCGTCTACCATACCTCCAAAGGAAGGAGCGGACGAGGAAGGATAATTATTCTACATACATTTTCTATTTTATGATAAGGGCTGGAGTTTTGGGATAAACTTCGGCCCGTTTTTTATGTTTCCCAAGGCAAAAACGTAGGTTTCTGGGGGCGGAACCGTATGTTTCCGCAGGTGGAAACGTAAGGCTCCGGCGTGGAAAACGTAGAAAGTGAAAATAGACTGTGCTCTCTTTTCTGAGGCGTTTCTCTCTTGATGGAAAGCTATTCGTGTGATAAGAGATGGTGGTAACGTAAGGGGATAAAAAGAACGCCCCGGCTTTGGAAACCGAGGCGTTACAGTGAATCAGATATGTTGTACTGATTTATTCGTGTGCGATATAGCCTTTCACCGGAGTCATGATGAACGTAAATTCATAATCTCCGTAAGGAAGCATGTACTTGTCTTCCGGCAGGGCACCCCAGCTGTTGACACAACCTAAGCCCATCTGTGCCTTGTCAATCAACAGATTGGTCAGGTCAGCTTCTTCTACTTCGAACGAGTGGCTCTGTTTCTTTTCAGTACCGTCGTCCAGTGAAGCGATGGTGTAGTGGAGAGCAGAAGCAGAGAACGGTGCTTCAGCTACGAATATCAGTCCGTTTCCAGCCATGTTCACCTGTTTCCACCAGCGGATGTCAGTCTTGTTGCCGTTTTCCTGCGGACGGATGTACGGATAGAACTGGTCGCTTACATTCTGGTTGTAGATACCTAAGTCAGTGCAATGGTTACGGTCGCTGTAGTTTTCTATCGGACCACGTCCGTAGTAAGAAATCTTCTCAAATGACTTCGGCATTACCATCTGCATACCGAAACGGAACATCGGTGAAACCTTGGCATTCTTGTCGGCTACCATCTTCTGTGTCACCTTCACTGCTCCCTGGTTGTTGATCTGGTAAGTGAGATATAACTTGGCAGATACTTCCTTGAGGTCGTAAGTAGAGTTTACGATGGCCTGTCCGTTTTCTACCTTGTAGTTGAAGTCAGTCAGTTTGATGCCCGGGTTCTTCCATGCAGCATATTTGTTCTGCAGACCAGCACCGAAGTCGTTGTCGGTCGGGGCACGCCAGAAGTTCGGTGTCAGTGCTTCGCCTTCTTTCAACATGCTTACTCCGTTTACATCGTATCTGTCAAGATAACCGTTGCGTTTGCTGAATTCCAGATAGAATCCGTCGCCTTCTACAGTGATGTAGTCCGGATAGTTCGGGTTGATTTGCGGTTCAACTACCTGCTGGTTGGTTTCAGCTACGTTCTTCAGTTCCATAGCCGGTGCTTTGTACGGATTCAGCACAAGCTGGTCTTTAGCTACTACGAAACCGGCCGGAATCAAACCTTCACGGTTCTTCTGGATGTATTTCACGTTGAGCAGCCATTCACCGCACTGGCAGGTCTTGCCCAGATCAAGTTTCACGCTGGCTGTCTGATGAGGTGCCACGTTCAGGTTTTCAACGCGTCCGCTACGGATAGCCTTACCATCTTTCAGTACTTCCCATTCCAGTGCGTATGCAGACAGGTCACGGAAGAAGTTTTCGTTGTATACCTTGATTTCTCCCTTTGCCAAATCGCCCGGAGTAGTCCAGATGTTCTGGTAGAAGTACTGTACTTCGTATGCATGCGGATTCGGTTTGCGGTCAGGGCTGATAAGTCCGTTGTTACAGAAGTTCTTGTCGCCAGAATCATCCATGCGGTTGAAGTCACCGGCATAAGCATAAATCATCTTGCCGTTCTTGCCTGTCCAGCGGATAGACTGGTCTACGAAGTCCCAGATGAATCCACCCTGATATTTCGGATACTTGCGAATCAAGTCCCAGTATTCTTTGAATCCACCTTGTGAATTTCCCATGGCGTGTGCATATTCACACTGAATCAGCGGTTTCTGGTATTTGTCGTCCTTGCTGTATTCTTCGCACCATTTGTAGTTGGCATACATCGGGCAGTAGATATCAGTCTTTCCTTCGATGCGGGCTTGTTCGTATTGTACGGCACGGCTGGGGTCTTCTGCCTTGATCCAGTCGTAAGCAGCTTCGAAGTTCGGACCGTATCCGGCCTCGTTACCCAATGACCAGAAGATGATGCTCGGATGGTTGAAACCACGCTGTACGTTGCGCTGGTTGCGTTCCATGTGTGCCTTCTTGTAAGTCGGTTCCTTGGCCAGTGTCTTGTCGCCGTATCCCATTCCGTGAGATTCGATGTTGGCTTCGGCCACTACATAAATACCGTATTTGTCGCAGAGTTCGTACCAGAAGTTGTCGTCCGGATAGTGACAGGTTCTTACGGCGTTGATGTTGAACTGCTTCATAATCTGAATGTCCTGAATCATGCGGTCGCGTGAAACCACGTATCCACCGTCCGGATCCAGTTCATGACGGTCGGCACCTTTGAAGAGTACTGGCTGGCCGTTGACCAGAATCTGTGCGTTTTTGAGTTCAATCTTGCGGAAACCTACTTTCACAGGTACAACTTCGCTGGCCTGGCTGCCGTCTTTCAGTGTAGCACGCAGTGTGTATAAGTAAGGAGTTTCTGCGCTCCATTTTTTCGGATTTTCTACCTGAAGTGTAGTAGAAACATTGCCTGAACCTTTTACTTCGGTAGAAGCTACGGTCTGGTTCTGGGCATCCAGCAGTTCCAGGCTGACATTTCCGCTTCCTTTCAAATTCAGGTTGATGGCCAGTGAACCGTTCTTGTATTCGCTGTCCAGGTCGGGAGTCACGCGGATGTCATCGATGCGTTTCTTGTTGCGGGTATAAAGATAGCAGTCGCGTGCCACTCCGGTATAACGGAAGAAGTCCTGGTCTTCCAGGTATGAACCGTCACACCAGCGGAACACCTGGAAAGCAATCAGGTTTTTCTGTCCCGGTTTCAGGTACGGAGTAAGATTGAATTCAGCTTCCAGCTTGCTGTCTTCGCTGTAGCCAACGAACTTACCGTTTACCCACAGGTACATGTTCGAGCTGACTGCTCCAAAATGAGCGATGATGTCTTTGCCTTTCCAGTCGGCCGGAACCATGATTTCACGACGGTAAGAACCTACGTGGTTTTCTTCAGTCGGTACGTAAGGAGGATTGTTTTCGAAACGGCTGCGCCATCCATAACCTACGTTGATGTAGATAGGGTCGCCGTATCCGTGAGTTTCCCATACTCCTGGCACCTGAAGGTTGTCCCAACCTTTATCGTTGAAGCCGGTTTTCCAGAAATCTGTGGGGCGTGCATCTGCATTCCGCACCCAGAAGAATTTCCAGGTTCCGTTCAGGCTCATAAAGTTCTTGGAGTCTTCCTTGACTGCCTTGGCAGCCATTTCTGCATTTTCGTACGCAAAGAAGTTTGCGTGCATCGGTGCCCGGTTGATGGCATTTATTTCCGGGTCCTGCCATTCTTTAAATGTCTGTGCATTGCCCGAAAGCACACAGGCACCTAAGAGTCCTAACACTAATTGTTTTTTCATGGATTAATGATTATAATAAAAAATGATAACTATGTGTCTTTATTCACTCACCCACGCGGGGTTATGAGGGTGTGTCACCCTCGGATTGTAATACATCTCCGTAGAGTCGGGGATACGAATCTGGTATTCTTTTCCGCCATGGTTGGGAAGAGAACTTCCTCTAAGCCAGGGATTCATGCTCTTGAGCAAACTGTAGTTGATGCCCTGGCCTTTGGAAAAGCGTGCCAGGTCGTCAATATCTTCTGTCACTTTTATGGTACGATAAGGAATAGGAGGATACAGGTCGCTGGCTCTCAGGTGAAAACCGAAACGGGTAGGGTCGGTAAGCAGAAGCTTGGCTGCCAGTATCCGGTATACATAGCGGGAAGTTTCTTCCACTAAATACAGGTCTAGTGCATTATCTGTATATTGTTTTTCCTGCTGCTGGCTGATTCTTCCTTGTCCGGCATTGTAGGAGGCAGCTACGGTTTCCCAATTACCGAATTTACGGTAAGCTTGTTTCAGGTACTTGCAGGCGGCTACGGTAGATTTCTCCACATGATAACGTTCGTCCACATGATGATTGACCTCCAGACCGAACTCACGGGCGGTGCCGCTCATGAACTGCCACAATCCGGCGGCTCCGGCTCCCGACCGTGCCAGCGGGTTCACATTGCTTTCGATGACCATCAGGTACTTGAAGTCATCGGGTACACCTTGTTCCTTTAAGATTGATTCAATGATGGGGAAATAGCGGTTGGCTCTTTTGATGATTTGCAGGGAAGTGCTGTGCATGTAAGTAAATGCCATCAGTTCCCTATCCACTCGTTCGCGCCGGTCATAGCGCGTCAGGTCTATTTCCGTGCCGCAAAAATTGATACTTTTAGGGACTTCGATACAGCTGTAAGCAGGAGATGAGTTTGTTTCGGTCTGCGCGGTGCAGGAAGTGGAAAATCCGGGTAACAAAAAACCGGTTACGAATAAAGTAACTGTAAGCGATAAAGTATATAAGCGTTTTGTCAATTTCATATTCAAGGTCTTCTTGTAACTATCGATTTCTTGTGAATCTGTGGCAAAAATAAAGACTTATTCATATAAGCCAGAGGCATAAATTAGGCAAAAGTCAAGTAAAAATCGTTCAAAATAAGTCTGAACTTACTTGATTCCCCGTTTGGTTATGTACATGCCTTTTCTGTTTTGAGCCTTTAGGACACAAAAAATCAACAGCTCTTTGTTTAAAAATCGCTCTAAAATACGAAATAAACTTTGGGAAAACGCTACCTTTTTAATTTATTTCACAAAATGATATTCCTCATAAAAGATTATTCTTCCATGTGGAAACTTTTCAGGATTGTTTCTGGCGTTTTGTCATTTTCCTGACGGTATACAATGGAAACATAGAAGCCGCAGCTTCCGTCTTTTGCTAGCAGGTAACTGTAAACGCATTTTTCTTCTTCACAGTTTCCTTTGAGCTGCACACCATGGAACTGGGGCAGCTCAAAAGATTGTACGCTGCTTTGCGATGTCACTTCATCGTCTGTGGCAATAGCCTTTAATTCCTGTCCTAATTCTTCTTTTTTCAGCCCTTCTCCCTCTAAAAGCTGGATGGTGAGGTAATAGGTATCGTTCCCGGCAATGTATCCTTCGGAAGAATCATCTTCTACTACTAAGTCGGCTGGAGCCTGGAAAGAAACTCCATACGAACTCCATGTGGTTGTTTTCAGGTTTTGTGCAAACGCGGGAATGACTACTGAAAAAAATGCAATCAGGGTTAAGAATAAATGTTTCATACTTTTCGTTCGGCTACTACTTTTCGTGCATATACTT
The DNA here is from genome assembly GCF_003437535.1 of Phocaeicola plebeius. Classification (GTDB taxonomy): domain Bacteria; phylum Bacteroidota; class Bacteroidia; order Bacteroidales; family Bacteroidaceae; genus Phocaeicola; species Phocaeicola plebeius_A. Next base: position 31,132 of record NZ_QSQT01000028.1, read on the forward strand.
CTTCTTCCTTATTAACCAGCACGCATACGGAACCTCCTCCATAGGAAGAAGTTACGGCAGACAATGGCGTTTCATCTTTTAGCATGGCATCCACACCGGCAGACTTTAATAAGCCCTTTATCAACTCAGCTTCCCAGAGATCTCCTCTGAAAACTTCAATCAATGAATCGTAATTTTTCGCTTCCATAGTCACATGTTTTAAGGGTTAATAAATCAGAAGTTTTCTCTCTCTCTTATTTATTTCAAAGATAAGAAACTTTCGGGAATAAATATTCAGTTTGGGAATATATTTCTTATGAAATGGCAGATTATTTTGACGTTTGTGCTTTGAAACTTTGTTTGAAATTGTATTTTTGCGATAATTTGCAATCTGAATAAAACAATTATGAATCTGAATGAAACTTTTAAGGCGGTTCGAGCAGCATCTCGTAAGTTGGCGATGATGGATGCACAGACCATTAATACAGTGTTATGTGCCGTAGCCGACAAGATAGAAGAAAAAACGGATGTGCTGCTGAAAGCCAATCAGGAAGACTTGCTGCGAATGGAAACGTCCAATCCGAAATACGACCGCTTGAAGCTGACGCAGGAACGTTTGGAAGGAATAGCAGCCGATATGCGTCAGGTGGCTTCTTTGCCTTCACCGTTAGGAATAGTGAGAGAAGCTTATACGGTACCCAGCGGACTTCGTTTACAGAAGGTGAGCGTGCCGTTTGGGGTGGTAGGAGTAATCTATGAGGCACGTCCGAATGTCAGTTTTGATGTGTTTTCCTTGTGCCTGAAGAGTGGAAATGCGTCTATTCTGAAGGGTGGAAGTGATGCCGATGCCTCCAACCGTGCCATTGTGCAGCTGATTCATGAGGTATTGGAGGAGTTTGGTATCGATTCGCACGTCGTGGAATTGTTGCCTTCTACTCGCGAGGCGACAGAAGCGCTTCTGCATGCAGAAGGTTGGGTGGATTTAATTATTCCTCGTGGCAGCAGTAACCTGATTCAGTATGTACGTCATGAAGCGACTGTACCGGTTATTGAGACGGGAGCCGGAATCTGTCATACGTATTTCGACAAGGCGGGTGATTTAACCAAAGGAACTGCCATTGTCAATAATGCCAAGACGCGCAGGGTGAGTGTCTGCAATGCTATGGACTGTCTGCTGTTGCATCGGGCACGTTTGGCAGATTTGCCGGCATTGTGTGCTCCTTTGGCGGAAAGCCGGGTAATTCTATATGCAGATGAACCGGCTTATCAGGCTTTGGAAGGAAACTATCCGGCAGAATTGTTGCAGCCTGCTACTTTGGAAAGTTATGGCACCGAGTTCTTAGACTATAAGATGGCCATCAAAACGGTGAATGATGTAGTAGAAGCTGTAACGCATATTTATACATACGGTTCCGGGCATAGTGAGTGTATCGTGACAGAGGATAAAGAGGCGGCTGCTTTCTTTACCCGGGCAGTGGATGCCGCCTGTGTCTATGTCAATGCGCCGACTTCGTTTACCGATGGGGCTCAGTTTGGTTTGGGAGCAGAAATTGGTATCAGTACCCAGAAACTGCATGCTCGTGGTCCGATGGGATTAAGGGAGATGACTACCTACAAGTGGATTGTGGAAGGTGACGGACAGGTACGAAAAAAATGAATAAAATAAGTGGTGTATTGTATTTTTATAGTATATTTGCGAGGAAAAATAAATTAATATACAATTTTGCGTATGAAAACTTATACCAATGTATTCGATTTGGGCGATTTGAAGACTGCCCTGGCAGAAGCGTTTGAAATCAAGAACGACCGTTATAAATATGAAGCGTTGGGCAGGCATAAGACTTGTCTGCTTATTTTCTTTAATAATAGTTTACGTACACGCCTGAGCACGCAGAAGGCTGCCCGTAATTTGGGTATGGATGTCATTGTGCTGGATGTGAATCAGGGTGCCTGGAAGCTGGAAACTGAGCGTGGCGTGATTATGGATGGTGACAAGAGTGAGCATCTGCTGGAGGCTATTCCGGTAATGGCTTCTTATTGTGATGTGATTGGTGTACGTTCTTTCGCGCGATTTGAAAGTCGGGAAGATGATTATACGGAAAAGATTCTGAATCAGTTTATTCAGTATTCCGGTAAACCGGTTTTCTCTATGGAGGCGGCTACGGGACATCCTTTGCAGGCATTTGCTGACTTGATTACGATTGAAGAGTACAAGCGCACCGAACGTCCGAAAGTGGTTTTGACATGGGCACCTCATCCACGTGCGCTTCCGCAGGCTGTACCCAACTCTTTTGCCGATTTCATGAATGAGGCAGATGTGGACTTTGTGATTACTCATCCGCAGGGCTATGAACTTGATCCGAAATTCGTGCGTGGAGCAAAGGTGGAGTACGATCAGAAGAAAGCTTTTGAAGGTGCGGACTTTATTTATGCGAAGAACTGGGCTTGCCCGGGTGTGACTTGTCCGGAAGATTACGGAAAGATTCTGAGCAAGGATATGAGTTGGACGGTAGATACCGAACACATGTCGTGGACTAACAATGCGTTCTTTATGCATTGCCTGCCGGTACGTCGTAACATGATTGTAACGGACGATGTGATTGAAGCACCAACTTCACTGGTAATTCCGGAAGCAGCCAACCGTGAAATTTCTGCTACGGTGGTATTGAAACGTATGCTGCAAAATTTGTAATCAGATAGAGTTTATAAAAATGCCGTGATATAGAGAGCAGGACTCTTTTATATCACGGCATTCTTGTTGTAAATAAGGAGGTTATTGTTCGATTTCTTTACCCAACTCTTTCCAGTTGTCGAAACCTTTGTCCAGGTTGTACACCTTGAATCCTTTTTTGACTAGTATCTTTGCGGCATTCCGGCTTCGGCGACCGCTTTTGCAATATACAGCAATGGTTTGTTCCGGGTTCAGCAACTCATCGGCATTGGCTGAGAAACTTTCATCCAGTACGTTGATGTTGAGGCTTCCGGGAATATGTCCTTCGCTGTATTCCGCTACGGTTCTTACGTCCACAATCTGTATCTGTTCATTTCCGATAAAACCTTCGAATTCATCAGCAGATACGTTCTTGAAGTCGTCGTTTGATTTCCCTTTGCATGCCACCATGGCTACGGCAAACATGCATATAAAGAACATGAAGTAAATAGTCTTGATCATAAATGTAGTTTTAGTAAGTAAATTCATAGCTTACAAAGCCTTTTTCGTAGGTGTTGATGCGGAGCATGACCTTGTCCCCCTGAGTCAGTTGTCCTTCGTAGGCCCACAGAGGGATGGAGAGGTAGCTTTTGCGGGTGAATGCCTCATAATCTCCGTTCTGGTTGTGGTAGAGTGTCAGATGGAGTGTCCGGCTTCCGTCACCGTTATTTGAGATACCTTCGTCAATGAAGTGAAAAATGTGGCTTTTCTCTTTAGCCATAGGCAACAGAATCAGGTTGATATAGTTCCCAGATTTCCATACACTCTGAATATCCAATGGGTCAGTCTTGGCGGTCGCTTCTGGTAGTTTGTCCACTGTGACCGGTTTCACGGCAATAATAAGCTGACAAGAATAGAGCAGGGCAGTCGCTTGTCCCTCATCTGCCGATTCTTTCGGTTCATAGATGGATACACTTCTGTAGATAGAGTCTGGAGTCAGACCATCCAGTCCTTCCCGGTTGAGAATTTGCAGGCTCTCTCCTTTGTCTGTAATCAGTTTCTGTAGTGTACCGCTTTCATCTGTGGCCGCATCAATAAAAGTGGTGATTACATTGGGATAGACATATTCATCTTCTTTGCATGCCCCTAAAAGGAGTATGCAAAGAAGACTGTATAAGATGACGCCGAATTTCTTCATTGTGCGATGGCCTTCAAGTGATTGATAGCCGGATTGGCGTACATGGTCAGGATTCGCTGGCGCAGGAAGTCTTCGTCCTTGTTCGGAAGCTGAATCAAGTCCAGCTTCTTTTGCAGGTAAGCTTCAAAGCGCTTCTTTTCTTCCGGAGTATACTTCCCGGCAAATGTTTCTGTGCCATTCAGCAGGTCGCAAGCTACATAATTGCCCGGATAAAGTCGGTAGTTACGGTGGATATGCTTGTCAATCAGTGTAGATACCTGAGTGAAAACTTCCGTCTTAGGCAATCCTCTTAGCGCTTCCAGTTCTTCGTTTATGCAAGGTCCTGTCTGGAAGTGTACTCGTCCCTTGTAACCGAAGATACCTGTTTGCATATTGGTCAGGTCGTCTGCCTGGCTCTTCTTGAATGTTTCCGAGTCTCTCTTCTGCTGCATTTCCTTGGCTTTCAGGAAATCACACGGGTCGTATTCGTACGACAAGGCAACCGGTACGATGTGCAGTTCCTTCAGACGGTCGATGATGTCACCTTCTCCTCCCATAGCCAGCATTTTCAACACGCTGTCCTGTGTACGGTCGTTGGAGTCTTTCGCACGGCCTTCACGTTGTGCAATCCACACATTCTCTTGCTTTTGTGTTACGGCAAAGTGAATGTACCGTGACATGCGTGCAGATGATTCCAGCATTTGTCGCATGCTCAGAGCACGCTGTACGATGAACGACTTGTTCACTCGCACCAGTTTCTTTATCCACGGATAAATAAGCAGGTTATCTCCGATGGCGATTTCTACGGTGGTAGGGAAACCGTTGTCCAGCAAGCCTACTGAAAGAAATCCCGGGTCGAGCACAATGTCCCGATGATTGGAAATAAACGTATAGCTTTGGTTCTTGTCAGGAAGCGAAGAAGCATTCATGTCGAAACCGTCACTGTGCTGTTGCATGATGTCGTGCAGCAGCTTGTGGAAAAACGTTTTCTGTACGTCCAGGTTGGTCTTGCAGTGGCGCAATTGTGCGGCAATCATTTCCAAAGGGACATTCGGCATCACCGATTGGATGACAGCCTGAAAGTCTTTGTCAGAAAGTAATTCCTCGAATATCTGTGGAAGTTCTTCGGGGGTATACGGACGAATATCGTCGAATTCTGCAGGTATGTTCATGATGTTGAGTGACTTGTTCTTTCCAAAGATACAAAATTAATTGAAATGGTCTTCAATAATGTCGGTCATAACGTCCTTAATATCCAGACCGGCAGCCCGTACCTGTTGCGGAATGAAACTGGTGGCCGTCATTCCCGGAGTGGTATTGATTTCGAGCATATTGATTTTTTCACCTTCTGTGATGATGTAATCCACGCGCACGATACCTTTGCATCGCAGTATGTCGTAGATGGCAGATGTCAGTTGCTGTACGCGGCTGGTCAATTCCGGACTGAGACGAGCCGGTGTGATTTCTGTTACTTCGCCTTTGTATTTGGCGTTGTAATCGAAGAATTCATTCTGGCTAACTACTTCCGTGATAGGGAATACCACTTCATTTTTCTTGGTCTTGTAGCATCCGTTGGCCAGTTCGATACCGTCCATGAAAGCTTCAATCATCACATCATCCGACTCTTTGAAAGCTGCTTCCAAAGCCGGCTGAATCTGTTCCTTTGTTTTCACCTTTGTTACACCGAAGCTGGAACCGCTGGCATTAGGTTTGATGAAGCAAGGCAAGCCGATTTTTGCGATGACATCTTCGTCGCTGATACCGTGACGTTTGTTTACCAGCATGGATTCAGCTACCCGTACTCCGAATCCCTTCAGGTACTGGTTTAAAGTGAATTTGCTGAAAGTCAGTGCAGAAACCAGCACGTCGCAGGTAGAGTAGGGAATGCCTAACAGTTCAAAATATCCCTGCAGGATACCGTTTTCTCCCGGAGTTCCGTGGATGGTGATATAAGCAAAGTCGGGTATGATTTTCTGTCCATGATCCATGAAACTGAAGTCATTCTTATCCACTTGTGCACGGCTGCCGTCGGAAAGAATCGCTTCCCAGCGTGCTTTAGTCAGTTCCACGATATAGAGGGTATATTTGTCCTGATCGATAAAAGAGTAGATACCCTCTGCACTTTTCATGGAGACTCCATGTTCAGATGAGTCTCCTCCTGCTACAATCGCAATTGTACGTTTCATAGTTGTTATTCTCTGTTACTGATATACGTTCTCCATCGTTCCAGCAGGCAGGTCATATCCTCGGGCAGTTCGGAAGTGAAGAACATTTCCTCTCCTGTGCGAGGGTGTACAAAGCCCAGTGTCTTGGCATGCAATGCCTGACGGGGACAGATTTCGAAACAGTTGTTTACAAATTGTTTGTATTTGCTGAAATGAGTTCCTTTTAAGATTTCGTGACCACCGTAACGTTCATCATTAAACAAGGTATGCCCGATGTGTTTCATGTGTACACGAATCTGATGGGTACGCCCGGTTTCGAGTACGCACTTTACCAGTGTGACATACCCCAATCGTTCCAATACCTGATAATGTGTCACGGCGTGTTTACCTTGTTCCGGGTCGGACATGACAGCCATCTGCATCCGGTCGCGCGGATTACGTCCGATGTTGCCGGTGATGGTTCCTTCATCTTGTTCTACAATCCCCCAGACCAGCGCATTGTATTCACGCTTGGTTGTTTTGTTGTAAAACTGAAGTCCCAGACTGGTTTTTGCATCGGGGGTTTTAGCTACCACCAATAGTCCTGAGGTATCCTTGTCAATGCGGTGCACCAGTCCCACTTGCGGGTCATTCGGGTTATAGGTCGGTACGTCGCGCAGATGCCATGCGATGGCGTTGACCAGGGTACCGTGGTAATTTCCACATCCCGGGTGTACTACCAACCCCGCAGGCTTGTTGATGACCATCAGGTCATCGTCTTCATATACAATGTTCAGTGGAATATCTTCCGGAATAATGTCATTCTCATAGCGCGGGCGGTCCATCATAACGGTCAGCACGTCCAGCGGCTTGACCTTGTAGCTGCTTTTCACCGGTTTCCCATTGGCCATGACAAAGCCGTTGTCGGCTGCCATCTGAATCCGATTGCGCGACGCGTTGACAATTCGCTCAAATAAATACTTGTCGATGCGGACAGGAGCCTGTCCTTTATCTACTACCGTACGGAAATGCTCATACAATTCAGGCTCACCCTGAATCGGCTCGATATCGTCTGGCGCCTCTCCGTCCAGTTCGTAATCAATCAAATCTTCTGCCATCTTTTTCTTTAGGGGGTTAGATTTAGAACCAAGAGTCATCTACCTCTGCTTCACTGTTGGCAGACGAATTCATATCGATAGTAATTTGTGTAGAATCCATGGCAAGAGAGTCACGAATCGCCGTGTTGCCTACACAGAGGGTCAGCATGGCTTCATGGGGAACTTTATCTCCGCTAACCAGACTTCTTCCACGGTATTTGATGCCGTAAATCCAGTCCTGCTCTCCCGAAACGTATTCTGGTTCCGTCAGTTTGAAGCCCATCGCCTTTAATTTGGCTTCCGCCTGGCGCAAAGAACTGTTGTCTATCAAGTCCGGCAATTTTACCAAAGGAACCTTAGAAGTGGTGACGGTCAGATAAATCGTTCTTCCCTCTTTCACGCGTGCTCCCCCTGCTGGATTTTGGTCTAATACCATGCCGTCGGGCACACCTTTCACATAGCTGGAGTCGATAACCAGCCCTTTCAGCTTCTGGTTACTGAGAGCCTGCTGAGCTTCGTTCAATGTTTTGTTCTTCACATTCGGCACCATGTAAGCTTCTCCATGGTGTGTATAGCTGTCCAGCCAGAGCAAGGTACCCCAGCATACACCAATTATTACGACAATCATGGCTATGAGATTCAGCCAGAAAAAGCGGTTCTTTTTAAATGAAAAGAATTCTTTTAAAGTTATCATGTTGTGTCAAGTATATAATCGGAGCAAAGATACAATATTTTGTTGGAATACTGGGGAGTTACGGGTGAAACCTATGTCTTTTTAACATGGTTATCTGTAGCTTTAGAAAATAAATGTTTTTGTGAGTGCTTTGTTCAGATAAAAAACTAAGAATAAAATTTTTGCTTAAAAAAGATTTTTCTTTCTTTGTATCTGAAAAGGTAGGGAATTCTTATAATTTGTACTGACTAGGATAAAATATGTAATCAAAATAAGATCGTGGAGCAAAAGGAGATAAATATTGACAAATTAGTAGCGGGTGATGAACGTGCTTTCATCGCGTTTATTGAATATCATTCTTCTGCTTTATATCATTATGCTTTTAATATTCTTCATCAAAAGGAGTGTGCAGAGGAAGTGGTAAGTGATGTTTTTCTAGAAGTATGGAAACATCGGAAAAAATTAGGAAAAATAGAGAATATAAAAGGGTGGCTATATCGTATTTTATATAACAAATCAATATCATTTCTTCGTAAAGATAGCGTTGAATATACCAATCTGTCTTTTGATGAGGTTGAAGACTTTACTTTTGAGTTAGTCCCATCTCAAGAAGAAAAGTTAATAGGGGAAGAAAAATTGTCTATTTTAAATGCGGCTATCGCTTCTTTACCATCTAAAAGTCGTCATGTGTTATATTTGGTAAAGATAGAACGTCTTTCATATGCAGAGGTCGCAGATTTATTGCATATTTCAGTGAAAACTGTGAGTAATCATTTGACGTATGCAATGAAAAAATTGATGGAAACCTTAAAAGATGAAGTGGTATTGTGGCTTTTTCTACTTCCGTATTTTCAATAAGGAGTGTGCAAAAAAGCCTGGCCAGAGGCCAGGCTAAATGATTAATTAGTATGCATATTTATAAATTGATAATTCCTTTTAGAGGTAGTTCAGAGGAAGATGGGCCTACTAAAATCTCAAAATCTCCTTTTTCTATGACAAAATTCTTTTTATCAGTATCATAAAAACTAAAAGCGTCTTCATTAAGTAGAATTGTTATACGTTTCGTTTCGCCTTTTTTTAAGAACACTTTTTCGTAACCTTTTAGTTCTTTTAGGGGACGAGGAACAGAAGCTTTACAGTCTTTTACATAAATCTGTGCAACTTCTGCTGCATTCATTTTTCCCGTGTTTTTAAGTTCAAAACTCACTTCTACTTGGTTCTTTTGTTTTTTTCTAAGTTGCAAATTTTCATACGTGAATTGACTGTATGATAATCCGAAACCAAATGGATAAAGTGGCTGTTTTCCTGTACGGTCGTAACCTCTGTAGCCTACAAATATGCCTTCAGCGTATTGAACTCTCTTGTGCGGAACATTACGCTTGTCATAGTAGTTGTTGAATGTAGGATTGTCTTCCCATTTTTCTTCTATAGAAATAGGTAATTTCCCACTTGGAGATATTTTGCCTGTTAGTATTTCTGCTATTGCTTTTCCACCTTCCTGTCCCGGATACCATGCCATAAGAATAGCTTTGACTTTATTTCTCCAGTTGCGGAAATCTATGCCTCCTCCTGAATTTATTACTGTTATTACATTATTATGTACTTTTGTTACTTCATCAATGAGGAACTCCTGACCGTATGGCAAAGCAAATGGTCTGTCAAATCCTTCAGATTCTATATTGCTGTCAAATCCTAAGCACATAACTACGTTGTCTGCTTTTTTCAATTCATAATTCAGCAGTTTTTTATCCAACATACCTGCCTGAAATTTGATAGTAGCTTCACCTACATTCTCAAAATAATCTATCTGCAACTGGTAAAGACTGTCTTTTTCCACTTGCATGAAGGCGTTTCTTGAGCTTAAGGCATGATTTCCCCAGTCTCCTGTAATTGTTTTCCCATTGACTAATATTCTGTATCCGTCATCTCCTGAAATCTGGAAGCGTATAGTTCCGCTTTGTTCAGCCTTATAGATACCTTTCCATTGAGCAGAGAAATGGTCATCCTGAATGTCTGGATATGGAGAACCGTATTTCCAAGCATAGTTTATTCTTGTGGTAGTTTCCTGATGGCATGGTTTACCTGATAACTTTTTGTCTTTAAAATAATATCCTGTAAATCCTTGTGTTTTCAGGCTGTTGTCAGTAAAAATATTTTTCGAAATATCTTTATACAGTAAACTGTCTGATAAAAGAGTTATTTTCTTATCACCTTTTATTTGTGTCAAACCTTCGTAAACTGATACAGTTGAATAAGGAGTTACAAATCCACTTCCTCCTCCTGTAGGAATCATGTCTGCATTTGGACCGATAATAAGTGTATGTCCTTTTTTGAGCGGAAGTACATTATCATCATTTTTTAGCATGACAATACCTTCTCTTGCTAAATTTAATGCAGTTGCTTTTGATTCTGCGTTATCTTTTTCTATAGATTTATCCTCTAGCGGATTGTCAAATAGACCAAATGTTATTAAGGTTTGCAGTATATGCTGTACTTTCTCGTCTATGGTCTTTTCTTTTACTATTCCATTTTCGATAACTGGAATCAGTTTTTCTTTTATCATAAACTTACCTATAGGCATTTCCAAATCAAGTCCTCCATTGGCTGCGCCTACTGTAGAATATACGGAAGTCCAATCAGACATAAGAATACCTTTGAATCCCCATTGTTTTCTAAGTATTTCTATATTCATCCATGCATTCTCAGTTGCATGTACTCCGTTGACGGGGTTATAACTGTCCATTACGGCTCCAACACCGGCCTCTTGTACAGCTTTACGGAATGAGGGGAAATAAATTTCCTGCAATGTACGTTCGTCAACATCGGAGCTGGCGTGATGTCTGCTCCATTCTTGATTGTTGGCTGCAAAATGTTTAACTGTAGCAATAACTCCTTTATCCTGTACTCCAAGGATATATTGCTTGGCTGTTTCACTGCTTAGATAAGGGTCTTCACCGAAATACTCAAAATTTCGTCCGCATAAAGGCGAACGGTAGATGTTTACACCTGGACCTAACAAGATACTTACACCTCTTGCCTTGGCATCTCTTCCAAGTCCGTTTCCTAATTCTCTTACCAATTCTCTGTTCCATGTAGAGGCAGACAGGATACCGGAAGGATACATTGTACTTTGAGTGTTGTTGCGTATTCCTTGAGGACCATCTGCCATTCTGATTTCAGGAATACCCAATCGGGGTATTGCTCTGATATAGAATGATCGAACTCCGGAGATGTAATCAATTTTCTCCTCTAGTGTCATTTTTTCTACTAGGCTTTTTGCCCTTAGCTCCGCTTGGGGAGTAATTCTTACTTGTGCTGTAGTTGAGTTCAGAGCACAGCACAGTAATAGCAAGCAACTTGCTTTTTGTTTAATGTTCATGTTTTAAGGTTTAAGCTATTAATAAAAAATTGTCCGATGGCAAAAATAATATTAAAATATGAGATGACTATATTTTTTTGTTAAAAGTGTATGAAATATTTTGTGTATCTCTACTGTTACTTCCAATCATGAAAATAAATACTCCATTTTCTACTATGAAGTTCATGTTATTATCATAAAATCCTAAAGCTTTTTCATCTATTATAAATGTTACAGTTTTGGTCTCACTAGATTTAATGAATATTTTCTGGAATCCTTTTAATTCTTTTACGGGACGGGTGATACTAGCAACCTTGTCTTGTATATAAAGTTATACAACTTCTTCTCCATCTATAGTCCCAGTATTAGTGATATCTATTTGTAAACTAATAGTATTATTAGAGTTGTCTGTTATTTTAAGGTTGCTATATTTGAAATCAGTATACGACAAACCAAATCCGAATGGATAGGCAGGCTCTGTTGATGAGTCAATATAAGAAGTACAATAATGTACACCTTCCCGTGTTGGCCTTCCTGTACTTTTATATTGGTAAAATATTGGGATTTGTCCTATATTGGTAGGAAACGTCATTGGAAGCTTTGCAGAAGGATTATATTTTCCCAAAAGAACATTGTATATTGCATTTCCAGCTTCGCTACCTAACCACCATGTGCATAAAATAGCATTTGAATGTTTGCGTACTTTGTTAAAAATAACAGGTCTGCCACACATCAGTAGAGTAATAACAGGCTTTCCTGTTTTTTTAACTCTTTTATAAGTTGTTGCTGTTCTTCTGGTATTTCAATGAAGTGATTTAAACTTATGTATATCAATTAAAATGTTGTCAAACAGCGTA
>NZ_QSQT01000029.1 GCF_003437535.1 Phocaeicola plebeius
CGCTGTTTGACAACATTTTAATTGATATACATAAGTTTAAATCACTTCATTATATACTTCGTCATAAACTTTCTGAAAAGGAAGCTTTTCAAATAGAATCTGTTCTTATAGATTTTCTTACATATCCCAAATTTAATACGGAACAAATACTAACCAATATTGTAAGTGGACATCATCAGTGGGATGAAGGTATTAAAACCGTTGATGAGATTAATGCAATCTATGATTGTGAACGAATTAAGATAAATAACAATGAACATTTGTTGTTGGTAAGTTTGAATAGAAGTTTTGATGATGCAAAAGCTCAAGGTGTTTATCAACGAATAAATATTTATGAGAAAACTCGTCAATATTGGGCAATAGCAAAATCTCGTGCAGCTGAAATAGATTATGTGTTAGGGGTATATCATGGAATTGTACGGTCGGTAATTAAGGTTGATAGTTATGATTGGACTTTTTATGATGAAGAGAAAAAAGTCCGTTTTAGTAAAGAACGCTGTTGTTTTCATGGTACTTTAATAGCAGATTCACCTTATTTGAATAAAGATGTAAGTGATTATCCTTTTGGAAGTGGAGGGGCAATTAGGTATATTCCATGAGGATAATGATTAGTAATGATTGAATATCGTATAATTATATGGAAAAAGTTTTTATACTTAGATGGTATGGTCCATTTTTATTTGAGCAACTTAGAACGTGGGAAATTTCTCAAAAAAATACTTTCAATCTATATTTGATAGGTGGCAAAAAGAAATATTCAAAGAAAAAAATTCATTATTATATTGGTAAAGCGGAAAGATATTTGTTATCGGATAGATTAAAGGATAAGAATCATCATATAAATGATTTTTCAAGTATTAATGAAATATGGGTAGGAACGATTATTAATAAAAAGGCAACGCATAAAGATGTTTTACTTGTAGAGAAGATGTTAACATCATATTTTGTTGCTGAAGGAGAATTGTTGAATGTCATTAATAAAAAACTGCCAGAAGAAAGTTTATATTTGATAAATGAATGGATTCATTATAAACGTAACTCTGAATGTTTACGGCTTCCTAAAATTTCTATAGGTAATATGATGCCAGATGTTATAATTTACAAGAAAGATAATTATTCAGATGAATATAAATTATTTGTTTCAAATAAGTTGAAAATAACAGATTGATTATAAGTCATTTTTATAAAGAATAAGGACTTGATAAAAACATAATAGTATATATGTGATTGATAATGTTTGAAGTAGTCAAAGATAACTAAATATACCATGAAAAAACAATTTATCTTCATTTTATGTGGCTTGTTTTTATGTGCAGGTACGATAGCTGCCACAGATTACAACGTGCTTCAGCAGGGAGCTGTCGGTGACGGAAAAACATTGAATACAAAGTCTTTGCAATCGGCTATTGATGCACTTCATGCAAAAGGGGGCGGGCAATTGTACTTTCCTGCCGGACGTTATTTGACCGGCAGCCTGCAACTGAAATCGAATGTGACACTTTACCTGGAAAAGGAAGCGGTGCTGTTAGGAAGTACGAGTCCTTATGATTATCCGGGCTTCAGTACCGAAAAGGAACTGAAAGTCAACAATGACCACTTTGACCAGGCGCTGATTTATGCGGAAGGTGCAGAGAATATCGGCATTACGGGAGAAGGGTGTATAGACGGACAGGGTAGGGAACTGGCCCTGACGATTGACAGCCTGCATCATACGGGAGAACTGGTGGACAAGCACTATAATACGTATCGTAAACGGCCGAACACACGACCAAAGTTGCTTTTTATGCGTAATTGCCGGAAGGTGGAGCTTCGGAAGACTGATTTCCGGAGCGGTGCGGCATGGGGACTTTCTTTTTCTCTGTGTACCGACCTGACGATTGATAGTCTGCATGTGGAAAACAGGGCGTACTGGAACAATGACGGGATTGACATCAGCGATTGTAAGGATGTGCGTATCTCCAACTGCTTTATCAACTCGGCAGACGATGGCATTTGCCTGAAGTCGCATAACCGGGGAGCATGGAATGACCGGGTATCCATCTCCAACTGCCACATCATCAGCAGTGCCAGTGCCATCAAGTTTGGTACGGAATCGTTGGGTGGATTCAAGAATGTGACCATCGATAATATTCGGGTTAAAGATACTTTCCGTTCAGCCATAGCCATTGAGTCGGTTGACGGGGCGGAGATTGAAAACGTGCAGGTGTCTAACGTACATGCGGTCAATACGGGAAATGCCATTTTTATCCGTCTGGGTCACCGTTCGGGTGAGCAACCGGGGTATTTGCGGAATGTAACGATTAAGGATGTATATGTGGAGGTTCCTTTCGGTCGTCCGGACATCAACTATGACCTGCGCGGACCGGCGGTGACGTTTTTCCATAATCCGTTCCCAAGTTCTATCTCAGGCATTCCGGGGCATGATATTGAAAACGTGAAGCTGGAGAATATAGAGATTGTGTGTCCGGGACGTGCTACGCGCGGAATGGCTTATATGTCGGTGAGCCGCTTGAAAGACGTGCCGGAAAATGAAAAAGGATACCCGGAATTTACCATGTTCGAGGAACTGCCTTCATGGGGATTCTATGTGCGCCATGTGAAAGGGATTCAGATGCACAATATTAAGTTGCGGTTGCAGGAAGACGATTTCCGTCCGGCTTTTGTCTTCGACAGGGTAAGCGATGTACGTCTTTCGGGCATCAGTTTACCGGAGAATAAAAAGGAGGGGCAGGTGGTGCTGCGGCAGACAAACTTGCAATCGGCCGATAATGCGGTGAAGGAGTATATCACGGAGGTGGAATAAGGCTTTCGGGCTTTGGGCAGATAAAAGCATGATGCCTTCCTGAGTCACGGAATGAATGGACTCGGGAAGGCATCATTATTTTTATGGCCGTCGGATTTATTCCAGACAGGCATCCAGGTCTTTGATGAGCTGTTCCTTGTCAAGGTGCTGGCCGATGAAGACAATCTTCTGCATGCGGTCGCCATAGTGTTCATCCCAGTCTCTCAGCAGACCGGGTTCGCGCTTCATCAGTTCCACGATTTCTTCTTCCGGCTGGGTGGCATACCAGAGTCCGGCTTCTGAAATCTGTTTCTGTCGTCCGGCCTGTTCGAACAGGAACGACATGTCGCGGTTGTGGGCAAAGTAGCATACTCCCTTGGCACGAATCACGTTGCGAGGCCATTTCGTTGCGACAAAGCGGTCGAACTTATGGATGTCGAAGGCAGGGCGGCGATAATACACGAAACTGCTGATGCCGTATTCCTCCGTTTCACCTTCTTCATGGTGGTGATGGTGGCAGCCTTCGTGTGAGTGTTCATGAGCGTGTGCATGATTGTGCTCTTCTTCGTGGTGATGCTCGTGTTCCTCATGGTGCTCATGTGCTTCGTGGTGAGGATGCGCTTCTTCTTCGGATACGGGGCGTTCTATTTCACGAATCCATCCGGCAGAAGTGGCCACCCGTGCATAGTCGAAACGGCGGGTACCCACAATCTTGTCAAGGTCTACCTTGGCATAGTCGCATTCAATGATTTCTGCACGGGGCTGGAGGGTACGGATGATGCTTTTGATGCGCTCCCGTTCTTCGGGAGTGACTTCCGATACCTTGTTCAGTAGCACGGTGGTACAGAACTCAATCTGCTGGATGAGCAGGTTGGCAATATCTTCCTCTTCCAAGTCCTTTCGGGTAAGTTCGTTGCCACCGTCGAATTCGCTTTGCAGGCGGAGGGCATCGACCACGGTCACGATGTTGTCAAGGCGGCAGGTTCCATACTTGGTGTAGGCACCGCCTAACTGGGGAATGGAACAGATGGTCTGGGCAATCGGTTCCGGTTCGCAGACACCACTGGCTTCGATGACGATGTAGTCGAAGCGCTGCATTTTCATCAGCTCGAATATTTGCTCGATAAGGTCAGTACGGAGGGTACAGCAGATGCAGCCGTTCTGCAAAGCCACCAGACTCTCTTCTTTCTGGCCTACGATGCCGCCTTTCTGTATCAGTTCCGCATCGATGTTGATTTCGCCGATGTCGTTCACAATGACGGCAAACTTGATGCCTTCGCGGTTGCTCAGCAGGTAATTGAGCAGGGTTGTTTTTCCGCTTCCCAGGTATCCGGTAAGCAGAAGTATAGGTATTTCTTTTGTTTCCATGTGCAAATGTTTTTTTACGTGCCTGCAAAGTTAGTGTTTTTCTGCAAACGGTGTGCGCTTCTTTTTCGCAGAAGCAGGTTTAACTTTCATTATAAGTTGGTGTCACGTATGTGACAAAGTTTCTCTGCCCGAGGGCCTATCTTTGCACCTGTAATCAATAAAACGAATTAAATATGAAGACAATAGACTGGAAGTATACGAGTGTGGGACAAATTGTGGCCGATGATTTTGCAGCGGCAAGTGTGTTCAAGAAATATGGCATTGATTTCTGCTGTCATGGCGAAGTGATGCTGGAAAAGGCCTGTGCCGATTTGGGGCTGGCTGTAGAAGAAGTGGAACAGGCTTTGCTCCGTCAGGGTGAAGCTGGTAACGGACGGATTTCGTTTGCTTCGTGGCCGCTGGACCTGCTGATGGATTACATTCTGAAGATACATCATCGGGGAATTCGTGCCCGTGGACCGGAACTGTTGGCGTTGCTGGAGAAGGTGGAACGAGTACATGGGGAAGCGCATCCGGAACTGCATGAGTTGAAAGCCTTGATTGGTGAATCATTGGAGGACTTGGAAATGCATCTTCAGAAGGAAGAGAACGTGTTGTTCCCATATCTCTATGAATTGTACGCAGCAAAGGAACAGGGACAGCGTATGGCCCCGATGCATTGCGGTACGATAGCGAATCCTATCCGGGTGATGAAGATGGAACACGAGGGAGAAGGAAACCGCTACCTGCATATCATTCAGTTGACGAATCACTTCTCCGTACCTCAGGACGGCTGTGCCAGCTACCGTCTGCTGATGCAGGAACTGGAAGCGTTTGTGGATGCGTTGTTTGAGCATATCCACCTGGAAAACAATCTGCTTTTCCCCCGCTTTGAGGACATTGAACGGGAAATCGTATGTTGATAGTTTGATATTAGAAAGAAGGAATAAGGATGTGGCGCATGCAGGAAAGTATGCGCCACATTTCATAAATCAGTAATCAATTTTATCCAAAATCCCTGCTAAGTAAGCAATAGTCACTCCGTAGTTGGTCATGGGAACCTGCTGGGTGCGGGCCTGGCCGATGCGGTTCAGCACATACTTGCGGTTGAACATGCAGGCTCCGCAATGGATAATCAGGTCGTACGAGGCCAGGTCTTCCGGAAAGTCCGTGCCTGATACGATGTCGATTTGCAGGCCTTCACCGATGCGCTTGCGGAGCATGTTCGGGATTTTCACTCGCCCGATGTCTTCTGCCAGCGGAGCATGCGTACATGCTTCAGCAATCAGCACCCGTGACTCCGGTGTGAGCTGGGCAATGGCATTGGCTCCTTTCATGTAGTAGTCGATGTCGCCTTTGTACTGGGCAAAGAGGACGGAGAAGGAGGTAAGCCGGCTTTCGGCCGGTTTCTTGTCATATACCGTGCGGAACACTTGTGAGTCGGTAATAATCAGCTTCGGCGGACGGGCCAAAGCGGCCAGCATGGCATCGATTTTGTCAGTGGTACAGCTCATCACCAGGCATTTGCGGTCCAGCAGTTCGCGGATGGTTTGTACCTGCGGCAGGATGAGGCGGCCTTTAGGGGCTTGGATGTCCTGTGGCATGACCAGCATGACGGTATCGTTTTCTTCTACCAGCCGACCTACAATGCCTTGTGCCATGGTTTCATCTGGCAGCTTGTTCCGCAGGCTGCGCAGAATGTCGTCCAGACCTTTTCCGGTGAGGGTGCTCACCAACAGAGGAACCTGTCCGCATTGCTGTTCGATGCGGCGCATGGTCTGTTCGGCATCGGACAATAAGTCACATTTGTTCAGTATCCAGATAACAGGCACATTCTTTTCCTTCAACAAGCGCTGCCAGTGCAACTCTTCGTCCAGGCGTTCGTCGGTACAGACCATCAGGGCGATGTCGGTTTTCTCCAGTGCACGTTGTGTCTGTCGGATGCGGAGTTCGCCCAGCTCGCCTTCGTCGTCGAAACCAGCTGTGTCGATGAACACGCAGGGACCGAGACCATGGATTTCCATGGCCTTAAAGACCGGGTCGGTGGTCGTGCCGGGAATATCCGACACAAGGGCTGTATCCTGATGCGTCAGGGCATTGATCAGTGATGATTTTCCGGCATTTCTTTTGCCAAACAGACCGATGTGCAGCCGGTTGGCACGGGGAGTATCGTTCATATGTTTAATCAGGCTTTAAGTTCACACATTAGAAACGGAAGTCGCGTTTTCCTTCGGCAATCCGTTCCAGATTTTCCAAAGCTCTTTTGCGGATGGCGGGATTCGGAATCTCTTCCATCTGCTTGCGGATCATGTCTTCAGCCAGTCGGCGTGTTTCGGGCGAAGCGTAGTCGCAGAGGTATTCCTGAAGCGTCATCAAGGCATTGGGGGCACAGCAGTTGGCTATCTGGCCCGTCTTGACCAGCGACATGAAACGGTCGCCCGTACGTCCTTCACGGTAGCAGGCCGTACAGAAACTGGGAATATAGCCCAGTTTCAGCAGCCAGGCCACGATTTCATCCAGGCTGCGGTGGTCACTCACATCAAACTGAGCAGAATTTTCTTCCGGCAGTTCTTCGGTAGCATAGCCTCCCACGCTGGTGCGGGAACCACCGCTGATTTGTGACACACCGAGTGCAAGTACCTTCTCGCGTGAACGCTGCGATTCACGTGTAGAAATAATCATACCCGTATAAGGCACACTGATACGGATGACAGCTACAATCTTCTGGAATATCTCGTCGGAGATGGCGTTCTCGAAGGTCGAGGCGTCAATGTCGTCGGCCGAGCAGATACGGGGCACGCTGATGGTGTGCGGGCCTACACCGTACGTCGCTTCCAGATGTTCGGCATGCATCAGCAGTCCCACGAAGTCGTAGCGGTAGGTGTTCAGGCCGAACAATACACCGATACCTACATCATCGATTCCTCCCTGCATGGCGCGGTCCATGGCCTCCGTATGGTAGGCATAGTTGCTCTTCGGACCTCTGGGGTGAAGCTTTTCGTAATTCTCCTTGTGGTACGTTTCCTGGAACAGAATGTAGGTACCGATACCGGCCTCGTGCAGGCGACGGTAATTCTCTACCGTGGTCGCAGCAATATTTACGTTTACCCGACGGATGGCTCCGTTCTTGTGCTTGATACTATAGATAGTCTTTATCGACTCCAGAATGTATTCGATAGGGTTGTGAATCGGATCTTCTCCTGCTTCCAGTGCCAGACGCTTGTGCCCCATGTCCTGCAGGGCGATGACCTCACGACGGATGTCTTCCTGTGTCAGTTTCTTGCGGGCAATGGTCTTGTTCTTTACGTGGTAAGGACAGTAAGTACAACTGTTTACGCAATAGTTTGACAAGTAGAGTGGGGCAAACATTACGATGCGGTTGCCATAGAATTTCTGCTTGATTTCACGAGCCAGGCGGTAGATTTCCTCCACCAGTTCCGGATCGTTGCATTCCAATAGTACAGCAGCCTCGCGGTGAGAAAGTCCCTTGCACAGGCGAGCCTTTTCAATGATGGAACGTATCAGTTCCTTGTCCTGGCTTTTACTTTGGGCATATTCCAGGGTATCGAGAATTTCTTCGTGGCAGATAAATTCTTCTGCCTTTTGAGAATCAATCTTGTACATAGCTGTAATGTAATTTATAGTGTTTTGCCGGGATAATCTCCTCGGCTTTTATCTATTTCGTAACCAATGGCAGCCAGCCGTTGTGCCAGCAGACGCAGTCCTTCGGCAGCTTCTGAGCCCATCGAGGCTTTATTGTCATACAAGGCATAATTCTTTCGCTGTTCTACCGGAGAGAGGTTGGGCATCACTACATTGGCACCTGCCAGTATACCTTTCTCGCGCCCGTCGGGTGTAAGGCTTGCCAGGGCGGTGGTAGAAGGAATCAATGCCTGCGGATGCATCAGCCGGAAGATGGAAAGTAGCGTGAGTGTCTGCGTGAGACTGCCGGGTGGGCAGGAAGCGAAAGGAGTGTCATGATGAGGCAGGAAAGGACCGATACCAATCATCTGGGGACGGAACTGTTCTATGAAAAGAATGTCCTCTACCAGGTGGTCGACGGTTTGTCCCGGACTTCCCACCATGATGCCAGTTCCCGTCTGGAATCCGATGCGTTTCAAATCGTTCAGACAACGCAAACGGTTGGACAGCGACATGTCTTCAGGGTGCAAGCGGCGGTAATGTGCTTCGTTGTGCGTTTCGTGGCGCAACAGATAGCGATTGGCACCTGCCTGAAAAAAACGTTTGTAGGAAAGTGTGGGGCGTTCACCGAGTGAAAGGGTGATGGCCACATCGGGGAATTCGGTTCGTATGGCAGTAACCACTTCCGTTACCCTGTCATCGTTCATGTAGTTATCTTCTCCTCCTTGCAGGACGAAGGTACGGAATCCCAACTCATATCCATGCCGGCAGCAGGCCAGAATAGTTTCTGCATCCAGTCGGTATCGCTTCAGGTGGCGGTTACTTTTTCGGATACCGCAGTAGAAACAGTCATTGTGACAACAGTTCCCTATTTCAATAAGTCCACGGATATAGATTCTGTTTCCGAAATGGCTTTGTGCTACGGCACGTGCCTTTTGCATGAGAAAGTCGAGGTCTTCCCCCCGGCACTCCAGCAGAAGGGTACGCAATTCACCGGGAGCCAGTGTCTGCTCCCGGTAAAGGCGTTCAATAAGTTCCCTCATGGGTTTATTCCTGGTTATTGTTTTCGTACTTCAAGGTACGTTTCAGCAAGTCTTGGTTCAACTGGCGTTTTCCAGCTACAGGGTCGTTGTGTGCGCTCGGGCCGGTTACACATCCACCTTCGCAAGCCATCATTTCGATGAACTGTGCATCCACTTTTCCGGTCTTGGCGTAAGCGCGGAGTACACCGATATTCTTCTTCGTGAAGTCAGAGAACTGCATGATCTTGATACCGTTGGCTTTCGGGCCTAAATAAGCTTTCACTGCTCCGGCTACACCGCCTGCCTGTGCGAATCCGTGTGCTTCACATACGGATTCGTATGCCACTTTGTACAGGTTGGCCTGTTCCAGTTCAATACCCAAGCCACGGAAAATCGGGTGAAGTTCTTCGAATGTCAGCACGTAATCTACGCATTCGTCGCGCTGTGCTTCTTTTCTTTTGGCGATACACGGGCCGATGAAGACTACCTTCGCATTCGGGTATTTCTTTTTAGCAATGCGAGCCGCGTAATACATCGGAGAACCGGTGCTTGATACGTAAGGCTTCATGTCAGGAATATGCTTGTTCACCAGTTCGATGTACGACGGGCAGCAGGAAGTAGTCATGAATTTCTGTCCTTCTTCCAGTTTTTCCAGCAGTTCGTGTGCTTCGTTGCTGGTAGTGTGCATGGCACCTTCAGCCACTTCAATCACATCGGCAAAGCCAATCTCCTTCAATGCACCGTACACTTGTTCGATGGTAGCCTTGAACTGTCCCAATACGGACGGAGCCGGAATGGCAATTACTTGTTCTCCCTTACGGATAGCTTCCAATACATCGAATACCTGAGAGATTTCGAAGATGGCTCCGAACGGACAGGCATTCAGACATTTTCCACAATAGATACACTTGCTTTCATCGATGTGTTCGATGTAGTGCTCGTCCTTGCTGATGGCTTTCACCGGACAAGCTTCTTCACAAGGCACCGGAATGTAGACGATGGCGTGATACGGACAGCTCTTGTGGCAGATACCACAGCTGATACACTTGTCGTGGTCAATCTGTGCCTGACCAGTCTTCTTGTTAAAGTGTACAGCTCCTTTCGGACAGTTCATGTAGCAGCTTCTTGCCACACAACCCCGGCAAAGGTTACTTACTTCGTAGTTCACCTGTACACAAGAAGAACATGCTTCGTCGATGACACAGAGAATATTTTCCTTGATTCTTTCCTTGCGTTCCAATGCTTTGCGGGCATATTCAGAAAGCGGAGTCAGCTCATCCGTTTCATCGGTCATATCCCAGCCCAGCAGCGGAAGCAACTTATATTTAGTAACGGCACGTTCCTTGTGGATACAGCAGCGTCCTACCGGCTGTGAGCGGCGAGGGCTGATTTCCAAAGGAATGCGGTCAATTTTTTCTACTAATTGATTTTCTTTCCATAAAGCAACCAGGTTTTCCAGCAATTTATGCCGGACAATCATTACGTTGTTTGTAAAAGCCATAATCGAAATAAAAAGGTTTGTTAGTTATTAGTTATCCTAAAATTATAGAGTCCGTGTGCGGTTTACTCTTCCGTTTGTCCCTCGGCAGCTCTTAGAATCAAGGTCGTAGCTCCCAAGGTAATAATAGCTCCGTCTTCAATGCGGATTTGGTCTTTCGGTCCTAAAATTTCATTCATCAGGAAAGTTCCTGTGATACTGTCGTTATCGCGCAGGGTATAAATGATTTTCCCTTGCTTGTTCTTCTTGACATTGATGTAGCAATGCCGGCGGTCCAGACTTGGGTCATTGCTTTCGATAGGGATGTCGATGTCATTACCTTTGCATCGGCGGCCGATGAGGTTATCTCCCTCATGCAGCGGAAGTACCTGCTTGTAGGCAAATACGTTTTCCACGGCCAGTATGTTGCCGAAATCCTGCATGCCTTCTTTCTCGTCGATTACTTCCTCCTTGCGGTTGGCGGCATTCAGTTTCGATTTTCCGATACGGATGCTGAACTGCTTCTTGCAGTTGTCACAGATAAAAACGAGTGACTGTCCTTCTCCATACTTGGTTTCATCAAACTGGATGAAGTTGTCACATTTGGGGCATCTTACTCTTTTCATTCTGTTTAAAAGGGCGTATTTATTTTGAAGTGAATACCCAGGCACTCTTGAATTCTTCCTGATTACGCAGTGCCTGCACTTTTTGGTAAGCTTCGCCTGAAGTGGCATAACTATCCAGTGCGATGCGGAAGCGTCCGTTCGATTCAAGTACCTGACAATTCTTGTATCCTTTCTGCTGGAATTTTTTCAGTTCACGTTGGGCATCGTCCGATGTCGGCAGGCTGGCTACGATGATGTAGGCCGTTTTCTTGCTTACAGCAGGCTGTGCGGAAGCCGGTTTCGGCTTTTGTGTCGCTTTTGCTTCAGCTTTGGTGGCAGCCGTTTTGGTTACGGCTGTTTTTGCTGCAGGTGCGGCTGCAATCTTTTCTGTCTTCACAACTACCGGTTTCAGCGTGTTTACGTTGTTGCGGACACGCTTTTCGCTCTTCTGTTTCTTTACAGCCTTTTGTGCAACTGCTGCTTTCGGAGTCGTTTGTATGCTGGTGGCTACCGACTGGTTGCGGATGGCATCAAACATACTGATTGAGCCCAGCGAAGCATAATTCGCATCGTCCATGTACGTGTTTTCCACCGGAACGGAGAGCACGAAGAACAGGCATACGGCTGCAGCTATGGCCACTACGTTGCGCGTGAAATGGCGCAAGGAGAAATGTCTCTTCGGTTTGCTTGCCGCTTCATGTATTTCCGGAATCAACGGCTTCGGAGAAGACACAGGCAATGTCTGCAGCTGCGGAAGCGTGAAACTTTCCAGCCCGTATAGACTTGGAGTGAAGAAAGATGCGGCTGCCGGTTCAAAGGCATAGCCGCCGTTCATGTTATAATAGATTGTACCCACGTTGTGCAGGGTGACCTGACCCTGCTGGTACAATTGGTCTTTTATTTCAGCCACAGTCTTTTCAATCCGGCGGGTTGCATCGGGAAAGTCGGTGTTAAAAGCTTGCATGTACGACTGTACCAGCAGCCCATCGTTCATTATCAGTTGCGGATTGAAACCAATGGTGCGGAGGGGCGGCATGAATTCTCCTTTTTGGATGGAGTATGCAGCCTGCCGTTTATGGGCAATGAATCCTCCCAAGCCGGGAACGATGACACAATCATTCTCCAGCAATAATACTTCTATATGTTTGGATAGTTCAATCATATTGCAAAAATAATACATTTTTCTCTTATGTGGAGTATCTTTCAACGGGTATTTTTTATACCGATAGGGGTTTAACCAACTCTTCTTTTTCTATCATGTAGTCTGATATATTCATGTGTCCTGTATCGAGACAATTGTAAATGCACGAAGCCCCCGGCACTGCCGAAGGCTCCTGTTTTTTATTCTCTTATCTCACTTTTCAATAACCGTCGATACAATCCATTGGTGGATTCTCCGTGTGTTCTATCACGTGCTCCTTTCATGTCAATATTTATTTGATGGAATGTATTTCTCTCCATTCCATCAGCAGTTCATCGGCAAGATATTCATCGCTAAGGCAATGCATATCCGCAACTCCATTACTTATAAGTTTATAAGTTTCAGAATCATAAAAAAAGCAAGCGCATCTTCGTATTTCATCTGCAAGACTATTCCAAAAGACCTGTTCCACCTTCCCCTTTTATCGGGAGAAGTGGGACGGGAAACTTTCAGTGTACCATGAGTTACAGCATGGCGGCATACTTGCGTACCTGCTTCAGACGCTCCATAAAAGAGGGGTCTGCAGCCGCCTGCTGCATATTGCAATCAAGCTGCATCCGCATCAGTAGCGAAGCACTGATACCCAAAGCTGCCTCGAAGAGCATCGCTGTCTGCGTAGTAATCGGCCTGCGGCAGTTGAGAATGTCATTCAATACCTTGTAGGAGATGCCCATCTGCTCGGCCAATCTGCGCTGCGAGAGCTTGCGTTCTTCGGTCTCTTCCTTCAGCAGTTCGCCCGGATGTATAGGGCGTTGACAGATGTATTTTCCCATAATTATTCTATTTATAATGGTTTGATAATTCAAGTATATTGCAGATGGTCACCACCGTTTCCGATGAGACCTGTTCTACCGTGAACTCAATGCGGTACTGGTCGTTCACACGGATGGAGGAAATACCAGCCTTGTCACCTTTCAACACTTCATAATGAAGCGAGTGGATGACGTAAAGCTCTTCCACGCTTCTTGCTTGTTCCAGCACTTTGATGCGTAACTGGTAGCGTGCCACGATATTCGGCTGGAAACGATGTTTCTTGTCCGTCGTTTTCCCTTCCTCGTACAATTGGCGCAAATAGTCCTTATCAAAGTTTATCTCCATTGCTTTCCGTGTTATTATTCACGTAGCAAAGATAAGAGATCTCTCCCATATATCCACAAAAAAAGTGGAAGTATTTTATATCACTGCCATCAGTTTCACCAATCATGGATAAATCCACTACCTTCATATATACCTCGTGTACATCCTTGCGGAGACTTCTTATTTTGTAGGTAGTAGCTTCCAATTCCTGTTGTCTGTTCTGTTCATTGAGCCCAATATAGACGATGCCGAAAATGACGAATAGTATCAGCACATATCCTGCCGCTATCTTGGTGCGCAGGTGTCTGGTTGCTATTGTTTTCTGTTTCATGCGGTATACCTCATTTTTTATATTATTCTTTTCTCCTTATTAAAGTGCAGCCCACTGACCTTGCGGTAGCGGGCTGCGGTGTCTGTATGATGTTACCGGGCACAATACTCCCGCCCGGAATGGGAGTTCCTTTCTTTATTGTGGTTATACTTCGGTTGTATTCCGTTACGGGCGGAACTTTTTCCCGCCCGACGGTTTACTGTTTCTTCAAGGTAGGCAGCTCTCCGGTGAGTTCGTAACGCCACTCTGAGCCGTTCAAGGCGGCGTTCATGGCATCAACTGCATTCTGCCAGGTGACGGTTGTACCGTCCACCTTGATGGTGCCGTTGGTGCCGCTATCCATTTTGCCAATACCATTAGCAGGGTTGCTGCTCCAGTAGCAGGCGGTGGTTTGGCCACTATTGTTGTTCATACCCACAATGCCGCCGACATTGCCTTGTCCGCTGACAGTTCCCGTGGCATGGTAGCAGGCGGTTACGGAACCTTGGGCATTAACTCCCACCACGCCGCCGGCATAGCCGGTAGTCAATGTGGCGGTCACGTTGCCCGTGGAGTAGCAGGCTATGAGCGAGCAGTTGTTTCCCAAGTTGCCCACCACGCCGCCGACGGTGGAGCTGCCTTCGACTGCGGCGGAGGAGTAGCAGCCCACGATGGTTGCCCCGAGATAGCTGCCTCCGGCTATTCCGCCGACATTGACACTACCCGTCACAGTCCCTTCCGCCGAGCAGCCGGAGATGGTGCCATAATTCGTTCCCACGATGCCGCCGGTATCGGTGAACCCTCTACCTGTCACCGTGCCATTGACCGAGCAATTCTCTACAGTGCCGTCGTTCTGTCCCGCAATGCCGCCGACGAACGTGCCACCTGTTACGTTCACTTCTGTCAGCGTTACGTCCTGCACCGTGCCTCCGCTGCCGAGACGGCCAATCAGTCCTACATAGTCCGTTCCCGATTGGTCAATCTTCAGCCCCGTGATGGTATATTTGCCGCCGCCGTCGAAGGTGCCGGTGTATGGTTGGCTTTCAGTGCCTATCGGCGTCCACTCCCCGGTCAGGGTGATGTTGCCGGTCAGGGTGATGTCGATGTCGGTCTTCCCCTCTTCGTTCACCAGCTTGGCGAGGTTCTTCAGACCCTTCTCGTTGTCCGTGTTGTAGATGGTCTGTCCCTGGTCGTCGGTCGTGGTGGTATAGCCCGGGTCATAGTCCAGCGTGATGTTGTAGAACTTACCCGCCACGGGGGTGATGGCAGAGGAGAGAGTGCGCTCCTCGGTGCCGTTCGCCCGCAGCTTGGTTATCGTGTAGTCGGGCACCACGTTCGCCTCCCAGCAGTTGATGGTTGCGCCGTTTTCGGTATATTCGCACGGCTTCATCTCTATCCAGCCCTCTTGCGAGCCTTGCACTACCTCACCTTTTTCATAAGTACACTGTGTATAGGTATAGAGCTGGAGGCTCTGCACCTGGTCGAGTGCATCGTCCGAAGGCGTGACGCGCACCTTGGCCAGTTGGTGGGCAAAGGTCAGCGTGACGGGTGTCTGGTAGTCTCCCGTGCCCGTGGCGTACAGCAGGTAGGCAAGACTTTGGCTCTGGTTGCCGAGGTCGATGGTGCCACTCTTTGCGGGGTACCAGGCGGTGACGGTATGTTCGCCGGTGTCGCTCCAGTACAGGGGTGTTTCGGCTTTGGCGGTGTGGTCGTCCTGCACGGTGTAGATGCCGACCTCGTCCTTGCCGTCTATCTGTACGGCGAACAGGTCGCCCGCGTCGAACACGCTACCCGTGCCGTCCGCAATCTCGCTGACGCGCGTCTGCGGTGTGCCCCAGGGCTGTGCCTCGCCGCCCTCCACTCCGAGGGTGATGCGGGCTATCTCAAGGGGGTATTGTCCTTCGGGCAGACGGTTGCCGTCCGCCAGTTCGTCCTTCGTGCAGGCAGCCATGGCAAGGAGCAGGGCGGCTGCGGCAAGAAGCAGATGGATGGAATGTCTTTTCTTCATATCGGGTTGTCTTTTTATTTGTTTCCGTTTAGTGCTGCCGCCTGCGAAGGCGGCCGTCGCACCATTCTGTCTATGGGCAGCTCCGGCTTGACGCTTGCGCCGGGGCAGCGGTGTGCGGGGATTACAACTCTGCACTTGCATCGTTCGAATCTCCGGATTCCCACGGGTTAATTGTGGGGTCGCTCACCTCGATGTCCTTATTGTTGAGCGTTATGTTGTAGGTGTAGGCATAGCCTGCTGTGTAGAAATTGGCTGTGGGTGTAGCAGGCAGTTTCAGTTGGGCGTTGTAGCTCTGTCCGTTGTAAGACACTTTAAGGTTAAGAGAGGAGGTCACTTCCTGCGGGAGAATGATGACTTGCGAAGTGGTGGCACCGCCCAGCTGCATGGTAATCGGCGATTCGGAGGCTGCGGTTACGGCAGTCGTGCCGGTAGCCGTGTCGAATGTGCCTTCGTGCTTCAGCCCCTCCAACGTGTAGCCGGCAGGTTCCGTTTCGTTGAAACTGAGACCATCGCCTGCCTTGAAGGTGAACTTGATGAGACTCATGCAGTGGTGGAACGCATGGTCGCCGGTGAAGCTCACCGTCGGGTTGTGGGTGTCGCCTGTGGCTCCCGAGGCAAAGAGGAAGTCGATGTCCGCGCCCTGCTTGTCGGCTGCGGTGCTGACGGTCACCGTTCCGCCGTCAGACTGATACGGATAGTAGGCATGGAAGGTATGCGTTTCAGTGTCATTGAAATAGATGGTCGTACCGTCGGTCACGAACTTACCGTTCTCTCTCTTGTAGGGCACGTTGGTGAAGCCTGCGCCGGTGACGCCGATGCGGTCGCCGTCGGTCCAGTCGGTTCCTTCCGAATTGACGCGGGTTGCGGGCGTAATGTCGGCGATAAACAGGGCGGCTACCGGGCCGTCATTCAGGTTCTCATTGTCGTTGTTGCAGGCGGCAAGTGTCAATGCCAGCGCTGCGAAAGCAAAAAATCTTGTCTTCATCTTATTCATTCTTAATTATTAATTCTTCATTGTCTTACATTTCCGCACTGGCATCACCACCTTCTACCGTTTCCCATCCGGTAATTTCGCCCTTGCCTTCTTCCATGCCGACGGGGGTTTCCAGTGTCCCGGTCACACGGTAGGCGGTGGTCATATCGCCGTTAAAGTCCGCAAGGGCTTCCGTCAGGTCGACCTCCGTGCGCTGTGTGCGTCCGCCATCGGTAAAGACGATGTCCAGCACCAGCGCCTGCACGTCTCCCATCGTACCCAGCAGGCGGGCGTCGGCCGTGAGCTTGCTGCCGTCACGGGTGAAGGAGAAGACCGTGGAGGTCGGTTCGCCGATGGTCTGTCCCTTCTCCATATCAAAAATTCCGGCTATGCCGCTGAGGGTGGCGGTCACGCTCTGTATCAGTTCGGGGCGTCCCTGCGTCACTTCCAGTTCCAGTTGCAGGTCACGTACACGCTGCTGCGGAACAGGGTTGACACGCAGCGTGTCGTCAGCTGTTACGGTTATCTCCTGACTGACGGTCTTCAGATAGTCCGGCAGGGGGATTACGGATGCACCGTCCGCACGGCTCTTGCCATCAGGGGCATTGACCCGTGCCATTCGTCCGTCGAAAGTGAAACCTTCCGCACGGTTATAGATTACCATACTGTGTGTTCCCGGATTGAGCAGGTCGGGATTGGTGAATGGCGAGCCTGTAATGTCGGCCACCTTCCCGTCCATGTCGAGTACATAGTTATCGTCTGCCGACAGTCCCGTCAGGCTGATGGTGACAGCTCCCTTGTCGGGGTGCGGCGTGTCATAAAGCGTGTCCTTCACGCAGGAAGAGAGCAGCACGGCGGCTGCCATTCCCATCATATTTATATATTGTCTTGCTTTCATATTATATTTTTTTAGACATAAGAACAAAAGAACAAATATTATAGGGTTAACCCTGTTGACCGTCAGTTCAGTCTTTCATTCTTCATTCTTAATTCTTCATTTAATTTTCCATACCAATGTCACACCGGCATTGATGGGGCCCCACCAGTCCTTTGTCTCGTTGCCGCGGCGTACTCGCACACCGTCAATGACTTCATATTTCTCATAGTCGGCATTCAGGTAGCCCAGACCGAGGTTGAAATCAAGATCTAATGCCTTGTTCAGCCGCAGCCGGTAGCCGGTAGTGATGCCGCCACCCATCAGGTCGCCCTGCTTGCCTGTTTCGGAGAGCTTGTAGTTGAACTGTCCGGCCTTGAACATAGCACCCAGATACCAGGCTTTCTTCTCGCCTATATAGTAACGCATTTCCGGAGCCACTTCCCAAAGGGCATATCGGCGGTCTTTGTCGCTCCAGCTCCATGAAGTCCACGAGCCGTTTACGGCAATGCCCCACGATGGGCAGATGCGCCATTCAAGCCCTAAATCGGGTGTCAGGGTAGCCCAGCGCAGCAGGTTGGCACGCAGGGAGAGATGATAATCAGTTGGTGTTTTGGTTTCCGACGGCGTGTCGGCAAGAGTATTGGGTCGGGCTTCTTCCGCCTTGCGCTGCTCTTCGGCAAGCCGTTCCTGTTCGGCACGCTTCTCGGCTTCCAGTCGTTCAGCTTCCGCCTTGCGTCGTGCTTCCGCTTCCGCATCCGTCGCGGCTGTTTCCTTTACCGGTACCGTCATGCGCACGGTGACGAAATCACCTTCAGTCGCATGGTTGCGGGTAATGAAATTCTCCTCTTTTATTTCCGCACGTATAATCAGTTCGGATTTCACACGGTTGGCACGGATCTTTGCCGTGGCAAGGTTCTCGGTTTCACTGCCTAATGAGTTGCAGTAGCCATCGACATAAAGCGGCAGCTTGCCGTCAAGAATTGTGGCTTTGTTGCTTTCGATACATTCCAACAGGCGGGCAAGTTCCGTGTCATTGCCATTCCAAGGCACGTAGAACATGTCTTCCCTTGGCACGAAGCGGAAGGTGTAGGTCGTGTCTGCTTTCTGCTGCGCAATGACAGGAAAAGTGACTGCCGTCAGCCACAGAAACAGGGTAAGAAAAGTGATTTTTCTGCTCATGCTTTTATCTATTTTACTAATTCTAATACAATTTAAAATTTTCTGGAATGTAAAATAATAAAAATAATCTATATAAATTTCACTTTTTCTGATAAAAATGTTGATTCATGTGCAAAATAGGAAGTATTTGTTATTCAGAATATTTTTTTTGTTTTTCGAGCAATTTTTCCGGGAGCCTGTATCTTGTTTCGACAGGCTGGTGAACAACCTTCTTTTTCTCTAAACCCACTTGTGAAATGGCCGGTTATCTGCCAATAACTTTGCTGCATTTTCTGTTTTTGTCACTTTTTATTCGTATTTTTGCCGGAGGAAATGTAGAAATTCATTTACGCATGAAAAAAATGGGCTTGGGAATGCTCCTTGGGGGATTAGGAATGCTGGCAGGATGTCTGTCTCCCCAGCAGCACGGAGCAGAAAAGCAGGATGAAAATCAGGAAGTCATACAACGGCTGCAAGGCATCTGGCTGGATGACAACACGGAGGCACCTTTATTCAAAATTCAAGGCGACAGCATTTATTATGCCAGCCAGATTAATGCCCCGATGCCTTTTTCGGTGCACAATGACACGATAACGGTGTACAGTGCCCAGCCCATTCATTATTTCATAGAAGAATGCTTGTCGTACAGCCTGCGTTACCGCACGTCGGTGGGCGAGACGGTGAGCCTGCATAAGGCCGAATCGGATACGTTGTCGTTTGGTACGGTGGTTCCGGTGAAGGTGGTAGAGAACGAGGTGTTTGAAAAAGACTCGGTTATTTTCCATGGAGGAGAGCGCTACAGAGGTTATGCGTACATCAACCCGACCAAGAAGCGGGTGACCCTTGTCAGTATCAATGAAGAAGGTCTTCCGGTGGAAAATATCTACTATGACAATATCATCCATATCTGCGTGTACAAGGGGAAGGAACGTTTGTTCTCCAAAGATATAAATAAGGAAATGTTTGCCCGCGTGGTACCTGCCGATTTTCTGAACAACGCCATTCTGAGCGATATGGACTTTGTGAAGGTGGATGAAAAAGGTTATCGTTACGTGGCTACACTTTGCATCCCTGACGGGGCGGCTTGTTATAATGTCCGGCTGGATGTGAGCAAGGAAGGAAGCATCGTTTTCTCTCGTTGAGCGGGAAACTATAATGAAAAAATATCCTCCAGACTGCGATTTTCACCCAAACAGTCTGGAGGATATTTTTTATTCTGCCTGCTCTTTGAGCGAACGGTTTACTTGTTCTATGTAGTTGAGGATTTCCTGTCGTCCGGTCTTGTTCTCCGAAGACGAGATGAAATGCGGAGGCAGCTCTTCCCATTGTTCTTTCAGTGTGTTCAGGAAACGGTTTACGCTGGCCTTCGTCTTTCCCACACTCTGCTTGTCGGCTTTGGTGAAAATCAGGGCGAAGGGGATGCCGTTTTCTCCTAACCACTCGATGAATTCCAGGTCGATGCGCTGCGGTTCCAACCGGCTGTCGATGAGGACGAACAGGCAGGTCATCTGTTTCCGTTCCAGCACGTAGTATTCAATAAGCTTCTGGATTTTCTCCATCATCTTTTTTCCCCGCTGGGCATAGCCGTAGCCCGGAAGGTCTACCAGATACCATTCTTTGTTGATGAGGAAATGGTTGATAAGCAAGGTTTTTCCCGGTGTGGCCGAAGTCATGGCCAGTTTGGGATTCTTGGTCAGCATGTTGATGAGACTGGATTTTCCCACGTTGGAGCGCCCGATGAAGGCATATTCCGGAAGATGAGTCTGAGGGCACATGTCGGCCCGTGAGTTACTTACGACGAACTCTGCGCTGGTTATATCCATAGGTTATATCTGTGAGTTGTTTTATGCAAAGGTAATATAAAAACGGGATTCGGTGGAAGACTTCCTTGAAAATAATCTCCGCGAAATGGAGGCCGGTTCTTGTTTTATCCGTATTTTTGCCATTCGTATTAAAGAAACGATAAGCATGAATCAACAATATCCTTCAGTTTTACTGGAAAAAGCGGTGGGGGAGTTTGCCAAGCTTCCCGGCATTGGACGGAAAACAGCCATGCGGCTGGTACTGCACTTGCTGCGTCAGGACACGGCCACGGTAGAGGCTTTCAGCAGTGCCATTTCTACCTTGAAGAAAGAGGTGAAATATTGTAAGGTGTGTCACAACATTTCCGATACGGATGTGTGCCGCATCTGCTCCAATCCGTCGCGCGACGTGAGCACAGTGTGTGTGGTAGAGAATATACGCGATGTGATGGCGGTAGAGAACACCCAGCAGTATCGCGGGCTGTATCATGTGCTGGGAGGGGTGATTTCGCCCATGGATGGCATCGGACCTTCCGATTTGGAGATTGAAAGCCTGGTAAACCGTGTGAAAGAAGGCACTGTCAAGGAGGTAATCTTGGCGCTGAGTTCTACGATGGAAGGAGATACCACCAACTTCTACATTTTCCGCAAACTGGCGAGCTGCGATGTGAAGATAACCGTCATTGCCCGTGGAATCTCCATCGGTGATGAATTGCAATATACGGATGAGGTGACGCTGGGACGTTCCATCGTGAACCGCGTGGCGTTTACCGGAACCCTTTAAAGATAGAAAGAAATGGAAAAAAGAATGACTCGTCTGCTCCATGTGCTGGAAGCGGAATTTGCCTTGTTCTGGATACTGGTCGTGGCAGGGTGTGTGTTGTATGAAACGGATGTGTTGCCTCAGGGGAGTATGGTGGGCGATGCGCAGGCAGAATATATCTTGCAGACTGTCGGCATCTTGCTGACGGTGTGTCTGATACCCTTGTCGCTGCGCATGTTCAGCCTTTCGCTGACACGCTATGTCCGTCAGTTGTCTTTGCCCGAAGCATTGGTGAGCTACCGCCGCTGGTGTGAAATCCGTCTGGCTATGCTGCTGGCTCCGGCGCTGTTCAATCTGACGGTGTACTATACCACGCTCGATGTTACCAGTCTGTTGTGCATGGGCATGCTGTTGGTAGCTTCATTGTTTTGTGTGCCGGGACGTGGCCGCCTGATGCGGGAACTTGATTTACAGAAAGACGAACCGGAAAAATGAACATGTCATGAAACAGGGAAATATCAGTCTCCGCGCACCCGAGCCGGAAGATTTGGAGGTGATGCTCTCTTTTGAGAACGATGCGGCACTTTGGGAACTGGGTACGGCTACGGGCCCTTATTCCCGCTATCAGATGAAACGCTACATCGCCGAGAGTCAGAATGACTTGTATGCCGACGGGCAACTTCGGTTGATGATAGTGTGCGAGGGCCAGGGAGTGGCCGGTATTGTGGATGTGTTTTCCTTTGATGCACGTCACAACCGGGCGGAGGTAGGAATTGTAGTGCGGAAAGACTTGCGGGGGCAGGGGGTGGCGCAGACGGCACTTTCTCTCCTGGAATCGCATTGTTTTTCCTTGTTGGGTCTCCGGCAATTGTATGCCTATGTGCCGGTGGGGAATGTAGCCAGCCGGAAGCTGTTCACTTCGGCAGGCTATACCGAATGTGGTATCCTGAAGGACTGGATACGGGTAGGCACTTCTTATCAGGATGTGTGTTTCTTTCAGAAAATCAACGGAATATAGGTCGTTGTAAAAAACTTTAAAACAGGGTTGAAAAAACGCCTTTGCGTTTTAACTTAAACGCCTTTACGTTTTAACTTAAACGCCTTTACGTTTTAGGTAAAACGCAAGGACGTTTTACTTTAAATGCACTTGCGTTTGAAAGCAAACGCTTAGGCGTTTTTGAAAGCCGTTTGAGGGGGCTCTTTTTGAGGGAAAATACAATAAAAGAAGAAAGGCAACTCATCGTGTTGGATAAGTTGCCTTTCTTCTTGTCGGGGTAGCGGGATTCGAACCCACGACCCCCTGCTCCCAAAGCAGGTGCGCTAACCGGACTGCGCTACACCCCGGACAATGTAATAACTTTTACTTTTTTGACTTCTGTCGGGGTAGCGGGATTCGAACCCACGACCCCCTGCTCCCAAAGCAGGTGCGCTAACCGGACTGCGCTACACCCCGAAGTGTCTTTCTCAAAAGCGATGCAAAGGTATGGCTTTTTATTTTAATATGCAAATCCGGACGCTCTTTTTTTGTAAGAATTTTTCGAAGATTTTTAAAATCGTTTGAAATTCAATGGAATAGAAAAATCTTTTTTTAAGGCGTCCGGATGTGCGTGACTTATTTCTGTGGCTTCAGCCAGCGGTCAAGCCAGTTGAAGAAAGTGCGTTGCCACAAAATACCGTTCTGAGGTTTCAATACCCAGTGGTTTTCGTCCGGGAAAATCAGCAGTTCGGCAGGAATGCCTCTCAGTTTGGCAGCGTTGAATGCGGCCATACCTTGTGAGGCCAAGATGCGGTAGTCTTTCTCGCCGTGGATGCAGAGGATAGGAGTATCCCATTTGTCGACAAACAGGTGAGGAGAGTTGGCATAGCTACGCTTTACAGCTGGATTGTTCTTGTCCCAGTACGGGCCACCCAAATCCCAGTTGGTGAACCAGAGTTCTTCGGTTTCGAGATACTGCTGCTCCATGTTGAAGAATCCGTCGTGTGCGATGAAGGCCTTGAAACGCTTGTTGTGGTGTCCGGCCAGCCAGTACACTGAATATCCTCCGAAGCTGGCACCTACGCAGCCCAGGCGGTCTTTGTCTACGTACGGTTCTTTGGCAATGTCGTCGATGGCAGTCAGGTAGTCGTCCATGCAGTGTCCGCCGTAGTTGGTGCTGATTTCTTCCAGCCATTCCATGCCGAATCCCGGCAGACCGCGGCGGTTGGGAGCGATGATGATGTAATCGTTGGCAGCCATAATCTGGAAGTTCCAGCGGTAGCTCCAGAACTGGCTCACGGGGCTTTGCGGACCACCTTCGCAGAACAGCAGGGTGGGGTATTTCTTGTTCGGGTCGAAGTCTACCGGGTAGATTACCCACGAGAGCATGTCTTTACCGTCGACGGTCTTTGTCCAGCGGGCTTCTACTTTACCTAACTTCAGCTGCTTGAAGATGTGGTCGTTTTCCTGCGTGATGCGGGTTACCTCGTTATCCTTGTCCAGGTTGACGGTGAACAGCTCGTCAGCTTCGCTGATAGAGTGGCGCTTGGTGAGAAGCTGCCCGTCGCCCAGCATTTCTACAGAAGCATAGTCGTACATGCCTTCTGTAAGCTGTTCCACTTCACCCTTCAGGTTTGTACGGTGAATCATGCTGGTGGCATGCCATACACCGGTGAAATAGAGTGTCTGGTTGTCCGGAGCCCAGCAGTAGCTGTCTACGCCCGACTGGAAGGCTTCTGTAACGTAAGTCTTTTTGCCGTTTTTCAAATCCATTACGCAAAGGCGGTTGCGGTCGCTTTCGTATCCGTCGCGTTCCATACTTTGCCAGGCAATGAATCCGCCGTCGGGGGAGAACTGCGGGTTCGTGTCGTAACCCATGTTCTTGTCGGTAGAGTCTTCCTTGCAGAGATTGCGGGTCTGCTTGGTTTCCAGATTATACAGGTAAATGTCCGAATCGGTAGAAATAGCATATTCCAGTCCGGTTTTCTTGCGGCAGGTATATGCGATGGATTTGGAGTCAGGACTCCAGGTAAGCTGTTCGATGCCACCGAAAGGCTTCATCGGCGATTCGTAGGGTTCGCCGGCCAGGATGTCGGTTGTTTCGCCCACTTTATTTCCGGCAAATGGAGCCACGAACGGATGCGGTACGGTCTGTACCCATTCATCCCAGTGCTTGTACATCAGGTCGTCTATCACCATTCCACTGGCCTTGTCCAGGTCAGGATACTTGTCGACGGTGCGTTCGCCGTATTTCACCTGTGAGATGAAGAGCACCTTGCTCTCGTCGGGTGAGAACTTGAATCCGTCGATTCCCCCGGCAAATGAAGAAAGCTGTACGCGTTCGCTGCCGTCGGGATTCATTTCCCAAATCTGGCTGTTACCGTCGGCATCGGGTGCCAGGAAAGCAAGCTTGCTGCCGTTCTTAATCCATGCAGGTTCTCCTTCGCTGGCAGCTGTAGTGGTGAGCAACTGGTTGTCTGAACCGTCGGCATTCATTACGTAGATTACCAGGTGGCTCTTGTTTTCTTTCACACTGTAGTAAGACACCGTGTAGGCAATGCGTTTGCCATCGGGCGATACACAGGAACTTCCGATGCGTCCCATGGCCCAGAGTGTTTCAGGGGTCATACGGCCGTCTTTTACCGTAACCTCCTGTTTGCCGATGATGGGGCCATCTGTCTGTGCGGCTTTTTCAGGACCTACACAGGCCGATGTGGCGAGCATCATGGCTGCTGTCATAGTCATAAAATCTGTTTTTTTCATGTGTTTATTTGATGGTTTAATGATTAAAATTCTTCGTTGTGGATTTTTCTTTTTGAGTCACTCTCGAGTTCCTTTCCGCGGTATTTGCAATAGACGGTTTCTGCGTCGTGCCCTGTCTGGTGGCAGTGCGGACACTGGCGTTCTGCCTGCTTTTTCTGCTGGCTTACCATGGCTGCTGATACGATTCCCGTAGGTACGGCAATAATGGTGTAACCGGTGAGCATGATGATGGCCGACAGAAATCGTCCTACCGGGGTAACAGGGGTGATGTCGCCATAGCCTACGGTGGTCATAGTGACAATGGCCCAGTAGATACTATTGGGAATGTTGTTGAATTCAGACCCGGGTACGTCGCCCTCAATCATGTACATGACTGTTCCCATGGAGGTAACCAAGATGAGGACAAAAAAGAAAAATACGGATATTTTCGGTGCGCTGATGCGCAGGGAGCGCAGCAGCAGATTGCCTTCACTGATGAAAGAGAATAGTTTGAAGATGCGGAATATCCGGATGAGCCGGAAGGCCCGGATGACCAGCAGGTAGTGTGCACCCTTCAGGAAGAAGCTCAGGTAAACCGGCAGGGTGGCCAGCAGGTCCACCAGCCCGAAAAAGCTGAATATGTATTTCCGGGGATTTTTCAGGCAGTAAATACGGGCCAGGTATTCTATGGTAAAGAAGAGAGTCAGCAGGTATTCCAATAGTCGCAATATCCAGTAGGCTGTAGGAGAAAACAAGTGCATGCTTTCCAGTATGACCATCAGTACGCTGACAATGATGCTGCTGATTAATATGATGTTGAACAGCCTTCCTTTCGGTGTGTCTGATTCGAAAACGATGGAATATACTTTCTGCTTTAATGTTTCATTGTGCAGGAAATGCTGCCATCGGGTATAGAGTTTTGAAAAGTAGTTCATGGTTTTACCTTTGTTTCTGCAAAGGTAAGACAATAAATGGAAAAAGAGGAATGTAGCAGAAAAAAGAGCGCCCCTCGATGGCTTGTCTGTATGCCATTGAGGGGCGCTCTGCGGTATGAAGATAATCTTTTTATTTTTTCTTACCTCCCATGCGTTCCTGACGCTCTTTCTGTAGACGTTCCTGCTCTTTCTGCAGGGCTTCCAGTTTAGCCATCAGTCCGCTTGCCTTTTGCTGTGAAGGTTCTTTCTTGTTGGCTTCCAGCTGGGCGAGCAGTTTCTTTTCATCGGTCATGCGGCGCATAATCCACATGGTAATGATACCAATCAGACCGGAGATGAAATAGTAGTAGCTCAATCCGGATGCATAGTCGTTGAAGATGAAGAAGAACATCACAGGCATGATGTACATCATCCATTTCATGGCAGCCAGCTGTGGATTGTTGCCCATATCCTGCTGTTTCATCATGATAATCTGGTTGAGCACCGTAGTGATGCTGAACAGCAGACAGAACAAGCTCAGGTGGTTGCCTAACAACGGAATGTGGTAGCTCCAGCTGATCAGGTCGTCGTAAGCCGAAAGGTCATCAGCCCACAAGAATCCCTGCTGACGTAACTCGATAGCGTTCGGCACGAAGAAGAAGAGGGCCATGAACACCGGAGTTTGCAACAACATCGGCAGACAGCCGCCCATCGGACTGACATTGTACTGGCGATAGAGGGCCATGGTTTCCTGCTGTTTCTTCAGGGCATCTTCCTGCTTCGGATATTTGGCGTTAATCTTATCTACATACGGCTTCAGGGCACGCATTTTGGCAGATGAGATGAAAGACTTCCAGGTGGTAGGAAGTACCAGTACCTTGACGATGATGGTCATAAGCAGGATAACCATACCCATGCTCAGTCCCCAGCCTGACAGCCAGTCGAACAAGTTGATGGTAAACCAGCGGTTAATCAGGCGGATAATCGGCCATCCCAGATAAACCAGGTCTTCCAGTTCCTGATCTTTATCTTTAAAGCTCAAGTCGTTGCTGGCCAGCAGTGTCTTGAAGTGGTTCGGACCAAAGTAGAACTGCATGTGTGAAGCTTTGGCACCTGTCGGGTCGAAAGCTGTCTTCATGTCGGCTGCATAGTTCTTCATGTAACCGCTTCCTTGCTGTTCCATTTTCGATTCGAGTGTGGCGTTGTCAAAGTTCTGCTCTGCCATGAACACGCAGGAGAAATACTGATTCTTGAAAGCTACCCAGTCGAGTGATTCAGGAATGGTTTCTTTTTCATCCTTTGTTTCGCTCAAGTAATCGAAACTGTCGTCCACCGGCTTGTAGGTCAATGAAGTGTAACGCTGTTCGAAGTTGTAACCTTTCTCCATCTGGCGGGCACGCTGTTTCCATTCGATGTTCATGCTCTTGGTAGAAGGAGAGAAGAAATTCTGCATGCCGCTGGCTTGAACGGTAAGGTCTACCATATACGAGTTGGGCAGCAGTCGGTAGTTGAAGTCCAGGTGTCCGCCGTTGGCTGCGTTCAGTCGCATGGTCACGGTAGAATCGGTCACATTAGTCGCCTCGAAATACATCTGCTGGCTGAGAATGTTTTCGTTCTTTCCTTCAAAACCGAAATTCATGGAAGCATCTTCGCCGTCGAACAGAACGAGAGGCTGCTTCTTCTGGTCTTTATACTCTTTCAGCAGGGCCTTGCTCACTCGTCCGCCTTTGTTGGAGAAAGTCAGCTGAACCAGCTCGTTCTCCAGTACGGTAAATTGTTCCGTACCCTGTGCGGCCTGGAAGAAGAGGGAAGTACTGTCAGGGCGTGCAGCTTCAATGGCTGCAGCAGCCTGCTTTTCCTGGGCTTCCTGTTGTTGCTTGATAACCTGTTGGATAGAGTCCTGATAGTGCTGTGCGCGTGCTCTTTCTTCCTGGCTGGGGCGGTTGTAGATACCGAATCCCACGATAACCGCTCCAATCAGGATAAAGCCCACTAACGTGTTTTTGTCCATTTCTATTTCTTTACAATGTTATGTTTGGTTTATTTGCTGATAGCTGCCTTGATGAAGGACAGGAACAACGGATGTGGTTTCAATACCGTACTGCTGTATTCCGGATGGAACTGTGTACCGATAAACCATTTCAAGGTCGGGATTTCCACGATTTCCACCAGGTCGGATTCCGGATTGATACCTACGCACTTCATACCCGCCTTTTCGAATTCTTCCTTGTAGCTGTTGTTGAATTCGTAACGGTGACGGTGACGTTCCTGGATGTGTTCACTCTGGTAAGCTTCATAAGTCTTGGAGTTCGGGTCGATAACGCATTCGTAAGCTCCCAGACGCATGGTACCACCCATGTTCGTGATGGATTTCTGTTCCTCCATGATGTCGATTACATTGTGCGGAGTCTTTTCATCCATTTCACGGCTGTTGGCATCGGCATATCCCAGTACGTTTCGTGCGAATTCGATGACAATACACTGCATACCCAGACAGATACCGAATGTCGGTACGTTGTGTGTACGGCAGTACTTGATAGCTACGAACTTACCTTCGATACCACGCTGTCCGAATCCCGGGCAGATGATGACACCGTCCATGTCTTTCAGGTGCTCTTCTATGTTGTCGTCGGTCAGGTTCTCGCTATTGATAAAGTGAATGTCGGCCTTGCGGTCATTATAAGTTGCAGCTTGTGAAAGGGCTTCCAGAATTGATTTGTAGGCATCCTGTAAGTCGTATTTTCCTACCAGTCCGATTCTTACCTTCTCAGTAGCATTGTGACGACGGTTCAGGAAGTCTCTCCACGGGCCGAGAGTAGGAGTTTCACCTACCGGAAGTCCCATTTTTTCAAGGATAGTTACATCCAGTTTCTGTTCCTGCATACGCAAAGGTACTTCGTAGATGGTCGGCATGTCCATTGACTGGATAACGGCGTTGTCGTCTACGTTACAGAACAAGGCAACTTTCTTTCTCAGTCCCATGCTGAGTTCGTGTTCTGTACGAAGTACCAGGATATCCGGCTGAATACCTACAGACTGCAGTTCTTTTACAGAGTGCTGGGTCGGTTTAGTCTTCAATTCACCGGCAGCAGCCAAGTAAGGTACATAAGTCAAGTGTACGCACAAAGCGTTCTTGCCTAATTCCCATTTCAGCTGACGGATACTTTCCAGGTAAGGAAGTGATTCGATGTCGCCTACAGTTCCTCCGATTTCTGTAATGACGAAATCGAATTTATATTTGTTGCCCAGCAATTTGACATTGCGTTTAATTTCGTCAGTGATGTGAGGGATAATCTGGATGGTCTTGCCAAGATAGTCGCCACGGCGTTCCTTGTCGATTACACTCTTGTAGATGCGTCCGGTAGTGATGTTGTTGGCTTTGGTAGTTTGGATGCCTAAGAAGCGTTCGTAGTGTCCCAAGTCGAGGTCGGCTTCATGTCCGTCTACGGTTACGTAGCACTCTCCGTGTTCATAGGGATTCAGAGTTCCCGGGTCGATGTTGATATACGGGTCGAACTTCTGGATGGTTACGCTGTAGCCTCTGGCCTGCAGCAACTTACCGATAGATGATGAGATGATACCTTTTCCTAATGAAGAGGCTACACCACCTGTTACGAAAATATACTTTGTTTCTGCCACAATATGAATATTTAAAAATTAAATTCAACAGTTTAATGCTGCCTGCTTTCTTTTCTCTTAAGAAAGTGACAGTCAAAATGCCGGTGAGCAATATTTCTACCGACATGGAAGAACTACTTCTTCAAGTTTGCAAAATTATAAAAAAAAGCTGAACCCGCAAAAGTAAGTAGAGCAAAACCACGTTTAACTTTAAATATCCTTACGTTTTCCGATGGATGTACAAATGAAATTTTAAACAAAGGTGGGTAGAAAATTGTTTTTAAGTACAATTAGTAGGTGTGAAAGCTAACTTCTTTTAGAAATAAATCGTACTTTTGCACAAGATTTTAAGAATGACAAAAATGAAAAAGACGAGTCTTTTCTTGGTATTGCTTATGGTGTGCGGTGGGTTGGCCGCACAAGAAATGGAAGTGTCTTCGGATGCGATAAAATCGGATACACTAAAAAATGCGGTAGATTCTTTGAATGTAACAGCTCCTGTAGACAGCCTGCAGAATGCAACACAGAAGAAAGTAGTTCCGGCTGTAAAGAAAAAGGTGGAACTTCCTACACTGGAGGTGCGGAATTTCTGGCGGTTGATGCAGAATTTCCGTCGGGAGTATAACGCCCAGCTGGAGCGTTGGGATGATATTTATCTGCTGATAACGGGTATCCGTCCGAATCCAGATTACTATAAATTGTCGATGCCGGCTACTTATTATGAGGCACCGATAGAGCAGGCCTTCAGTATCTCTGACTGGAAACCGCAGATACCTTTTATAAAAGAAAATGTGCTGGATGCGCAATTGCCTCAGGTGGCCGATTTGCGTCATTCTGTGCAGGTGGATAAGGCGGTAAATCGGCAGTTGCTTTCTTTTTATCTGTCTTACCCCAGTTTGGTGAAGCAAAATGAGGAGAATTTGAAAGGCTTGAAACCGATATACGGTGAGGTGCTTGTAAACCAGCCGCGGAAAGAGAATCTGCTGGACATGATGCAGAATGATGAGCTTCCGAACCGGGTGACAGAAAAAGACCTGCTGGTTATCAAGCCGAATTTCTGGACCTTTGGTGGAAATGGTTATTTGCAATTCTCACAGAACTACATTTCGAAGAACTGGTATAAGGGTGGTGAAAGTACCAAATCATTGCTTTCCGGCTTCACCTGGCAGGCGAATTATGATGACAGACAGCGTATCCAGTTTGAAAACAAGATTGAGTGGAAATTGGGCTTTATCACGGCACCTTCGGATACCGTACACAGCTATAAGGCTAACAATGACCTGCTTCGCTTGAGTTCTAAATTGGGTTACAAGGCCTTCAGTACATGGTACTATACTTTGTCGGCTGAGTTCAAGACGCAGTTCTTCTCAAACTACGAGACCAACTCCGATAACTTGGTTTCTGCTTTCTTCTCACCGGCCGAATTGAACGTCGGTCTCGGTATGGACTACAAGTTTATCAAGGATGGCGTGTGCAATTTGTCTGTGCTGGTAAATCCGATAAACTACACCTTGTACAGCGTGGCCAGTGACAGGGTAGACCCTACAAAGTTTAACATCGAAGCCGGTCATAAACGGGAAAGTGTATGGGGTTCTCGTCTGGAATCTACATTGAAATGGAAAATGTTCTCCATCCTGATGTGGGAGTCCCGCTTGTCTTATACGACCAATTACGAGAAAGTGCTGGGTGAATGGGAAAATACCTTTACCTTTACCATTAATCAGTATCTTTCTACGAAGCTGTTCGTTCATGGTCGATTTGACGATGGGGTGACTCGTGAAGAAGGTCGAAGTTATTTTCAGTTGCAGGAATTGCTTAGTTTTGGTTTGAGTTATACTTGGTAAAATATTTGCTATGGATGTTTTTTTTCAGATGCCTTCGTTTGTAACGATACTGGATTTTGTGGGGACTTTTGCATTTGCCATAAGTGGTATACGTCTTGCTTCGGCGAAACGGTTTGACTGGTTTGGCGCTTATGTGGTGGGACTGGCTACGGCTATCGGTGGTGGAACCATTCGTGATGTTTTGCTGGATGTGACTCCAGCCTGGATGACCGACCCGATGTATCTCATTTGTACGGCTTTCGCTATGTTCTTTGTCATCTTGTTCGGAAAGTATGTCATTCGCCTGAATAATACCTTCTTTATTTTTGACACCATAGGTCTGGCCCTGTTTACGGTTGTAGGATTCAGTAAGGCGTATGCGCTGGGTT
This sequence comes from Phocaeicola plebeius, assembly GCF_003437535.1. Classification (GTDB taxonomy): domain Bacteria; phylum Bacteroidota; class Bacteroidia; order Bacteroidales; family Bacteroidaceae; genus Phocaeicola; species Phocaeicola plebeius_A. The sequence continues at coordinate 31,507 of NZ_QSQT01000029.1, forward strand.
ATCCGTTTTGGATTGCCATTATCATGGGTAGTATTACCGGTGCAGCTGGAGGAGTGCTGCGTGATATATTTATCAACGAGATTCCGCTGATATTCCGTAAAGAGATTTACGCCATGGCTTGTGTGATTGGCGGACTGGTTTACTGGATTTGTCTAATGCTGGACATGGAATCCGTACTTGCACAGATTATTGGTGGAGTAACCGTGTTTGTAGCCCGTATTTTAGCAGTGAAATATAAGATTACACTTCCGATTTTGAAAGGAGATCCGGAGCCTTAGCCCCGAGAAGTCTCCTTACTTTTCGGCTTTTTCCGGGAATGTAGGAACACATTTCATTAGATACATGATTTTCCGCTGACGCTTGTACATGTAAGGGCTGGGTTTTCCGGAATTGTATTTTCTTGGATTCGGCAGACTGGCTGCAATAAGTGCACATTGTTTGCGAGTGAGTTGAGAGGCCGTGGTGTGAAAGTGAGCTTTCGCCACGGCTTCTGCTCCATATATACCATCTCCCATTTCGATGGAGTTCAGGTAAACTTCCATGATTCTTTCTTTATCCCATATCAGTTCAATCAGTACCGTGAAATAGACTTCGAATCCTTTTCTTACCCAGGAGGAGGAGGGCCATAGGAATACATTCTTAGCTGTCTGCTGGCTGATGGTACTTGCTCCTCTGGCTTTCTTACGCTTTTTGTTTTCTTCAATAGCCTTGCTGATTTCCTTGAAGTCGAACCCGTTGTGGCTGGCAAAACGGTTGTCTTCAGAGGCAATGACCGCCATCGGAAGGTGACGTGATATTTTTTCTTTAGGTACCCATTTGTGCTTCATGGCCACTTTCTCACCTTTTACCAGTTGTTCTACACTTCGTATCACCATCAGGGGAGTGATGTAGACCGGAATAAATCTTAAGGCAACGACGGAAAGAATGGTAGATGCAAAGAAAAAGATAATCAGATTACGTATGTATCTTAGAATTCGTTTTCTGTTCATTAGTGTTTGATGTGGGGATGAAAATTATGCCGAGTCTGAAAGACCCGGCATAAGGATGTTTGTTACTATGAAAATTCGATTTATTGCAAAGTTCCAGCTTCAGCCTGTTGAATCATCTGCTGGCTGGCATACATATACACTTCTACACGGCGGTTTTCCTGACGGCCTGCAGCAGTTGAGTTGTCGGCTACGGGATTTTCTTCACCCATACCTGTAACAGACTTAATCTGGCTGGAAGAAGCGCCACAGGCTAACAGATAGCTTGATACACTCTGGGCACGTTCTTGTGAAAGGTCCAGATTCTTCTGGCGGCTCTGCTCTGCGGTACTGTTTTTCCAACCGGTATTATCAGTATATCCGTAGATGGCAACGTCCATGTCCTTGTTTTGGTTAAGCACGTTGTTGGCAAATTTGCTCAATGCAGATTTGGCAGAAGTACTTAATGTAGCACTGCTGGTATTAAACAAGATACCGGAGTCGAAAGTCACTTTTACGGCTTGTAATCCGTTGTTGTCAGTTACCTGCTCTACCTGTGCACCTTCAATCTGTTCTGCCTGTGCGGCAGCCTTGTCCATCTTCTTACCAATCAGTACACCGGCACCTGTACCTACGACAGCACCTACAGCCGCTCCAATGGCAGCTCCTTTTCCGTGACCGGCGATACCTCCGATCAATGCTCCCAGGGCAGCTCCACTTCCTGCACCAATCATTCCACCTTTGGCTGTATTTGTCATACCACACCCGCTAAATACCAAGCATGCACTCAGTAAGATAGCCATAGAATTCATTTTCTTCATTTTGTTTCGTTTTTAGTCGTTTAGTTAATATGCAAATATAGGATAGTTTTTCATCGTTTCATTTACGCGGTGACGTACGGAAGCGATAACCTCTTCGTTGTCTACATTTGACAGTACGGTTTCAATCATTTCTGCAATTTCGTACATCAAGTCTTCTTTGGCGCCACGGGTCGTAATGGCCGGAGTTCCCAGACGGATACCTGATGTCTGGAATGCAGAGCGAGTGTCAAACGGTACCATATTCTTGTTGACAGTGATGTCGGCTGCTACCAACGCTTTTTCAGCTACCTTTCCTGTCAAATCTGGATATTTGCTGCGCAGGTCTACCAGCATAGAGTGATTATCTGTTCCTCCCGATACGATGGTGAAACCACGATCCATCAAAGCCTGAGCCAATACACGGGCGTTCTTCTGTACCTGAATTTGGTATTCTTTGTATTCCGGTTGCATACATTCGTAGAATGCTACGGCTTTAGCTGCAATGACGTGTTCCAGCGGGCCACCCTGAATGCCGGGGAATACAGCTGAATCCAGTAACTGTGACATCATCTTGATTTCGCCTTTCGGAGTTTTCTTTCCCCATGGATTAGGGAAGTCTTTACCCATCAGGATGATACCACCACGCGGACCACGAAGCGTTTTGTGGGTAGTTGAAGTTACGATATGTGCGTATTTCACCGGATTGTCAAGCAAACCGGCAGCAATCAGTCCGGCCGGATGTGCCATATCAATCATCAGGATAGCGCCTACCTTGTCAGCAATCTCACGCATGCGTTTGTAGTCCCATTCACGTGAATAAGCAGAACCTCCGCCTACAATTAACTTCGGATGCTCTCTCAAGGCGATTTCTTCCATCTGGTCATAATCTACGCGACCCGTCTCTTTGTTCAGGTTATATTCGCATGGAGTGTACAGAATACCTGAAGTATTTACTGCAGAGCCATGAGACAGATGTCCGCCGTGTGCCAGGTTCAAACCCATGAACTTGTCGCCCGGATTCAATACTGCCAGGAATACGGCAGCATTGGCCTGTGCACCTGAGTGAGGCTGTACGTTTGCCCATTCAGCTCCGAAAATCTGCTTGATACGGTCGATGGCCAGCTGTTCGCTCTGGTCTACCACTTCGCATCCTCCGTAATATCTTTTTCCAGGATACCCTTCTGCATATTTGTTGGTCAGGCAAGAACCCATAGCCTGCATGACTTGTTCACTTACAAAGTTTTCTGAGGCAATCAGTTCAATACCTTTTAGTTGTCTCTGATGTTCTTTCTCAATGATGCTAAAAATAGAATCGTCTCGTTTCATGATATAGTTGTTTTAAAGTGAAAAATCCTGTTAGAAAATAACTCCGACCGAAAAACTCAGAATGTTTTTCCGTTGTTCCAGCTTAATTTTTCCTTCATTATGCGGAGCCTCAGTCAGGTCGGTGTTATAGGTGATAGAACGGATGGTGTTATGAAGTCCCACCTCGTAACGGAAATCAAAGAAGATGTTGGATACGTTGACGGCCAGTCCCACGACTCCGCTGTACTGGAACGGATATTGCTCTTCCTTTATTTCCTGTTGGTGGAAGCCTGTAAATTCGGTTGAACAATGTTTCTCCCATACCCATGTCACCTTGGGACCTACGAAAAATGCCATTCCATACGGATGTACGTCAATGAACTTATAGCCGTAAAGAATGGGCAGGTCAAGTGTCGTCATTTTTTTCTTGATAAGGGCATTCTCCTTCAGAATTTCCGAGTTGGCTAATGTGCTGGGAATAGAAACACTTCCTTGAGTGATATTGCAGGAAAATTCCGGTTGTATGAAGTGGTGTTTCTTCATGTTGAAGCGGCAGAACACCGCTGCAAAATAACCTACTTTATAGTTATTTTGGGCAAGTTCCAGTTCTTTGCCGTTAATTGAAATCTCATCCGTAAAGAACATGGAAGAGTTGAAACCGGCTTTCACTCCCAGGTTGAAACGCGGCTGTTTCAGCGTAACCATGGGCGTAGTTACGGCCTGTGCTTGCAGCTCACATACTGCCAGCACACCGCTTCCAATGAGGGTGAATAGGGCTTCTTTTATCATAAATCAGTTATTTCTTTTTCTCTACCGACCATCCGAACTTGCCAATTTTCTCTCCTAATTCGTAATATCCCCCGTGGGCATAAACCAGAAGGTTAGATTGAGCCAGTTCAAATTTGCCGGTTTCCGAGTTCAGGTATTTATCGTCTGCTTTCACGTTGACTACGTCCGCAATAAACATGTGATGTGAACCTAAAGCGACGATTTCCTTTACCCGGCATTCAATGCAGAGTGGCGACTCTTCAATGAGAGGAGCCTGCACCATGGCTGCCTTTCCTGGAGTTAATTTCATCTCCTGGAACTTGTTGTAGTCTTTGCCTGAACGAACTCCGCACCAGTCTGTGGCAAAAGCCATATCTTTGGTGGTCAGATTAATGACAAACTCCATATTCTTTTTCAGAATAGGATAGGAGTGCCGTTCTGGTCTGACAGAAATGTAACACATAGGTGGGTTGGTACAGATTGTACCTACCCACGCTACGGTGATAATGTTATATTCTCCTTCACAGCTGCCACATGTAACCAAGGCAGCCGGAAGAGGATAAATCATTGTCCCTGGTTTCCAGTCCTGCTTCATGGTTTACAGAAGTTTGATGTTATCCTTCTGCTGTTCTTTTTCGCAGTAATGGCACTTCAACAAGCCTTTTTCCTTGTCGACAACGTGGAACCATGTTTGCATCGGCTCGTTGTTGGTGATACATTTCGGGTTGTTGCACTTCACGATGCCTCTCAGCTCGTCAGGCATTTCCACTTCTTTCTTTTCTACGACTTCATAGTCGCGGATGATATTCAGCTTGATTTTGGAAGCAACTACCGACAAGCGGCTGATTTCTTCTTCCGTAAAGAAGCGGTCGGCAATTTTGATGATTCCCTTCTTGCCTAATTTCTTACTTTCAAAGTTGTTGCCTATTGTGATGTTGGCATCTTCATCCTGCAGTCCCAGCAAGGATACGACTGTAAATAACTTATTGGAAGGTATATGGTCAATGACTGTTCCGTTTTTCAGCGCAGCCACCTGTAATTCTTTCTTTTCACTCATAGTTACTTGAATTGAATAGTTTCCGGATTATTTTTCAGTATCAGCTTTTACCTCGTCGAGTGTAATTCCTAACACATCGCAAAGGATGGCCTGGCGGGCATAAAGACCGTTCTTGGCCTGTTGGAAATAGTAAGCTTTCGGATTGTCGTCCACGTCATAAGTAATCTCGTTCACACGAGGAAGCGGGTGGAGGATTTTCAGGTTCGGGCGTGTATGTTCCAGCATCTTGTTGTTCAGGATATACACATCTTTCACTCTTTCATATTCCATCAGGTCAGTGAAACGTTCCCGCTGAACACGAGTCATATACAGAATATCGGCATCTGCAATGGTTTCTTCGGTGAAGTCAGTATGTTCCACGTATTTGATGTGATGTTCCTGGCAATACAGCTTGTATTCGTCCGGCATTTTCAGTTCGTCCGGAGCAATGAAATGGAAAGTAGGATTGAAGTGTCGCATAGCCATCAGCAGCGAGTGAACCGTTCTTCCGTATTTCAAGTCACCTACCAGATAAATGTTCAGGTTTTCCAGTGTACCTTGAGTCTTATAGATGGAGTATAAATCCAGCATTGTTTGTGAAGGATGCTGGTTTGCACCATCTCCGGCATTTACGATGGGCACCGGAGCCACTTCACTGGCGTAACGTGCAGCACCTTCCAGATAATGTCTCATTACGATGATGTCTGCATAGTTGCTCACCATCATGATGGTATCCTTCAGCGTTTCTCCTTTAGAAGAACTGGTCACCTTCGGATCGGTAAATCCGATGACTCTTGCTCCCAGACGGTTGGCTGCCGTTTCAAAGCTCAGACGGGTACGGGTAGATGGTTCAAAGAACAGAGTGGCAACTACTTTTTCTGCCAGCAGGCGGCGGTTAGGTTTCTTTTCAAACTCTCTTGCCATTTCCAGAAGATACATGATTTTCTCTTTGGAATGTTCGGCGATAGTAACTAAACTTCTATTTTCCATGTTAGCTGTTTTTGATTACTTTTATAATACCGGAGTTCAAAGGTAGGTAAAAAAAATAGAAATCCCACCGTTTTTAGGATATTTCGGACTACGTTTTCGCATTTAAGAGGATATTGCGGAAAATAAGTCTTTGTTACAAAGATTTTCCGTAAATTTGCGGCTTAAAAGTCTAATTAATGAATATAATAAAAGTATGAGAAAGATATTTATATATGCAATGTGGGGTTTTGTGTTCATCTGCATTGCCGCAGTTGCCATCGTTTTTACGGCCATTGCAAAAGGTAAAATAGGTTATGTTCCCCCGGTAGAAGAGCTGGAAAACCCGAATCTGAAGTTTGCTACTCAGGTCATTTCTGAAGACGGAAAGCTGTTGGGAACCTGGTCGCTTAGTAAGGAAAACCGCGTGTATGTGGGCTATGAAGACCTTTCTCCCCATCTGGTACATGCCTTGGTGGCCACTGAAGATGTGCGTTTTGAAGACCATTCCGGTATCGACGCCCGTGCTTTCATGCGTGCGGTTATCAAGCGTGGAATCTTCATGCAGAAACATGCCGGTGGAGGTAGTACCATTACCCAGCAGTTGGCTAAGCAGTTCTATTCACCGACAGCCGACAATGTAATGGAGCGTCTGTTGCAGAAACCTATCGAGTGGGTGATTGCGGTAAAACTGGAACGCTATTATACAAAGGAAGAAATTCTTACCATGTATCTTAATAAGTTCGACTTCCTGAACAATGCCGTAGGTATTAAGACAGCGGCTAAGACGTATTTTGCCAAAGATCCGAAGAACTTGAAAATAGAAGAAGCCGCTACCTTGATAGGTATGTGTAAGAACCCTTCTCTCTATAACCCTCGTCGTTTTAATGAACGTTCTCGCGGACGTCGTAATACCGTGCTCGACCAGATGCGTAAGGCAGGCTTCCTTACTCAGGAAGAATGTGATTCTTTGCAGGCACTTCCGTTGGTGCTGAAATTTCAGCCTGTCGACCATAAAGACGGATTGGCTACCTATTTCCGTGAATACCTGCGTGGCGTAATGACCGCTCGTAAACCGGACCGGAGCGATTACCGTGGCTGGCAGATGCAGAAATATTATGAAGATTCTTTGGCTTGGGAAACCAACCCGTTGTATGGCTGGTGTGCGAAGAATAAAAAGAAAGACGGTACCAACTACAATCTGTATGTAGACGGATTGAAGATTTATACCACTATCAATTCCCGTATGCAGCAGTATGCCGAAGAAGCTGTTTATGAACATGTAGCCAAATATCTGCAGCCTCGCTTCTTCAAGGAAAAGAGAGGGCGTAAGACAGCTCCTTATACCAATCAGCTGACACCGGAGGAAGTGGAACAGATTCTGAACCGCTCCATTCGTCAGAGCGACCGTTACCGTACCATGAAAGCTGACGGATGCTCTGAAGCTGAAATCATGAAAGCATTCAACACTAAATATGAAATGTCCGTATTCTCATGGGATGGAGAAAAAGATACAATCATGACTCCGCTTGACTCCATCAAGTATTACAAACATTTCTTGCGTGCAGGCTTTATGTCCATGGACCCGATTACGGGCCATGTGAAAGCATACGTGGGAGGACCTAATTACAACTACTTCCAGTATGATATGGCTATGGTAGGTCGTCGTCAGGTAGGTTCAACCATCAAACCTTATTTGTATGCGCTTGCCATGGAGAATGGCTTCTCGCCATGTGATGAAGTTCGTAATGTAGAGCAGACCCTCTTCGATGAGAACGGAAAAGCCTGGTCACCCCGTAACAGCTCCAAGTCGCATTATGGAGAAATTGTGACCTTGAAATGGGGATTGGCCAACTCCAATAACTGGATTTCAGCCTACCTGATGAGCAAACTCAGCCCGTACGACCTGGTTCGCCTGATACACTCATTCGGTGTATTAAATAAGGATGTACAGCCTACCGTTTCCCTCTGTCTTGGACCATGTGAAATTTCGGTAGGAGAGATGGTCAGTGCGTACACGGCCTTTGTCAATAAAGGTATCCGTACCGCTCCGCTATTTGTCACCCGTATTGAAGACAATGATGGTAACGTCATAGCCAACTTCACGCCGCAAGTGAATGAAGTCATTAGTGAATCTACTTCTTATAAGATGCTCGTTATGCTGCGTGCCGTAATTAATGAAGGTACGGGTGGACGTGTTCGTCGCTTGTATGGCATCAAGGCTGATATGGGAGGTAAGACAGGAACTACCAACCGTAACTCCGACGGATGGTTTATGGGCTTCACTCCTTCGTTGGTATCCGGTTGCTGGGTAGGTGGTGAAGAACGCGACATCCATTTCGATACGATGCGCGACGGCCAGGGGGCTTCTATGGCATTGCCTATCTGGGGCATCTATATGCAGAAAGTCTATGCCGACAAGACATTAGGCTACTCTCAAGACGAGACTTTCGATATTCCAGGTGATTTCGATCCTTGTAAAGACCGTCTGACAGAGATAGAAGAAGAAAATACCACACGTCTTGATGACGTATTCTTCCAATAACAAAGAACGGCGGGAAGTTGCTTTTCCAACATGCAACTTCCCGCCGTTTTCTTTATATTCCCGCTTTCTCTTTTGAGAAATCAGTCTTATACTTTCTTTACGTATCCTACTGGCATTTCCACGATGGCATAGCCCAGATGGTCAATGCGTATCATCACCTGCGAGTGTCCTCCTATTTCTACCAGCTCACCTTGAAGACCTTTCAGAGAGCCTTTGATTACTTCTACCTGTTCCCCTGGGGCCAGCGGCTCATTTTGGAACCGTACAGTCTCCTCGGAGTAATCCAGCATGAACTTAAACTGCTCCATCTCTTTGTCCCGGATAATGGCCGGTCGTCGGGTTGCCGGGTCTATCAAGCAGCCCGTTAATGACGGAAAATTCTGAAGCAGCTCAATTCGTCCTTTTTCATCCGTGCAGATAAAAATCAACATCGGAATTACGACTTGCTTGATTTTCTTTTTCCGGTCACTCCATTGACGCACCACTTCCTGTATGGGTAAGAAATGCTCCACGTGGAGCATTTCTAATTTTTCTGCCGTTTTTTTCTCGTGATGCATTCTTACGTAGAAAGCATACCAGTGTCTCTCTATTTTTTCTTCCATTCGGATTATACTGTCTGATGATTGATGCAGATACCCTTCAGGTACCATTCATACAAGCGGTGAATACCTTCGTCTATTTCTACTTTATGGTGCCATCCCAGGCTGTGCAGTTTGCTTACGTCCGTCAGCTTGCGCAGTGTGCCGTCCGGTTTCGATGCATCCCAGCGCAGTTCACCCTTGAAGCCGATTTCCTTCATGATTTTCTCTGCCACTTCGCGGATAGACACTTCCTTGCCCGTACCCACGTTGATGTGACAGTTACGGATTTCAGTAATACCGTCCGCATTTTTCTTTGACGCATCATACGTCTGCTTGAAATCCACGTTCAGCAACACATGTACGCTGGCATCCGCCATTTCTTCACTCCACAAAAACTCACGCATCGGCTTTCCCGTACCCCAAAGCGTAACCGCTTTCGGTGTGATGCCGAACTTCGCCAGCTTTTCCAGAATCTCCTCGTCCGTATTACTTCCGTTTACACCTTCCACCGGGCGCAGGTTGATGTCCTTACGCACCGCATCCCAGTCGCCCTCGTTCAGGCATTTCGCCAGGTGAATCTTGCGGATCATGGCCGGCAGTACGTGACTGTTTTCCAAGTGGAAGTTATCATTCGGACCGTACAGGTTGGTTGGCATTACGGCGATGTAAT